>JALHNK010000069.1:0-8130 GCA_022843565.1 Phycisphaerales bacterium
GCGGCTTCTCGACCGTTCTGCAGGACAACTTCGGCCGCTGGATCTCGCTGGAGGCGGGCAGCACAGGGCTGGGCCTCCGAAGCGACAACAGTGGTACGTCCGACCCCATCTTCGCCAACGATCTGTCGTCCGCCTTCCACACGATTCGCGTCGAGGCGGGTCCGTCCGGTGCGCAGTTGTTCCTCGACAACACCCTCATTCAAACGATGGCACTCGGCAGCGGTGTTGCAAGCGTGTCCTCGATTTACTGGGGTGAAGCGTCCGTGCTCGCCCGTACAGATCTCACGGAGATCCGCTCGGTGTCACTTGTGCCAACGCCCGTTTCCGCTGCCGTCTTTGGCCTCGGCGGCGTGATCGCCGCCCGCCGGCGCCGCTCGTGATTTTAACAGCACCCACCGCACGTCCGGCCACCGCCGAGCGTGCGGCTTCGAGATCCGCTTCGTGCAGAGTTTGCCAAACCGGGCGGAAGCCCGAGGAGCGAGAGAGATGTCCGCCAAGCCGTCCATCAGCGTCGCCGCGTTCCTTGTCGTCGCCAACTTCGCCACCACTTCGGCGCTGGCCCAGTGGACGGTGACCAACCTGAATCCCGCAGGAGCGACGCAGTCGTTTTCCAATGCCGCCAGCGGCAGCCAGCAGGCGGGGTTCGCGGTCGTCGGCAGTGTGTATCGCGCCAGCCTGTGGAGTTCCACGGCGGCATCGTGGGTTGACCTGCACCCGGCGGGCGCGGCGCAGTCGTTTGCCAATGCCGCCAGCGGCGGCCAACAGGCGGGATCCGCATATGTCAACGATGCCTTTCGCGCCAGCCTCTGGAGTGGCACCGCCGCCTCGTGGGTTGATCTGAGCCCGGTGGGCGCGTCGAGTTCAGTTGCCAATGCCGCCAGCGGCGGCCAGCAGGCGGGGTCCGCGGTCGTGGGCGGTGTCAGTCGCGCCAGCCTTTGGAGCGGGACGGCCGCGTCATGGATCGACCTGCATCCGACGGGTGCGTCGAGTTCAGTTGTCAATGCCGCCAGCGCCGGCCAGCAGGCCGGGTCCGCGATGGTTGGCGGGATGGTTCGCGCGAGCCTCTGGAGTGGCACGGCCACATCGTGGGTCGACCTGCATCCTGCCGCAGCGACGAACTCAATTGTCTACGGCGTCAGCGGGGGCCAGCAGGCGGGATACGCGGTTGTTGGCGGTGTCAATCACGCCAGCCTCTGGAGCGGGACGGCCACGTCGTGGGTTGACCTGAACCCCGCGGGCGCTTCGGAGTCCGTTGCCTACGCCGCCAGCGACGGCCAACAGGTGGGGTACGCGACTCTCGGCGGTGTCATTCGCGCAGGTCTCTGGAGCGGCTCGGCCGCGTCGTGGGTCGACCTTTCGGCGTTCCTGCCGTCGGGATTCGGCTACACCCTCGCGACGGGCATCTCCAGCGACGGCACCAACCTCTACGTGACGGGCTTTGGTTTCAACGGCGCCACGAGCCGGGAGGAGGCGTTGCTCTGGACGCAGCCCATCCCCACGCCCGGCGCGGCGGCGCTGTTGGGCCTCGGAGGGCTGATGGCGACGCGTCGCCGTCGTTGATTACTCAACCACCCCACCGTGCCCCCGGCCACCGCCGGGGCCGCGGCTTGAGTGCTCGGTTCGCACCGAGTACGTTCGAGATCGCCTGTCACCAACGAGAGAGAGACCATGACCAACTTCACCATGTCCCCCGGATCCATCGCGGCGCTCGCCGCCGGTCTTGTCACAGCCCACTCCGCCATCGCCCAGATCGGCCCACCTCGCAACGAACAGTTCGTCGGCGGGCAAACATCGAGCTTCTTCTACGACAACGGCACCGGCGTGCAGCAGCCAGCGACTGTCACGACATCCTTCACGCTCAACACCGTGATCCAACTCTGGGCCAGCCGCCGTGGCTACGAATACTACAGAGCTCAGAGCGACTTCAGCAACGCCAACACACAGAACAACCCGTACTTCAATGAGAACGTGAACGCTGGCGAAATTCCCAGTTTCCGCTACATCGCCATCAACCCCATCGCCGCCGCGCCGCAGAGCATCGATGATGCGGGGCTCTACGTCGGCGATGGCTCTGCCGCATTGCCCGATCTGTGGGGCGGCATGAGCCTGCGCGTGGACTTCCTCAACGACGCATTCCAAGTCGGCCTGAGCTATGCCGCTGAGGGGCGCATCACGCTGACCAGTTCGACCAGCGGCACGGCGCTGCAGCCCGGCGTTGCCAACACCTTCACCTTTTCCACCCTCGGCGGCCCGCTGCGGGCCATGACGCCGGTCTTCTTCGGTGGCGGTTCTCCGCCAGTCGGCTCGTTCTACCTGCAGGACGTCTCATTCACAACCACGCTCGTCCCCGCCCCCGGCGCCGCCGCGTTGCTGGGCTTGGTTGGGCTGGTCGCGGCACGCCGTCGCCGGGCCTGATCACGTTCGCTTCCCCGCGGGCGCGGCGTATGCCGTGCCCGCATCTTTGTTGGAGTCCAAGTAGCGCCTGAGAGCGCCGCCGGAGGAGAGAGCATGTACACGAGTGTCATCTATCGTTCATTGCGCCCGGTACTTGCGCCCGTTGCTGGAGCGCTCGCGTTGAGCCTGTGCGCTGGTGCCGCCCAGGCGCAGATCTCCGAGCAGGGCCCATTCAACAGCTTCCTCACCACGGCCGCCGGCAACGGCGCAGCGAGTTGGAACAGTTGGTCGTTTGGCACGCAGTTCTACGGCGCCGGCAACAACCCCAACGGTGTCTCCGGCCGCATCATCCACACCTACACCGGCGGCAACCTCGCGGAGATCCGCGTCGATGTCAACGAACTGCGCAACAGCGGCGCGCCGTTTGTCACGCAGCCCACCGCCTTCGGACGGCTCTTCGGCCAGGTCCGCTTCACCCCGCTGGTGAACATGCCATACGAAATTCTCGGCAGCGTCACCATGTTCCTTCAGGGCACGTCGGCTTCAAATGCCAGCGCCAGCGGCTTGGTCAGTTTCGGGGTCGTCAGCGGTCCGACGCTCGCCACCTTTGGTTCATCGATCTTCCGCTCCGGCAACGGCGGGTTCCCGGCTTTCGGCGACATCTACAACGCCAATGCGCCCCTTTCCGGTTCGGCCACCGGCATGCTCACCGCCGGAACGCTGTACCAGCTCTCGTGGGACTTCAACGTCTCGAGCAACATCAACGGCGACACCACGCTGAGTTCCAACGTCGCCACCGGCATCGGCGGCTCGTTCTTCGCGATCAACTTCATCCCCAGCCCCGGCGCGGCCGCGCTGCTGGGCTTGGGCGGGCTTGTGGCAGCACGCCGCCGCCGCTGAAGGCCTCGTCCGTACAACGTCACCACAACTTGATTCAAGCACGCGGCGCGACAGCGCCGCGTGCAGCTTGAAAGAGAGAACACCATGCACACGCCCACCACTGTCTCCCTGATCGCCATCGCGCTGACCTCCACGTCCGCGCTCGCGCAGATCCGCCTCACTCCCGGGATCACCGCGATCACCGTCTACGAATCCACACCCTTCGCCTACGGCGACCCGCACACCTTCAGCGTCCCGATCACCGGCGGCGCCGCCGCGGGGTACCACGGCGGCTTCCCGGGCTCGGGCGAGAACTACTCGGTCTTCCTGACCGATGTGCTGGGCAACCCCGACGGTAATGGCAACTACATCCGCATGAACTGCCGGTACCCGGCCGAGCCCTCCGGCTCGCCCGGCGGCGCGTTCAACATCTCCGCCGTGACGCTGACCATCGGGGGCGTCGAGTACTTCGCCGACACGATCATCGCGTTCACCTACGGGTTCGACCCGGTCGTCGGCTCCGAGGTCAACGCGATCGACGGCAACCAGTTCACCTGCACCTACTTCGGCACCACCGGCATGAACCCCCTCGTGCCCGACATGTCGCTGACACTGGGCTGGAGCACCATCCCATCACCCGGCGCGGCCGCGATGCTCGGCTTGGGCGGGCTGTTGGCTTCGCGTCGCCGCCGCTGATCCAGCGCGAACGCTTCAATCGCGCCACTCCAAAGGCGAGGGTCACTCCCTCAGCTCTTTCACTCGAGCGACGCATCGACCCCGCGACCGCTGCGGCTCGGCGAACCAGTTCGCCCTCCGCTGCCGCGCCATCTCGCCGGCCGCGTTCCACGACGCCGCGTGCAACTCGCCCGCTCACCCCACCGCATCCATCAACCGCTTCGCGACAAAGTCCGCCACCAGCCATCCGCGCCCCGTCACCATCGCGCGCCCATCGCGGACCTCCAGCAGCCCATCGCCGACGAAACCGTCGATCTCGCGACGCAGCGCCGTCGCCGACTGCGCACCCGAAACAGTCGCAACCGCGTCCGCCGCAGCCTCTCCATTGACCCCGTCACTCAACCGAATCCCCGTCATCAGCCGCTCGCGTACGGCACGCCTCGCGTCCGGCGCTTCATAGCCCGTGATCGGCGCGTAGCCGTGATCGCTGGAATCGAGATACTGCGCGAGCGCCGGCCGGTTCTTCCAGCGATGGCCCGCTTGCGCAAACGCCCCAGCGGCCCGCACGCCGCTCGCCGCCCCCCCGTTCTTCGCTCCGCTCGCGCCAGCCACGCCGCCAGCATCAGCGCCTCCCTCAAACACATGCCCACTCGCGCTCGGCCCCGCCGCGAGCCATTGCTCCTGCCACCAGTACGCCAGGTTGTGGCGGCTCTCGTGCCCCGGCTTCGCGTAGTTGCTGACCTCATACCGCCGCAGCCCCGCCGCGCTCAGCACCGCGCCGGTCAGCTCAAACATGTCCGCCTCGACATCCTCATCCACCGCGACAAACTCCCCCGCGTTCAGCCGCGCGGTCATCGCGGTCGTCGCCTCGTACGTCAGGTTGTAGCACGACAGGTGCGTCGTCTTCAGCGCGATCGCCCGCTCCAGATCGCGAGCCCACTCCTCCAGCGTCTGCCCCGGCACGCCATAGATCAAATCCACACTCTGCCGCGTGATCCCCGCGCCCCGCGCCAACTCGATCGCCCGCTCGACATTCGCCGGATCGTGCCAGCGCTCCAGCGTCTTCAGATGCCGCGGCTCAAACGACTGCGCCCCAACGCTCACGCGCCCAACGCCATGCGCCCGCAACACCGCCAGCAACTCCGGCGTCGTGCTCTCAGGATTGCACTCGACCGTGAACTCCGCGCTCGGCGCGCAATCCCGCAGTAATGCGTCCGCACCAACCCCGTCGCGCACGCCCGCCGCGGCTCGGATCGCCGACAAATCAAACACCTCTTCCATCGCCGTCAGCAACCGCTCCCACAAATCCACCCGCAGCAAACTCGGCGTCCCGCCGCCCACAAAGATCGTCGCCAGCGCCACCGGCGTCCCGCCCGCGTCGCACGCATGAACGCTCAGCGCCCGCAGCTCATCGATCAGCCGATCAACAAACGCCGCCTGCTGGTCCTTCTGGTCCACAAACGAGTAGAAATCGCAATAGTGACATTTGTGGACGCAGAACGGCGTGTGGATGTACAGCGACCGCACCGGCTCGCATCGCCCTCGCCGCGCGTCCGCCGGACCCGCAAGACCCGCCTCCAGCACGCCCCGAGCCGAGAGCGCAGGCGCGATCCAGCCGGTGGCCTGCCCAAGACTGATCGATCTGTGCGTTCGTTCATCGCTCATCTGCATCCGGCTCCGTCGCGCCCCGGCGTCCGACCCGCTCCGTCCCGCGTCTCCAACCCCGCATCGCAGCCCCCGACGCCCTTGCTTCCGCGACACGCCCCGCCCCAACCGGGTACGCTATCCTCTCGCCTCAGCCGCCGGAGCTCGGAGCTCGGTTGGGTGGTGGCGGAGGCAGTTGTCGGTGGGGTGGGGGTGGGACACTCGACGCGAACTCACGTTCGCCTGGACCGGAGGATTCCGCCTGTGCAAGTCGCCCTTGTGATGGTCAAAGCCGACGGTTCCTCCCGCGAACTCCCCTTGGAGAAAGCGTCCACACTCATCGGACGAGATGAGGCGGCAAAGCTGCGCATCCCGGTGCCAGCCGTGTCGCGCCGACACTGCGAGCTGCTCGTCTCCGCGACCGGAGTCTCCATCAAAGACCTCGGCTCCTCCAACGGCACCTACGTCAACGGAAAAAAGACCCGCGAGGCCACCCTCTCGCCGGGCGACCTCATCACCGTCGGCCCGGTGGTCTTCGTCGTGAAGATCAACGGCGACCCCAGCAAGATCGACGCCAAGGACTGCTACGCCGCCGGCACCGTCGGCCTCGAAGATGACGACGACGACGACCTGCCCATCGGCAACGCCCGCCCCGGGGCCGCCAAGCCCGGCGCCTCGCCCGCCAGCAAGCAGCCGCCCACCACCATCGGCAAGCCCAGCGTCTTTGACGACGACGACGAGGGCGGCGACCTCAAGGACCTGCTCAAGGACTTGAACTTCGACGATGACGATGATGAGCCGAAGACCAAGAAGTAGCGCTCATTGAAAGTGAAGGTCTCCGCGTGCCCACAACGGCCTACGTCGCGTCGATACTGGTCTTTGGCCTTCTATTTTGGGCCTGGGTTATCACCTTTCGCGACATACACAGACGGGGCGGAGGCTGGGGCTACATGATCGGCATCTTCATCGTCCCAGTGATCGCGATGATCCTTTGGTGGCTCGTCGGCCGTTTCGCGTCGGACGAATCCCCACGCGCGCGCGTTGCCCGAGAGGCTCGTGCCCGTTCACTCGGCACCGGTGGGAGCCAACCCAAGAACCCGTGAACGCCTCTCACGCCCGCGGCAATCGCCCCGCCTCCCGCATCACCTTCTCAAACGCCATCGCGTACTGATCCAGCAACTCGCGGCTTGCATTCGGGAAGCTCGGCAGCTTGATCAGCGTCCCGTTCCCAGCCGTGGTGCGGGGCAGCTCCGTCGGCGCATACACCCGCGCACTGATCGCCGGATCGTGCCGCAATCTCGCCAGATCCAGCCAATGCCCCTCGGTAAACACCGGCTGCTGGTGCAGCAGCGGATACCGCGGCGCGCTCACCTGGCAACCCTCGGCCTGAAGCGCCTTGACCAGCGCCTTCGTCGGTACTCCAGACTTGGCCTCGTCATGCCGCACAAGGAACTCGAAGTACACCCGCCGTGAATGCTCCAGCCCCGGATCACCGCTCAGGAAACACTGGAGCCCCAGCTTCGCAAGCCGACGGCTCAGATACTCGCAGTTATCCGTCCGCACCGTGTTGCGCTCATCAAGGTGCTTGAGCTGCGCCCGCGCCAGGGCCGCGCTCAGCGGCGACATGCGGAACTTGTACCCAAACCCCGTCGCGGCGAACTCGCCATACGGATGGCCAAACGCCTTCAGCGGCACCAGCCGCTCGTACTGCCCAAACCGCGCCGCCTTCAGCAGCACATCACTGTCCTTGGTCACCAGCAAGCCACCCTCAGCGCTCGGCACCAGCTTGTTCGCCTGAAGGCTGAACACCGCAACATCGCCCAGCAACCCCAGCTTCGTGCCGCGATACGTCGCGCCGTGCGCGTGACTGGCGTCCTCCATCAGCTTCAGCCCGTGCCGTTTGCACACCGCCATGATCTCGTCCATCTTCGCGGGGATGCCGAACAGGTGCGTGACGATCACCGCCTTGGTCCGTGGCGTGATCCGCGCCTCGACATCCGCCGGGTCCAGCGCCAGCGTCTGCATGTCCGCCTCGGCAAAGACCGGCACGCCGCCCACGTGCAGCACCGTCAGCACGCTGGACCACCAAGTTGTCGAGGGCACGATGACTTCGTCACCCGGTCCGATGTCCATCGCGTGAAGCCCGGCCAGGATCGCCGCCGTCCCGTTGTTGTGCGAGAGGACATTCGGCGCAACCCGGAACCCCTTGCCCGCCATCGCCGGGATCAGGTCGCTCACATCGATCGTCGGCAGACCCAGATACTCCGCCCACTCACACTCCAGCGCCAGCACCTCCGGGTGCGGGCACGGATAGCCGCCCATCGCGCTGGGAAGGTGCCCGCTTGAGAGCTCCCCCGAACGCAGCACGCGCAGCACCGCCGCCTCATCGTCCGGCCCGATCAAGGGCCAGCGATTGGCCTCCTTCTGATCCAGCGTCACACACGCCCGCCCACCCAAAATCGCAGGCACCGCCTCATGCCCCGCGCCCCCCCCGGCCCCCGCCCCCCCCCCCCCCCCCCCCCCCCCGGGCGGGCCCGG
>JALHNK010000069.1:8140-17954 GCA_022843565.1 Phycisphaerales bacterium
CCCACCCATAAACCCAGGCACCGCCTCATCCCCCACCCCCCCACCTCCCGCGCCCCCCGCGCCCCCCGCACCGCCAGTTCCGTCCCGCGTCACCGATGAAGTTGCGATCGTCATAGCTCCATCGTACAAACATCCGGGCCGAAAGTCGCAATGACAAAGGGCCCGCAAACGCGGGCCCTCTGACGAAACTCTGGTTGGACCGAGCCGACACTCGTCGCTCAGCGGCCCGGGCCGCCGGGGACGATGCCAGTCACCGGGCTGTTGGCAAAGCCCTTCACCGCCGCGAGCTGATTCTCGGTGGTGAGCGAGACGTAGCGACGCGAGCTGCCGCTGCCACCAGCGCGGATCACCGACGGCCAATACGGGTACCCGTTGATCGCGCGATGGAGATAGTCCGGGGCATCGACGATGATGTGGCCCTGGTAGTACTTCGGCTCCGGCACATCGCCGAACCACTGGTCGCTCTCGACCAGCGAGGTGATCAGGCCGATCACGTCACGACCACGGTCCTCCTTGGACCGCGGCGGCTCGCGATTGTTCTGCTGGTTCTGACGGAACGGCGAACCGCCGCTGCCGCCGCCGCCGCTCTGGTTCTGCAGCACCTTCTCCAGATCGATCTCCGGAGCCTGGTCGTACGTCGGCATGACGAAGAGCAGGTCGTTGATGTCGTACAGCTCGACGCGACGCGTCGACTTGTTGAAGATCTCCTTCGGCCCGACCTGGATCGCGCCGACATCGCTGATCTGCCACGTCGAAGCGGTGCCCGACTCCTGCGAGTAGCGGGCGAGCACCTTCTCCAACACAACGATCGCCGAGAGGTTCTTGTACGACGCGCTCAGTTCCTGATCGCGATCAAGGCCGCCCGAACGGTCACCTTTCCACAGCACGTCGAAGTTCGCGCCGGTTTCCTTCGCGAGGAAATCGATGATGTTCGACATGCGGGTGTTCGTCTCGTCGATCGACACGATCGTCTGCAAGCGCTGCAGGTTGTCGCGGGCCGGGTTGCCGCTGTTGCGGACAACAGGCTTGTTCGCCTCGGGTGCCGCGGACTGGGCATGCACCGTCAAGAGGCACGATCCGGCCACCGCCACCACGGCGCCGATCTGCAAAGCCGAACGAGTCAGAGTCTGCTTCAAAGCCATGTACCGCTCCTTGATGTTCCCACGACTGAGGGGGAAAAGTCTGTCTTTCGTCTGTTCAATGGTCCGTCTGGCCGTCAGAGTGTATCGGCTTCAAGCCCGCTCTGCACGATCCAGACTCCCGCACACAGTGTTCGACGCCTCCGATTCGCATTGGTTCCCGTTCGGGTCAAGAAAAAACTCCAACCGCGGGCAAACCCCGTACCCGCCGCCCCCCCACCCCCCCCGCCCCCAACCCGCCCCCAACCCTCAACCAGATCACGCCCGGCCAGCTTCCCGTCCGAAGGCCGTCAGAATCTGGCACTTGCAGACCTTCAACTCGCCGATTCTCCGGCTCGCCGCCGTAGCACGCCACGCCCTTGATCCGCCTCCGCGGGCGGGGTCGGTGCCAAAAATCCCGCCCTTGCATCCCCTCCATCCGTTCGTTGAAACACCGATTTTCCAGCCTTCCCGGTTCTCGCTCCGTGTCCCTCCGCGTTCTCCGCGCCCTCCGGGTACGTCCCCTGCATCTCTCTGCGTTTCTTCGCACTCCCCGCGTGCTCTGCGAACTCCGATGTCCAAGGCTGAAGCCTGAGCTGGCGCTCAGGGCTCCCTTGCTCCCGGCGCCGCATCGATGAACACATCCACCACCTGCCCGGCGAACAGCCGTGTCCGGGCGCGGCCCGTGATCTCGAACATCACCTCCACCACGCGCGTGTCCACACGCTCCACCGTCGCGCCCGTCAGCTCCGTCTTCGGTTGCGCCAGCGGCTCGACCCACAGCCACCGCAGCTCCAGCGACTCGCTCTCGACGCCGCGCACGCGGGCCACGCCGCGGGCCCGATCGCGCAGCATCGGCGCATCCTCCTCGTCCACGCGCGCCCGCACGCGGAGCGTGCTGAGATCACCGACGATCATCGCCGACTCCGCCGTCGACACGAACTGCGCCGGCTCGATGTTCCGCTTCAACACCGTCCCGTCGATCGGCGACCGCACCGTGAGCCGATCGATCCGGAGCTGGATCGATTTCACCTCGGCCTGGGCCTGCGAGAGCTCCGCCTCGGCCACCACAACATCCGGCCCCCACGCCCCAGCGCGCATCAAGTTCAACCTCGCCTCATTCTGACGCAGTTCGGCCCGGGCCACATCCACCGCGAAGCTCCGTCGCGACATTTCCGACGCCGAAACCGCCTGGCTCGTCGCCGCTCGCCTGGTGTCCTCGAGCTGGTCCTCCGCATCAGCAAGCTGCGCCGCGGCACGCGCCACCGCCGCCTCCAGCGCCGGCACATCCTCCGCCCGCGGCTGCGCCCTGAGCCTCGCCAGCCGCGCCGCCGACGCCGCCTCCGCACTCCGCGCCCTGACCAGCTCCGCCTCCAAGAGTCGCGTGTCCAACCTGAACAACGGGGCGTCACGCTTCACCGTGCCACCAACGGGCGCGAACACCTCTGCCACCAGCCCGCCCTCGGGCGGCGATATCGCGATGTTCCGCGACGCCGCCTCCACCGTCCCCGCCGCCGCGATCCCACGCGCGAACGGGTTCACACTCGGCGGCGCAGCCGGTGCCGGCGGCACCATGCGATCCTGCCCCTCGGTCGCGACGGCGTACAACGCCACACCCAGCCCCAGACACGCCACCAAGATTGTCAGCCACTTGATCATCATCGCGCTCCTGAATCCAACGCCGCCCACCGCCACCCGCCCGCGCCCCGCACTCCGCCGCGTGCCTTCTGCCGTGCCGCCGCGATGCCGCGTCTGCCGCCACCGGCATCCCTCCACTCATCCGCGCGGCTCACCGTGGTGCTGCTGCTCCTGATACACAAAGTCATCCGCCCGGGCCTTGATCAGCCCGTCGTCCATCTGCTCGATGCGATCGGCGTAGTGAAACACGCGGTTGTCATGCGTCACCACCAGCACGCATCGCGCCTGGCCCTCATCATCCAGCGACCGCGACGCGTGCTTGATCAAGTCCATGATCGACTGGCCCGTGTGGGCGTCCAGCGCCGCCGTGGGTTCGTCGCACACCAGCAGCCGCGGATTGCCGACCAGCGCGCGGGCGATCGCGACGCGCTGCTGCTGCCCACCGGAAAGCTGCGAGGGTCTGGACTTGAGCCGATCACCAAGCCCCACCGCGGCCAGCGCGTCGCTCGCCCGCTTCAGCGCCTCACGCTGCGCCACGCCGCGGATCACCAGCGGCACCGCGACGTTCTGCACCGCCGAGAGCGGCGCCAGCAGGTTGAACTGCTGAAACACAAACCCCACCATGCTCCCGCGCCGCCCGGTCTTGGCATCCCCGCGCAGGGTCGCCCAATCCGTCCCGAACAGCTCGACGCGCCCCGCGTCGGCATCCAGCACACCGGAGATGATCGAGACCAGTGTGGTCTTCCCGCAGCCCGACGGCCCGACGAGCATCACCAGTTGCCCGGGCGAGACCTCGAAGTCCACCCCCCGCAGCGCACGAACCTCCATCGCGCCCTTGCCGAACGACTTGGTCAGGCCGACGCAGCGGATCGCGGGTGTTTCGGACACGCCGGACTGGACGGGCGCATTGGTCGTCACTTGAACACCACCGCCGGCTCAAGCCGGAGCACGCGTTGCAACGACAGCAACGACCCCACCGAGATGCACGCGATCATCCCCACAAAGCTCGCGCCAAAGAGCCACGCCGGGAAGAGCACCGCAAGCTCCGTCCCCGGCGTGCGCGACATGATCGCGAACAACCCCGTCAGCCCCACGCCACATCCAAACCCGATGCACCCGACCCACACCGCCTGCAGCAGCACCATGCCGATCAGCGCCGGGCGCTTGGCGCCCATCGCCTTCAGCACCGCGTAGTTCTTGGAGTTCTCCATCGTGAACTGGTAGAAGATCGCGCTGGACACCGCCAGACCGATGATCACCCCCAGCAACACCGTGATCCCGAAGTTGATCCCGATGCCGGTCTCGACCAGGATGAAGTTCATCGTCTTGGCGCGAAGCTCATCGGTGGTGTACGCCGCGACCCCCGGCAGCGCCGCGATGCGTGCCTGCACGCTGGCGATGTCTTCCCCGGGCTTCACCTTTACAAGGATGAAGGTCATCGCGTTGCGCCCCAGCGGCACAAACGTCACCGCCTGCGCGTACGTCGTGTACAGCAGCGCCGGCGAATCAAATCCGCTCTTGGCGCGACAATACCCCACCACGACCGCTCGTCGATCATTGAGTTTCAACTCGTCACCGATCTTCACGTCCTCGAGCTTCGAGCGTGCCGATTCCTCGACAAACACCGCGCCGTCGATCTTCAGGTCTTCCAGGCGTCCTTCGGTAATCTCCGGCGGCTGGCCGACGAGCGTGGTCCGGTCCACGCCCACGAGGCTGACGAGCCGCTGCCCGCCGCCGGGCAGGTCGCAACTGACGCGGGCACTGAAGAACGGCTCGGCCCACTGCACGCCGCTGACCGAACGCACGCGGAAGAGATCCGAGTCGGCCAGCGCTCGCGTCTCGCTGACCCAGCGGACGTAGGGGTCGGTGACCCACAGGTCCGGCTGCGCGACGTTCTGAAGCGGGCCGGTGGCGCGAACGAGCAGCCCAAGAAAAATCGCACCCTGCTGCGAGATCAGCAGCACCGCGAACGACAGCCCGACCACCAGCGCCAGGTATTTGGGACGATCGCCCAGGAGCATTGCCAGTGCGATCCGCCACATCGTCAAAGACCCTTATCCACCCCGCGCCAGCTGGCAGCACCCGCCCGACTCCCGGACCTCGCAAAGCGACAGCGACACGCCCGCGCATCGGCCGGGGCACGCACCGCCCGCGGACGGTTCGGAACACACATCAACCAAGATTCAAATACCGCGCCTCACGGCACCGCTTCAAAGCCACTTCAGGGATTTGAACCCTGGACCTATGCTTTACGAAAGCATCGCTCTACCGCTGAGCTAAAGTGGCCAAAACCCTCGCCGACCTTGCTGCTCTCAACAAAGGGCGAGCGGGATGATTGGCATCCGACTCGCTGATTTCCAGCGATTGCACGATTCGTCGGCTCGCGACGTGCGCCGATTCACACCCAAACCCCCACGCCCGCCGCCCCCGCGGCCCGAATCTCTATCCACACGTCCCGCCGCCGTCCGAGAACGCGATCAGCCGATGATCACCGTGAAGCACCCAAGGACGATCGTGCCGCCGTGGGCGCACGAATCGCCCAGCCTCGCTGCGGGCTTGTTCCCGATCATCACCTTCGTGGACCCCATCGCGATCGTGTCCGGCGGGCCCGTGCACGTCACCATGTGCCCCACCACCGCCGCGGGCATGAACCCAATCAGCACCACCGGCGGCGTCGGCGGGCCGACGATCGGACCACCGACGTGGGGAACCGGCCCGGTCGCCGCCGGGCACACATGCATGTCGCCAACTCGTGCTGCTGGTGGCATCGAAGATCCTCCCAAATCACCTCGCGCTCGTCTGCTGAAAACTGAGACCTGACCACTGACCACGGACTCAAGGCTCATCGCCCGTCGGCAACCCGGGCTTAAAGATCGGCGCATCCGGATCCGGCTCGTCATCACCAACATCCGCCGGCGGCGCGGGCGCCTCGGGCTTGGGCAACATCGGGTCGCGTTCCGCCTCAGGCGAGAGCTTGATGTACGCGATCCGTCCCGCCGCCTTGTCCATGTACCGCACGTACACCCACGGGAACGTTGACCGGCTCGTCGCCGCCATCAGCGATGGCAGCGAGTCCATCGTCAGCACACGCCCGGACGCCTCCGCCAGCGGCGTCACCCGCGCCTCGGTCACGCTCACGTACGACATCGCACCGTCCTTGGTCCGCACGATCATCGCCGGCGCGTTCCGCGCATCCAGCGTCGCACTCACCACCTCCACACCCTCGGCATTCTTCAACCCAAACGTCGCCATTTCGGTCGACGACCGATCCACCAGGTTCGTCTTCGTGAATATCAGCGAGTCCTTCCCACGCGTCACCACCCACGCCATCATCTTCGGCTTCGGCTGCGTCCGCGGCTTGGTCTCCTCCGGATCCATCTCATCCTGCACCATCACGTCCGTAAGCGCCGACCCGTAATCGACATACCCCTCCAGCCACACGATCGGCTCGTCCGTCAGCGTCACCGTCGGCGTCGAGAACCCGCCGGCCACATCCGCCAACACCAATCTGGAGTACGCAAACTCCCGCGCCGACGCCCCCGCCCACAGCATGTGCAGCCGCTCGCCCCGCTCCCACAGACACGCGTACGCGCCGATCGGCTTGCCCTTGCCAAGGTCCAGCGCCGTGGAGACCACCTCGCCCGCGGGGTCGATCACCATCGCGCTGGCCTTGGTCATGTCCGTGCTCGCCCACACCGCCGCCACCTCGCCCGTCGCCAGGCTGATCGGGCTCCGCAGCGGCCCGCCCTCGAGCGCCGGCACGAACGGCACCGGCGGCGCCGGCGGCAAAGGCATCGCCTTCGCCGGGCTCGGGCCGAAGTCCACCGTCGCCATCATCCACTTGCCGCCCTGGCTCCACAGCACCTGTCCCGCCGGCGGCTCAGGATCGACCGCCGCAGCCGTCGCCAGTACCGTCGGCTCCGTCGCCAGCGTCGCCACCTTCACCCCGTGCATCGGCATCGGCGGAAGCTGCGGCCACTGCTGCTGCAAAAACACCGCGAACTGCCCCTGGGCCGTCTGATGCACGAACGCGCCGGGGATCGGCGCCATCGGCGACCGCGCGCCGAGTCGCGCCGAGGCGATCAGCCGCAGATTCACCGGAAGCACGTTCAGCTTCACCGGCGCGCTGGCGTAATAGTCCTCCCACGGCCCGCCGTAATACGCCCGCACCTCGTAGCTTGCCGACGGCAGCTCGCCAGTCCACAGCAGCATGTCATCGGCCAGTGAGACCTTCCCACCCGGCGGGATCGTCACCTTGTGCTTGTTCTCCGGCCCGTGAAAGTGCGCCCCCGGCTTGGTCTGGCGCGTCATTTCCTTGCCGCGAAACGTTCCCTCGGCCCCCTTGGCCTCAACACCCAGCGCGCGGTTGTGCCGGTCAAACGACTGCACATGCGCCGGCGTCTGCAGCGTGTTGAGAGCACTGGCGAGGAAATACACCGACTCGCCACGAACGACCTCGGCCGTCGCGAGCTTGATCTCTGGCATCACTGGAGGCTTCATCATGTTGTCCTTCCCGAGGGGGCCTGGGGTCGAGCCCGGCGGGTGGGGTCTTGGCGGGGTTGAATCTGGGCGAGTCGAAGGTAACGGGCTCGATGGCGCCGCGGGCGCGGGGCCGCGGCGTGTTTCTGGATCAGTCTCGCGAAAGGCTGGCTCGGCGATCGCGATACGGGCGCACGCCCCAGCGCTGAGCAGCACGCCCAGCGCCGACAACGTGATTCCAATCGCGCGGTTCATCGTCATTGATCCATCCGCACCACGATCCCATCGGGTCGGGTCACGGCGTGTCACCGTGGTCACGTCACGTTGAAGTTCACCTCACAGGTGATTCCCGACTTCTTGTACTTGATCTTGACCGTTCCGGGCGTTGCGTTCTCCACGATGAGGCACGAGAACAGGATGTCCGCATCGGTCGACACGATCCGTTTCGTATACGTCGCGGTGCCGCTAAACGTGAAGTTCGCCAGCGGGTTTGACGCCTGCGGCTTGGTCAGGTTCAGTCGCCCCTTCCGCGCGCTGCCGCTGCGATCAGTGAAATCCACCTCCGGCCCGAGCACCATCAGCGCCTTCCAACTGCCGCTGGCCAAGTCCGAGATCACGTCGGTCGCCACGTTCGGTGTCGCCATCGGCTGGCCGGCGCTCGGCGGCGCCGTGCCCGGCGTGTACTCGTAAAACGCCGCGGGCCCCGCCGCCTTCATCGACTGTTTCTGGAATCGCGCCGGGTCGGAAATCTTCACCCGATCAAACATCCGCAACGTCAGGCAGCACAGCCCGCAAGGGGCCGCAGTGGTCGCCCGCGTGTACGACATCAGACACGCAAACGCATCGTTCTGATCATGGTCCAGCAGGTTGTTGTTGAACTCCCCGTCGGGCACGACGACGCGGGTCATCACCCCACCCACCGTCAGATTCAGCCCCATCCGCAGCGTGTGCGAGTGCCGCAGATACATCGCGTGCCCGAGTTCGTGCGCACAGGTGCTCGTCGTCGAGGGCTGGTTCCCCTGCTCAAAGAACCAGAACGTCCGATCCGAGAAGTACGCACCCACCGCCGTGCTGCGGGTGTAGCTGCCCTGCCGACTGTAGAAAATGAACAGCCCCTCGCTGTTGTCCTGGGCCGTGTTCGTTCGAGGCGACGTCACCCCGCGCCGCTCGCACGCCTTGTCCACAAGCTCCAGCGCCAGCGGCTGCAAGTCATTATCCAGATCAAACGTCGCCCGCAGCGCCGGCGGCACAAAGTCATCCTTGTAGACGTCCGCGCCGGTCTCCGCTTCGGCATCCAGCGCCGCAGATTGCGTCGGGAAGTGTGCCTTCAGCGCCGCCTTCCACGTCGATCTCCGCACCGTGTACACGATCTCAGGCTCGATCACCTCCATGAACGCCTTCCGGTACACGCTCTGCACCGTCGCCCAGGTGATGTCCGCGTTCGTCAGCCCGTTGCAGCACGCCATCAGCTTGAAATGCACCCGCTTCCACAGCACGATCCGCCCGGTGCAATACCCCTGTTTCTCAGGGATCAACGCCCCGCCGGAGTCCTTCATCCGGCAGCTCAGCCCGTTCTCCTTCACCTCGCGGATGTCCTTGCCGCCCTTCATCAGCGTGATCAGGAACCGATAGTTGTCCCCGCCGACACTCGGCGGGCAGAACGCAAAGTCCGCGACGCCGACCTTCCCCTCCGGCATGTCAACCTTTTCCGGCACCAGCTTCACGCGCGACGAACCGTGCGCCGTCGCGCTCGACAGATCGCTGAACTTCACGCAGTCCGCCGGGCACGCCCCGACATCGGCCACCGGCGTGTTGACGTACTTCACCTTCTTGATGACTTCCGTCGCCTTGACGCCCGGGTAGCTCGCGTCCGGTGTGCGCCGACCGCCAAACCGCACCACCGCGTTGTCATCGCCCTTGGTGCGTTTCTCGTTCGTCCGGTTGTACTTGCCAAAGAACTTGCGGTTGAACTTCCGCCGGTTGTGATCGTCCGCAGAGCCGGTGATGACGCCGATCTCCTCCGCCGGATCCTTCACATGAAGAATGACAGACAGATCCTCCTTCAGCGGCACGCGCTCGCTGCCGATGAACTTCTTGATCACGATCCGGAACGGCACAGCCGGCTCGATATCCGGCCGCCAGTCCTTCTTCGACGTCACCGTGCCGCTGGCGCTGATCTTGGCCTTGTAGTTGTCGACCTTTGAGGTCGAATCTCCCGGCGTCCCCAGCAGATCGTCGCACGACCGCATCGCGTGATTGTCCGTGATCATCAGCCGAAACGTCTCTTCGTTCGCCGGCAGTTGGTTGTCCCCGCCGTCCGGATACGGCAGCGCCGCGTTCACCGACCGCTCGACGCGATCGTTCGGGCCCACCACGTTGGCGATCGGCGCCGGCCCGCCGGCGATCACCGTCTCGTTGCGTTGCAGCTCGTACTTGCAGCGGTACTTGTCGTTGTCGTGCTTGATGCGGTCGTGCCCAAGGTACACCAATGAAACGTGGTAGCTCACCCGCCCGAGGCGGATGACGTTCTTCTTGTTCGTACTGCCCGAAACGCTCGCGCTGCTCATCCATCAACTCCT
>JALHNK010000070.1 GCA_022843565.1 Phycisphaerales bacterium
GTTTCTTTGATGCCCTGGATGTGTGCGATATCGCCGCGGACACCGGAACGCCCCTACCCCCCTTCGGCAGCGGCGGCACCGGCAGCAACGTAAACAACGGCGTGACCGAGAGCGATTACAACCTCTTCTTCAGCATCTTCTTTGATGGCTGCACGCTTTGACCCAGAGCCCCCGACTCGGCGCCCCGCGCCGGTTCTGATTTGCCATTTGCCCATTTGCTATTTGCCATTTCCCCTCTCCCCCGCCCGCAGTCCACTTCGACCCTGCGAGCTTGGGGTTTCCCCTTGGATTCTTCCCTCGATTCTGACCCGCCAGCGTGGTTTGTTCGCCCGATGGCTGGCATCTCGGGCTTCGCAAAGTACCATCATTCTGGCGTCTTGACGTATTCACCGTGGGCCTTGTGTTCTGCGCCCAGCACCCTCTCTGGAGTTTGAAATGCGCATCTCATCCACGGCCGCGGCGATCAGCGCCATCCTCACCCTCGCCGGCGCCGCGTCGGCCCAGTTCACCCCCGGCCCCTTCGCCGGGCCGTACACCGTGCCGACCAGCGGCACGTTCCAGTCGATCGATCTCAACGGCGCCGCCGCCGTCGCGGGCAACTACACCTTCGCCTCGGTGCAGGCCAACTGGGGCTTTGATGCTTCCAGCAGCCAGTTCCCCAATGACATCCGCATGGCGTTGACGAACGCCGCGGTCAATGGTGTGTCCGCGGTCCCCGGGGCCACGACGCGATTCTGGAGCGGCTTGAGCACCGGCGGCGGCGCGCCGTCGTTTGCGCTCGGCTCCGCGACGCCCAGCCCGATCACGTGGGATGTGAATCTTGAGACTCCATTTGTCGCCAACGGTGCCAACCCGCTGCACATGGCCTTCCGTACGAGCTGGCTCAGCGGCCAGCCGGTCAAGCTCAGCAACATCACGATCACGCTCTCGACCGCCGTGCCCGGCATCGCCAACGGCACCTGCACCACCGCGACCGACATCACTGCGACGCTCGCCGGCGCGCTGACGGGCCCGGAAACCAACACGATCCTGCCGTCGGTCCTGGCGGTCGGCGGCTCGAGCACCGTGATCGGCTTCCCGTCGTTCTCGTGCAACGCCACCGTCACTCGCCCGGTCTTCTACAAGTTCAACCCGCCGGCCACCGCCCCCTATCGCTTCACGACGTGCACCAGCAACGGCACCGTCAACTCGATGGGCAACAACATCATCGGGATCTTCGAGGAAGGCCCCGGCGGCGCCTGCAACGGCGACCTCACCCAGGTCCTGTGCTCAACCACGACCTGCACAGGCGGCGCACAGTCGCTGCCCACCGTTCTCGATTCGAGCAAGACCTACTTCGTCGTCGTCGGGCGCACCGGCACGAGCCTGCTCGGCGCCAATGAGAAGCGTTACCAGCTTCGCGTCGATCGTCTCACGCCGTTGCCGGCTTGCACGACGACCGAGACCGAGCCCAACGACTCCAAGACCACGGCCAACGCGGTGACGCTCGCCGCGGGCGGCGTGATCTGCGGCACCACCACCGGCGCTTCGGCGTTCAACCCCGTTGGTGACATCACCTCGTTCGACCACTACAAGGTCCAGCTCCCCACCGCCCCGGGGATCAAGCGGTATCGCCTGACGCCCAACTCCTTCACCCCCGGCCAGTCGGTCGAGCTCCTCGGCGTCTCACAGAGCGCCGGCGTCATCGGCACGACGCTCTCGGTGCTGCAGAACACCTCGTTCCTGCCCAGCGCCGTGACGCCGAAGTACGTGCAGTTCTACGCCTCCGGCGACGCGACCACGACCGACGCCCGCAGCGTGCAGATCCGCATCGGCGGTGGCCCGACCACTTCGCTGCCGTACGCGGTGCAGCTCACCAGCGAAGATGTGGTCCCCGTTTCGCTCAGCCGAACGCTCAACCCCGGCAGCATCACGATCACGACGATCGGGCAGACCGGCGCGACACAGATCGACACCGAGCTGTGGATCTTGGACTCCAACTTTAACGCGATCGAGAACTTCGGCAACGACGACGCGACCGGCCCGACGAGCCTCGGCTCGCGCCTGACGCGCACGTTCGCGCCGGGCACGTACTACATGGCCATCAGCAAGTCGAACCTCGCGGTGCGCCTCAGCTCGCCGACGGACGACAACTACCGCGTTGCCCCGGTTCCGGATTTCTCCGGCATCATCGCCTACGCCGCCAGCACGCTCTCCACGACGCCCGCGAACGTCGGCTTCAAGATCACCGACAGCGCCGGCGACGTCACCACCGCGGCCTCTGTCGCGCTCTGGGATGTCGCCTTCTTCAAGCTCGACATGCCCTTGCCACGATGCAACCCCGCCGACATCGCCTACGACAACGGCGACCCGCTCCCGCCCATCGGCCTGCCTGGCGGGACGAACAACGGCGTCACCGAAGGCGATTACAACCTCTTCTTCGCCAACTTCTTCGACGCGCTGCCGGTCTGCGACATCGCCAACGACGACGGCTCGCCGCTGCCGCCCTTCGGCACACTCACGACCAACAACGGCGTGACCGAAGCCGACTACAACCTGTTCTTCGCGATCTTCTTCGATGGCTGTGCGCTGTAAGGCAAGGGCCGAGGTTTGAGGGCCGAGGGCCGAGTGGAATGCACCCCGTGGGGCAGGCGTCCCGCCTGCCTGCCGCAGACGCCGGGCCACGCGACTGTCGGCAATCGGGATTCGGCAATCGGCAATCGGCAATCGTGGAAACGCTCAAGGCCCCGGCGCACGTGCGCCGGGGTTTTTCGTTCGAGGCTGAAAGCTGACGGCTGAAAGCTGATGGCTCACTCGGCGCGGCATACGCTTGCCTCCCTTCGGGGCGATAGCTCAATTGGTAGAGCACTAGCTTTGCAAGCTAGGGGTTACGAGTTCGAGTCTCGTTCGCTCCATTTGGCCGCGGGCCCACGCCCGTCACCCCCACCCCCGGCCCCCGCCCTCGCCGGCCCGTGACTTCGCAGAGCCTCAGTCACGGCGTCCGGGATCGCTCGGCGTTCACGCTCACGCGATTCAGCAATCGCTCGCACAACTCGCTCCCACGCTCACTTCGACGGCTGGCCCGACGGCTGGCCGGTGGTCTCGATCGCGGTCCCGGGTGTGCTCTGGTTGGGTTGAGCCGGCGGTTGAGCCGCGACTCCGGCGCCGTCCCATCCGCCGCCGAGCGCCTTGTAGATCGCGACGTACTGGCGTGCGATCTCGCCCTGCGACTGGGCCTGCGCGTCTTGCAGTTGGAAGAGCTGGCGCTGCGCGTCGAGCACCGCGTTGAAGTCGGTCAGGCCCTGCTTGTAGAGCTCGCTGGAGAGTTCCACGGCACGCTGCCCCGCGACCACCGCGTTCGTCAGCGACTCGCGGCGTGTGCGCTCCCGCGAGAATGACACCAGCGAGTTCTCAACCTCTTGGAACGCGCCGAGAACGGCTCGCTCGTACTGCGCGAGCAGGGCCTCGCTGCGCGCCGACTGAGCCCGGATGTTCGCCCGGATGCGTCCGTAGTCAAAGACGTTCCACGTCACGCTCGGGCCGACGCCGTAGCTCACGCTGGAGGCATCAAAGAGCGAGGCGAACTTGCTGGTGTTCCAGCCGACGCTGCCACCCAGCAGCACGCGCGGGAACAGATCGCCGGTCGCGACGCCGATCCGCGCGGTCTGGGCCGCGATGGCACGCTCGCTGGCGCGCAGGTCCGGCCGGCGGCGCAGCAGCTCGCTGGGCAGGCCCGTGCTCAGCGCGTCGTTGACGCTGGGGATCACGCCCGCCACGCTGAGCTCGTCGATCAGCACGCCGGGGTTGCGACCCAGCAGCACTGCCAGCGCGTGCATCGAGCGGCGCTCGCTGGCTTCGAAGGCGGGGATCTCCGATCGCGTGGTCTCGACGTTCGCACGGGCGCGGGCGACATCCAGCTCGCTGGTCAACCCCGCACGGAAGCGCGAATCGGCCAGCGCCAGCGTGTCCTCCTGAGCGGCGACGTTGCCTCGCGCGATCGCCAGGCGTCGCTGCGTCGTCCGCAGATCGATGTAGTTGCGTGCCACTTCGGAGCTGACGATCACCATCACGTCGGCGGCGCTGTACTCCGCGGACGCGACCTCGGCCTCCGCGGCTTCGACGCCGCGTGACACGCGCCCGAAGAAGTCCAGCTCCCACGTCGCGTCAAAGCCGGTCTGGAACAGGTCGTACGAGCTGCCATCGCGGAACGCGGCCCCCCGGCTGGTGCCGGTCGTGGTGCTGTCCTCGCGCCGGGAGTAGCCGGCGCTCGAGCCGATCGTCGGCAGCAGGCTCGATCGAGAGATCTGCCGCAGCTCCCGGGCCTCGCGCACGCGCGCCATCGCTTGGCGGAGCTCCAGGTTCCCGGCGCTGGCACGCTGGACCAGCGCGTCGAGCTTCGGCTCGTTCAGCCGCTTCCACCACTGGCGGAGGTCGCCGGCGGTCGAGGCGGGCGCCTCGGACCACGCCGTCGGCGAGTCGATCACCGGCTCGACGTAGTTCGGGCCGACCTTGCAGCCGGCCAGCGTCAGCAGCGCCAGGCACGAGATCGAACCAATCAACCGCGGGGCGGTCGGCACACGAGTCACGGATGTTCGCACAAGGAGCACTCCAAAGAAGCGCGGCTCGCGTTCGCGTGGCCGCGGAGAATCACGTTCTTCAACGACACAGCAAGGCCAACAGTAATCAGTTCGACGCCGCGGCGGGCGTGGGCGATCCGACGCTCGCGGGTGTTGAGACGCCGATCGGCTCGGCCTCGATCCGCACGTCCACCTGCTGGCCCACAAACGCGGGCATCGCCGAGCGCGGGAACGAGTAGACCACCTGCAACACGCGCGTGTCCACGCGCTCGGTGCTGTCGCCGGTGAGTGATCGCTTGGGGATCACGAAGGGCTCAACGCGGACAAAGGTCGTCTCGTCGGTGCGGATCTGCGGGTTGCCTCGCAGGGAAACGCGGGCCTTGGCGCCGGGCTTGATGCGCCAGGCGTCGTTCTCGTCAACATCGACTCGCACGTGCAGAACATCGGTGTTGCCAACGAGCATCGCGGGCGTCGCAAGCAGGCCCGCCTGCACATACTCGCCGGCGCGCGTGTTCTTCTGCAAGACCTCGCCGCTGACCGGTGAACGGACGATCAGTCGCTCGATCTCGGTCTTGGTCGCCTGGACATCGGCCTCGGCCTGTTTGACCAGCGACTCGGCCTGAGCCACCTGCGCGCCGCTGATCTCCAGTGTCGCGCTCCACGCGCCGGCCAGCAACTGATCCAGCGACGATTGCGACTCCAGAACGCGGGCGCGGGCGGTGACGACGGCGTTCTCTCGACGTGTCAGCTCCTCCTGCACGATCGCCCGCTTGTCCTGCACCTCTTGCATGAGATTCAGGATCTTCTCGGCGTCCAGAAGCTGCGCCCTGGCCACCTCCACACGCGCCCGCGCTGGCGGCACATCCTCCTTGCGCGGCAGTTGCTTCTGCTGCGCAAGCTCCGCCTTGGCGATCGCCACCTGGCGACGCGCCGCCTCCGCTCGCGCCTCGCGGATCGCCAGCTCGCTCCGCAGCGAGCGATCATCAACGCGGAAGAGCGGGTCGCCCGCGTTGACACGCGACCCAGCTTCCACGAACACCTCGACCACGATGCCGGGGATGTTCGTGCCGATCGCGATGTTCCGCGTGCTGGCCTCCAGAATCCCCGAGCCGGCGACCGAATCCGGGAACGGCGATCGCGCCGGCTCCGCCAGAGCCTTGCCCACCGGACGCTCGGCGCTCTGGCTCATCACGGTGTGAACCGCGAACGCGAAGCCCGCCACCGCAACCAGCGGCACAATGATCGTTCGAAACATGGTCAATCTCCTTTGGAGAGTCGCGAGTCGCGAGTGGCGAGACGCGAGGTGAGAGCAGTCAGTCTTCAGTCGACAGTTGTCAGTTGTCAGCAATCGGCAATCGGCAATCGGCAATCGGCAATCGGCAATCGGTTTTGAACGTTCGAAGCCTTGAGGTTCGCCCCATCCGACCGGCTGCGAGATCGCTGTTCTATTTGCTCATTTGCCATTTGCTCATTTGCTATTTGTGATCTTCCCCCACCACGCCCATCTCCTGCGGCGTCTGCACGCTCTTCACTTCACCATCGTCGAGCTTTGCGATGCGGTCTGCGAACTCGAAGATACGCGAGTCGTGCGTGACGATCACCAGCACGCGGTCTTCCTTGAGCGCCACCTCTTTCAGGAGCCGCATGATGATGTGGCCGGTCTCGTGGTCCAGCGCACTGGTCGGCTCGTCGCACACGATCAGCCGCGGCTCATGCACCAGCGCCCGCGCGATGGCGACGCGTTGCTGCTGCCCACCGGAGAGCTGTGTTGGCAAGCTGCTGGTTCGTTCGCCGAGGCCGACGCGTTCGAGCATCTCGCGTCCCTTGCGCACGCTCGCGTGCCGGCCTTCACCCAGGATCATCAGCGGCACTGCGACGTTCTCCGCCGCGGTCAGCGAGGGGATGAGGTTGAACGACTGAAACACGAAGCCGATGTTGCGCCCGCGGAACTTGGTCCTGGCGGAGGCGGACATGGTGTTGAAGTCCACGCCGAAGACAGAGCAATCACCGCCGTCGCGATCAAGAATGCCGGCGATGACCGAGATGAGCGTCGTCTTGCCGCAGCCCGAGGGACCGACGAGCATCATGAGCTCACCGGAGGCGATTTCAAGATCGATGCCGCGGAGCGCGACGACCTTTGAGCCACCGACGCCGTAGCTCTTTGTCACAGCGCGGCAGACCACCGCCGGCGAGCCCGCCCCCCGCACGCCGCCCCCCCCACCCGCCACGCCACGTTCGATCACAGCGCCCGAAGCCATCACTCAGCCCTTTCTGAAGTCGCGAGACGCGAGTCCCGAGACGCGAGTTGAATACCAGAGCCGCGCTTGCCTTCCCGATTGCCGATTGCCGATTCCCGTCTTCCCAGTGCCCAGTGCCCAGTGCCTAACCCCTAAACACCACCGCCGGTTCGAGCGCGATCACGCGTCGCACGCTGATGAGCCCCGCGAGCAAGCAGCAGATGAGGATCGCGATGCCGCCGAAGACCGGGATCTGCCAGGGCATCATGAACGCCAGTCCGGCCTCGCCGACGACCTGGCCGAGCAGGCTTCCGGCGCCGAGTCCGATGCCATAGCCGAGCACCGCAACGACGAACGCCTGCGCGAGCACCATCAGGACGAGTCGCCCGTTACTGGCACCCATCGCCTTGAGCGTGCCGTAGTAGCGAAGGTTGTCGAGCGTGAAGTTGTAGAGCATCTGCCCGGCGACGAGCGTGCCGACGAGGAACCCGAGCCCGACCGCGAGCCCGAAGTTCACGAGAATGCCCGTCTCGTTCAAGATGTAGTCGCCGGTGATCTTGATGAACTCGTCGCCGGTGCGAGCCTTGAGGCCGGTGGCCGTTTCGATCGAGGCGCGCACCTGCTCCAGGTCGGCGCCGGGCTTGAGCTTGACGAGAACGAAGTTCATCAGCTTGCGCTCGCGAGGTGCGTACTGCAGCGCCCGCGAGTAGGTCGTGTAGACCACGGGTTCCCAGAAGAAGCTCTTGCTGGCCCGGTACGTCCCGGCGATCACCGCGTCCTGGTCGTTGATGCTGATGACGTCGCCGACCTGCATCGCGCGCCCGCCGCCGCGCTTCATCATGAACTTCGTGTCGAGCTCGTCCTGGTTGATGAAGATCGCTTTGTCGCGCCGGAGATCGCCGAGCTCGCCCTGGATGATCTCCGGCGGGCCGCCGATGAGCGTCGCGTCATCGATGCCGGCGACGATGACGACCTTGCGGGTGCCGTCGGGCAGGCGGGCCTTCAGAAACCCTTGGTACAGCGGCACCGCCCAATCGACGCCCTCGACGCCGCGCGTGCGGATGAGTGTGTTGTCGCTGATCGGTAGAGAGTCCTGGCTGAAGCGGACTTGGTCGTCCATCACCCAGAGATCCGCGACGCGCGTGTCGCGAATGAACGCGCCGGTCTGGTGCGTGAGGCCGACGAGGATCGACGCCTGCTGCACGATCAGCAGCCCGGCGAAGGCGATGCCGGCAACGAGGCCGATGTACTTCAGCCGATCACCGACCAGCATTTTCAGCGCAATCAAGATCACAGCATCCCTCCCTTGCGCAGCGCGGCCTTCATCTGGTCAAGCTCGGCCGGATCGGCCAGCATGCCGCGAAGCAGGACATCGAGAATCAGCTCGATGCGAGCCGCCAGCGGCGCTAAGGCCAACCACGGATCGCTGCAATGGGTGATCTCGATGGCGGTGACGCCGTGGACGCCGGCCCAGAAGGTCTGGGTGACGGCTTCGGCGTCGGTGTACTCGGGGCGGAACTTGCCCTGGTCGATCGCCTCTCGCACCGCGTGCCGGAAGAACGCGTAGCCGTCCTGGTCCGGGTCGTTCATCTTTTTGCGATCTTCGTCGGTCGGCAGCAGCTCCGGCGGGTGCGGGGTCATGAACATCATGCGGTAGTGGTTCTTGTGCTCGATGCCGAAGCGGATGTAGCCCGCGCCGCAGAGGTAGATCCGCGCGATCGGGCACTTGACGACCGAGAGCTTCAGCGTCTCGCGGGTCAGCGCGCCGAAGTCTCGACGGCACATCTCCTGCATCAGCTCGTGCTTGTCCTTGAAGTGGACGTAGAGAGCCGCGGGGGTGTACTCGATCGCGTCGGCGATCTTGCGCATCGAGACCGCGTCGAATCCCTGGGACACGAAGAGCTCGCGCGCGGCGTTCAGGATCCGCTCCTGCACCTCCACCTTCTCGCGTGCTCTTCGATCTTCAGAGGCCATTGCGGAGCTTTCGAAAGTTTGGCTTACGGTAGGAACACACAGGACACTCGGTAACCAACGATCTTTTAATGAACACCGTTAGTCTACCACCCAATGTCCAGTTGGCAACGCCATCCTGCGTCAAACGTCCAAAAAACGATGATTTCAGGGATTCCACGGAGTGGGAGCGTTCAGCCTTCAGCCTTCAGCCTTCAGCCTTCAGCTTTCAGCTTTCAGCCAAACCCCCTCGCCCCTGCTTCTTGTCGTGCTCAAGGCTGGAGGCTGAAGTCTGAAGGCTGCGCCCGGCGGCTCCCCGCTCACGCCTTAAACACGATCGCTGGCTCCAGCCGGATGACTTTGATGATGCTCAGCAGGCTGGCGAGGATGCAGATGATGACAATCGCACAGCCGGTGATGACCAACGTCTGCGGCAGGAGCCTGAACGCCAGCTCGCTGTTGCGGCTGATGATGCCGAAGGTGGAGGCAATTCCGACGCCGAGGCCGTAGCCGATCACACCGACGATCAGCGCCTGGAGGATGATCATGCGCAGGAGCATCCAGTTGCTGGCACCCATCGCCTTGAGCGCCCCGAAATGTCGCAAGTTGTCGAGGGTGAAGTTATAGAACGTCTGCCCGGCGACGGCGGTGCCCACGAAAAACCCGAGGGCTACCGAGATCCCGAAGTTGATCGGGATTCCGGTGTACTTCATGAAGTAGGAGTACGTCCGCACGCTGAAGTCCCAGGACTTCAACGCGTCGAGGCCGGTCTCACTCTTGATGCGCTGGCAGAGCTGATCGATATCCTGCCCCGGCTCAGCCTTAACGAGGATAAAGCTCAGCAGCTTCCGCTCGCGCGGGGCAAACTGCGTCGCTCGCGAGTAGGTCGTGTACACCACTGGCTGGCTCTGGAACGTTCGCGACACGCGGCAGATCCCCACCACCACCGCACGCCGATCGTTCAGCTCCAGCGTGTCGCCGACTTTCAGCGGTACCGGCGCCGCGCCCTCGATCGGGCGGCCGGCCTCGTCCGTCGGGCGGCGGGCCAGTCGCGAGCGTGCGCCGACCTCATCGACGATGACGCCCTCGCTGATGCGCAGGTCGGCCAGCGAGCCCTCGACCATCTCGGCGGGGCCGCCGATGAGCGTGGCGTCATCGACGCCGATGACGTTGCAGGATTGGAAAGTGCCGTTCTCCAGGCGGGCTTTGATGAGGCCCTTGTAGAGGGGCATGGCCCACTGGATGCCCTCGACGCCGCGGATGCGCAGGAGCGTGGTGTCCTGCATGGGCTTGATGTCGTCGATGAACTGGACCTTTGCATCCATCACCCAGATGTCCGGCTGGGTGGTATCAGTAATAAACCCGAAGGTGCGGGTCATGAGGCCGACGAAGATCGAGGCCTGCTGGGTGATGAGCATCGCGGCGAAGGTGATGCCGAAGATGATGCCAAAGTACTTGGCACGATCACCGGTCAGCATTCTGAAGGCGACGAAGTTCATGGTTGGTTGACGCGCGGTCGTGGGGCCGATGGTGCCGGAGAGCGTACGCACGGCCGCGGGGAGTTCGGCAGGCGAAGAGGCACTCGTTTCGGGGCGTGTGGTCCAGCGGGCGCAGGAAGTTGGCACGACGCGAAGATTTTTCGCAGCGGCGTGGAACCGGTCTGCGGATCGCGCCGAATCGACTTGCCGAGAGACGGATCTTGGTGACGCAAACGAGATTGCTTGAGCCGCGAGATTCCCGCCTCAACGCAGCCGAGTGCGGCGTCGGACGAACTTCCATGTGACCCCCACGAGACCCGGCGACCGGCTATGTGCTGGTCGCTGGGTTTTTTTGCTTGTGCGATCGGCAGCCGGGAATCGGGAATCGGGAATCGGCAATCGGGAGGAGGCACTGGGCACTGGGCATCAGGCACTCGGAATCGGGCGGTGGCCGGGAAGGTGCCGCGAGATTGGTCTTGCCTGGGCAACGATCGTCGCGGCGGACCAGCCGATGATGCCGCCGACGATGACGTCGGTGGGGTAGTGGGCATCGAAGATGAGGCGGCCGAACGCCACGATGGCCGCGAGAGCGAGCATGAGCCACTTGACGCGCGGGTAGAGCGTCGCAAGGAACGATGCGAACGCGGCGGCAAAGGCGGTGTGGCTGCTGGGCATGCTCCAGAGATCGCTGGAGATCCCCTTGCCCATTTCCCACGCGTGCGCCAGGATGGGCGTGCCGCCTTTTTGCTCGACTGGGTACATGCCGAAGGGGCCGATGAATCGCTCGGGGTCGTTGTACTTCGGGCGTGGGCGGCCGATGAGCATTTTGCCGGCGGTGGAGAGCAGGCCGACGAGCGCGAGGATTACGCCGAGATCGAACAGCCGCGGGCGGTTCTTGGGGTCCAGCATCCAGATCAGGATGATGGTGACGACGATCGACGTGCCCTGGCCAAACTGCTGCCAGGCGTGCAGCTCGCGCCGGACATCGCCGGGCAGGCGCTCGATGATTCCGGCAATCGCAGGCTGCGTCGCAGTCGCGGGCGAGCCGGTGAGCCACGTGTTCACCGGCGCGTCGTACTTGTTCAGGAGAAAAACGAGCGTCACCGCGATCAACAGCGGCAGGAACCACGAGCGGCCGCAGATGCCCAGCGGCGGTGTGCGGAAGAAGTCACGGACGCCGAGGACGCGGTCACGAATCGTCACAGGTGCTGGCGTGATGGGGCGAGCGTCGGATTGAATCGGTGTATGCTCCGCCATCGTGGATAGTGCTGACCAGAATCCTGGAGACGCGGGCACGCAAGCGCGCTCGATGTCGCTCGAAAAGCCGCGGGGATTGACCGACCGATTGGTATGGTATGTCTTGGTGGCGCCGATGCTGTTGATCGTTGTGCTCGGCGGATATCTCCCGGGGCTGTGGACGATCCCGCCGGTGGATCGCGACGAGTCGCGATTCGCGCAAGCGTCGCGCCAGATGCTTGAAAGTGTGACGCTGCCGGCCAGCGAGCTTGACCTTCGGCGCGGGGAGTCCGGCGTGCCGCTGGGGTTGCATTCGGGCGGGTGGGCGGTGCCGATGTTTGGCGAGACCCCGCGGCTGAACAAGCCGCCATTGATCTATTGGTTGCAGGCCAGCAGCGCCTGGCTGTTCAGCGGCGGAGATCCGAAGAACGATGCGATCTGGATGTACCGGGTGCCGTCGGTGGTGTGCGCGACGCTGAGCTTGCTGGGTGTGGCGATGCTCGGGCGTGCAATGTTCGGTGGGCATGTCGAGCTTCTCGCGATGGCGTTGCTTGCGGCGTCGCCGATGATGATCTGGGATGCGCATCAGGCGCGAAGCGACCAACTGCTGACGTTTACGACGCTGCTGACGATGGCGGCGTTGTGGTCGATCTGGTCGCGGCGCGGGCGAGCGCCGAGCGTTCTTGGCGATCACGCGCGAGCGGTGGGGTTCTGGTTCGCGATGGGGCTGGGGATCCTGAGCAAAGGCCCGATCACGCCGATGGTCGCGGGCCTCGCGATCGTCACGCTCTGTGCGATCGGCGGCGCGCGAGCGCCGGGGATGCGCTGGTCGTGGCTGTGGCGATTGAAGCCGCACGTCGGCGTGATTGTCGTCGGGTTGGTGGTGACGCCTTGGCTGATCGCGATTGATCGGGCGATTGGGCTCGGGCCTTACTGGGCGATTGTGTACGACGAGTTCTTTGTGCGTGGGGCCAGTGGCAGCCGCGAGGGCCACTTTGCGCCGCCGGGGTTTCATCTGGTGCTGTCTGCGGTGCTGCTGTGGCCGGGCTCGCTGGTGCTGATCGACGCGGTGCGGGCGGCATGGCGCGGGCGCGTTCGCGCAGCGGCGCAGGGCCCCAAGGTGGCGACGGCGCCGACGAGCGGAGGCTTCGCTCCTGCGCCGTGGTGGAGGTGCTGGCTGCCGGTGGCTCGTCAGAACACGGCGCTATTCCTGATCGCGTGGCTCGTGCCGTCGTGGGTGGTGTTTGAGCTTTCACCGGCGAAGCTGCCGCACTATGTGATGCCGCTGTACCCCGCGGCGTGTTTGCTGTGCGCACGGATGCTGGTGTCGATGGACATCGCAGCTCGCACGCAAGAGCGGCTGGGCATCGCGCTGCCGAAGAAGCTCAATATTGGGCAGTGGGTGTGCGTGGGGATTGGCGGGCTGGGTTTTGCGATGTTCGCCTTGGGCGGTGTCGCGTGCCTCGTACCGGGGGCGCTTCCGGGCGAGCCAAAGGGGCTGATCGGGATCTCACTCCTCGCACTCTGCCCGGTGTTCGGCATTGGCGTCTTTCGGCTTGCCAACGCCCTGCGCACTCGTGACGCTTCGAAGATCGTGACGCTCGGACTGTTTCTGATGATCGGCATCGTCTTCTGCCCAATGAAACTGCTCGGACCCGAGTTGCTTCCCGGCTCGCAGACGGCGCGGCTGATGACGCCGCTGCGCACGACGTATGAGAAGCTGCGAGTTTCGGCGGAGGTGCCGCCGCCGATCGCGAGTGTCTATCACGAGGACTCGGTGGTCTTCTGGTCACGCGGGCGCGTGGAGCGATTGCACACGCTCAAGATGCCCGAATGGCTGGCGGCTCACCCGGCGGGGGCGGCGATTATCGATGAGCGGCAGCTCGAAGACGCGATCAAGCTCGGATTCGTGTCGATCCACCGTGAGCGCGGCGAGAACTCGACGATGCCCAAGGGGGAGCGTGCGACGGTGTTGCACGTGGTCGTCGGGCCGGGGATTCTGATGCGTCCTGAGAGTGCGCCGGTGCCGTGATCAGCGTGTGATCGCTTCGCCGGGGAAGCCGAGGGCTTGGGCGCGTCGTGCGGTGCCGCTCTCTACGATTGGTTGATGACTGGCGGCTCGGGCAAGGTGCTCTTGGCGATGTCCGGCGGGGTGGATTCCTCCGTCGCGGCGGCATTGCTGCGCGATCGCGGGTATGAGGTTGTTGGCTGCTTCATGCGACTGGGCTCGCCGGGTGAGGAGTTGGATACGCCGCGGCGGGTCGACACGCACGCCGGCGACGACGAGAACGCGCAGTGCTCGCCGACGAAGATCGGCAAGCAAGGGTGTTGCTCGATCAACGACGCGGCGGACGCGCGGCTCGTCGCGGGGCAACTCGGCATCCCGTTTTACGTCTGCAACTTTAAGAAGGACTTCGGGCGGATCATGGACTATTTCGCCAGCGAGTACGGCGCGGGGCGGACGCCGAACCCGTGCGTGCGCTGCAACGACTGGCTGAAGTTCGGCAAGCTGCACGAGTACGCCGAGCAACTGGGGTGCGACTTTGTGGCCAGCGGGCACTATGCGCGGGTCGCGCGAGAGCCGGGTCAGCCGGCGCGTTTGCTGCGTGGTTTGGATCGCAGCAAGGACCAGTCGTATGTGCTGTTTGGGGTGCCGCGGGGCAGGCTGGAGAAGATGCTGCTGCCGATCGGCGAGCTGGAGAAGCCGGAGGTGCGGCGGCTGGCGGAGAAGTACGGCCTGCCGGTGTTTGACAAGCCCGACAGCCAGGAGATTTGCTTCGTGCCGGATCGCGATTATGCCGGTTTCTTGGAGCGGCGCGATGGCGAGCTGCGTCGCGAAGGGCGGCTGCTGGATGAATCGGGCGCGACGATCGGCACGCACGACGGGCAGCATCGCTTCACGCTGGGGCAGCGGCGCGGGCTGGGGATCACCGTCGGCATCCCGCTGTATGTGATCGATCGAAATGCGCGCGAGAACACCGTGACGCTCGGCGCTCGCGAGCGATTGCTGAGCGGCGGGTGCATCGGGGGTGAGGCGAACTGGCTGGTGAGTGATGCGGAGATGGCGGCGCTGCGCGACTGGACGGCGTGCTGGTCTCAGCATCGGTACAACACGCAGCCGGTGCGGGCGCGTGTGCGTGTCATCGATGGCGAGAGCGCCAAGAGCTATTCGGGACGCACGGGGCGCTTTGAGGTGGAGTTTGAGACGCCTCGCGAATCGGTGACGCCGGGGCAGGCGATTGTGATCTACGCGGGCGATTCGGCATCGCTTGGCGAGGGGCCGACGCGCGTGCTTGGCGGCGGTTGGATCGAGTCCACGACGCCCGCCTCCGCGATGTCATCCACTCCGACACTGCCGCCGACCTCCAGTCGCTGAAGCATGGCGACGTATTCCTGGTTGCCCTTGGTCTCGCTCTTGCCGACGAGGCCGCGGATCGGGCAGGCTTCCCATGCGAGCACACGCACGCCGAGCGCCGGCATCCGTTGTAAGACTTCGTGAGTGACGCGAAGGCCGAGGTCGTCGGGCAGGATGCCGCGATGGCCGGCGGCCAGCGGCTTGTCCTCGTAGTGAGGCTTGATGAGGGTGAAAATGCGGGCGTCGGGCGATCGCTTCAGCCAGCGAAGCGCCGCGGGGATGACCAGCTTCTGTGGCGTCCAGCTCGCGTCAATCGTGACGACGTCAACGCCGCCGGCCGCGATGACGTCTGGCGGCGGCTCAAGGTGCAGGCAGTTGGCACGCTCCATCACGACGACGCGCGGGTCTTTGCGGAGTGTCCAGGCCAGCACGCCGTAGCCGGTGTCGATCGCGTACACGCGGGCTGCGCCGGATTGCAAGAGACAATCGGTGAAGCCGCCGGTGGAGCAGCCGAAGTCGGCGCATGTCAGACCTGTGGCGTCGAACTTGAAGGATTGGATGGCGTGATGGAGCTTGAGGCCGCCGCGCGAGACGAACTTCGGCGCGTCGGCGGGGTGAGGCGAGATCATTTGACGCTGCGCGCCGCGGCGGGCACGCCCACGATCGCGACGCCCAGGCGATCGGCGAGCTGGAGCATCGCCGGCTTGTCGATCATGATCACGTCACCGGCGGCCAGCGCCAGGCATCGCCCGCCCTGCGCCGCGAGGTTCTCGATCGTGCGAACGCCGACGGTGGGGACGTCGCTGCGTCGATCATGGCCAGCGCGGGCGCCCTTGCAGAGCGTCCAGGCGCGTCCGCGCGTGAGCTGGCCGGCTCGCTCGATCATGCGATCGGTGCCCTCGATGCCCTCGACCGCGACGATGTCGGCACCTTTGACGGCGATGGCCTGGCCGATGTCCAGACGCAGGAGCTCATTCAGCAGTGGGAAGGCAAAGGCGATGTCGCGCTGCTCGTCGGCGGTTGGCGAGCGGTGCGACATGACCCCGGCGGTGGCCATTTGATCTGAGATGGGTGCGGTGGAGTCCAAGAGTTCAACTCCTCCGAAGCCGAGTTCCTCCGCGATCACCCGCAGGATGACGTGGCTGCGGTTGTCGTGGCGCAGGTGCTTGAACCATGCGCGCGCGGTGCGGAGATCGGGCATGTTCTTGACAACACGCCAGGGGTCGAAGAGGAGTTTGGCCTTGTCGACGCGCCCGACCATGATGGCGTGGGCGACGCCGCGGCTGCGCAGAACGCTGGCACATGTGCCGATGCGGAGGAGGCCGGCGGTGGCAAAGGTATCGCACATCGCCGGGAGGGCGGGATCGAACTGATCGGCGAGACCGACGCCGTGGACGGGGTGGCCGCCTCGCCGGAGGCCCTCGGCGATCATGAGGGGGAGTTTGCCGCCGGCGGCGATGAGCCCGATGGGGGTGGGCGGCGGTGGCGGATCAGGCAGGATGGGAACGACGCCGTCGGTCATAGGAAGCAGGGGTCGCAAATACACTGAAAAGCCAAGGCGGCGACTCGCTCACATCACTCGCACAGCGAGCGTGAGCGGCGGTGCCTGATCGGGGCTTGGTCGGATCGCGGCAACGGCCGCGAGAAGTGAACGCACGAGAGACTTGGGCCCCGGACTTCCGGAGTCTATCGGCGCAGCCCCCGCTGTGGCAACGATTTCGGGCAAAGTTCTGGACGACTTGGCGGGCGTGTCGCTCAGCCTCGCACGAGGCCGACGGCGAAAGAGCCGTCGTGGTACTTGCTCGGCGACTCGCCCGGCAGGCCCGCGGGCGTGAGCGCGTGGACCCACGCTTGGCGCAGGCCGAACTCCCGCTGGATCCACGACGCCTGCTCCTCGTTCTCCGCGGCTTCCAATGAGCAGGTCGAGTAGACCAGCGTGCTGCCGGGCTTGGTCGAGAGCAGGCCGACGCCGGTCTTGATGATCTCTCGCTGCAGGGCCGCGAGCTCGAGCATGGACTTCGGCGTCAGGCGGTACTTGGCCTCGGGGCGGCGTGCGAGGACGCCGGTGTTGCTGCACGGGACATCGAGCAGGACAACGTCGGCTCGCCCACCATCGGCACGACCGGCACCAGCGACGCGAAGCAGCTTCTCCATCGGCATGACCTTGACGCGCTCGCCAGCCTGCCAGTGCTCACCGGCGAAGCTCTCGGCCAGTGTGATCAGGCGACGCTCGTCGGTGTCGGATGCCAGGACCTCGGCCCAGGGCATCAGCGTTGCGAGCTGTCGCGTCTTGGTGCCCTGGCCGGCGCAGAGATCGACGACCAGCATCGCGCTGCGACCACGAGCCGACACATGCTCAGAGAGCAACCGCACCGCGTGGCTGCTGGCGCCGTCTTGCACCCACACGCCGGGGTCCGCGGCCATCATGCCCGCGATCGCCGCGGCGGGGCCGACGAAGACGTGATGCCCGGGCATCGAGTGCGGCTGGATCATGTCGAAGCGTTCGATCGTCTCGCGGGCGGCGTTCGCGGTGTTCATCACCACCGGCGGGAGCACGAGGCTGTGCAGCGCGCGGGCTCTTAGATCGTCATCGCTGAGGTGTTGCCAGGAGTGCCACACGCCGGGGCCGTGCCCGGTGGCGATGCGGAGGCGCTCGCGCGGGTCTTCGGGCAGCAGCGGGAGTGTGAGCAGGAGCGAGCGGCCGTCGGCGGCGGGCAGTTCATTTCGCCCGCCCTGATATGAGCCGAGGACGCCGCCGGGGATGCTCTCGGGGCTGGCCTTCTCGGGGTCGCCGGGGTTCTTCGGGCGGAGTTCTGCGACGCGCCGCATGACGGCGTTGACGAAGCGGCTCGCGGGGCCGCTGACGTTGATCTTCGTCCATTGCACGACGTGGTTGAGGGCCGCGTATGCGGGGACGCGGTCGAGAATCAGCACTTGGGCCGAGCCGACGAGGAGCGCCGCGCGGACGGCCTTGTCCAGATTGTCCCAGGGCGTCTCGCTCTTCTGGCGGATGATGTACTCCAGCGTGACCCAGCGCCGGGCCACTGCGTCGTAGATCGCGTGGGCGAGGGCGGCGTCGCGGCCGGAAACGGTCGGCGGCAGGCGCAGGTCGG
>JALHNK010000071.1 GCA_022843565.1 Phycisphaerales bacterium
GGGGCCCGTGGGGGCGGGGCAACGTGAGCGTGAAACGGAAGGCGCAGGCGGGGGTGTGGGGGCGCAGGGTGAGCGAGTGGATGGTTCAGTTGATGCGATCGTGGCGATGACGCCCCGCGCCAGCGAGCGTGGCGGACGGCGCACCAAGTCCGGCCGAGCCGGTCGCTCTCGCTCGGGCGGAATGGGCAACGATGTTGATGTGCCGCCGGACTTCAAGCCGGGGCCGGGTGATTTGGACGGGCAGCTTGGGTTGTTCTGATGGATGTGGATTGATGAACGAGCACCACGGCACGCGATGACGCGGCCGATTCGAGAGACCTGGAGCACGCGATGAGCAAGAAGATGTCCGAGAGCGGCGTGACGATCAATCCCGAGTTGTCGTACGAGGACGCCCGCGACGAGCTGCAAGCGATCATCGAACGCATCGAGACCGGGCAGATCGGCCTGGAGCAGAGCATGGCGCAATACGAGCGCGGGGCGGCGCTCTACCAGCACTGCAAGCGGATCCAGGAGCAGGTCGAGCAGAAGTTCTCCGACCTCACGCAGCAGATGCAGGCGGGCTCGTCTGCGAATGACCCCAAGAAGCCGGCCTGACGCGACGTCGCGAGGGTGCGGTTCGTCCCGCTCACCTCCGCGCCCGCCGCGATCAAGTATCCCGGCCGCGCCCCGACTCCATTCAACAAGCCCGACGGGCCGATACTCTCCGGCGTGTTCACCTTGTCACCCGACGTCATGCTGTTCATCGCGCAGGTCCTCATGCCCGCCGCGTTCATCTTCGCCTTCGGCGCGTGCTTCGGCTCGCTGACGAACGTGCTTGTCTATCGCCTGCCGATGGGCCTGAGCGTGGTCACGCCGCCCAGCCGGTGCCCGGCGTGCGACACAACGCTGACCTGGCGCGAGAACATCCCGATCTTCGGTTGGCTGTTCCTGCGGGGGCGGTGCCGCTTCTGCAAGAGCAAGATCAGTGCCGAGTACCCGCTGGTCGAGCTGCTGGTCGCGGTGCTCTTTGTCGTGTTCTTTGTGTTGTGGTATGGCCTGCCAGATCGGGCGATGTGGCTGGATGTCAACTGGGGCATGATCCGTCCCGAGTGGGCGGCCGGCTGGGGCGCACCCGGGGCGACCTGGCCGATCTTCGCGATCCTGCTGCTCACGCTCGGCTGCCTGGTCGCGATGACGATCGTGGACGCCAAGACCTTCACGATCCCGATGGAACTCTCGCTCACGCCCGCGGTCCTCGGCCTGATCATCCACCCGCTCTGGGCCCTGTACATCCAACTCACACGCGGCACCCTCCCCAGCACCGCCCCCGGCTGGCCTTGGGCGATCCCTACGCCAACCGACTGGTGGTGGATCGGGGCACCGCTGGGCGGGGGCATCGGCGTGCTTGTCAGCCTGCTGTTGCTGCGGACGGGCGTGCTGCGCCGTTCGTTTGCCGACTTTGAGGAATGGGAGGACCAGCAGCGCGCGGCCACGACGGCGGCCAGCCCGGAGAAGCCCGGCAAGGCGATCGCGAACGACGACGACAAGCCCCAGCGTGACGCCACGCTGTCTGTTGCTGTGGACAAATCGAGTTCGACAGGCCCCAGCGGCGGCAGTCCTGATCCGGCCGCAAACGGCGGCAACCTGTCGCGAGGCGGCCGCTCGACCGCCACGCTCGCGCTGTTCGCGGTCGGGCTGCTCGTTCTGCTGGTGGCGGGCGGCGTGCTGATGAGCCAGCGCTTGATCGGTCAGGCGGGGTGGATTGGGGGTCTTGCGGGGCTCGGTCTTGGCTGCGTCGGCGTGGCGTTGATGCTCCGGTTCCTGGGCCCCGCCGACAGCGCTGAGCCGAATCAGGCCGAGGAGTGGATGGACTACCCGCACGCGCGCCGCGAGATGGTGTCGGAGCTGGCGTTCCTTGCACCCATCGGGCTGGGGGGCTTTGCCGGCGGTTGGATCGCTGAAAAGTTCGCACAGGTGGCCGCGAATCAGCCGCCCGTCGCGGCGCCGCTGTGGCTGCAGGTGTTGGCCGGCGCGGTGCTGGGATATCTGGTGGGCGGCGGCGTGGTGTGGCTGGTGCGGATTGCCGGGAGTGCCGCGTTCGGGCGTGAGGCGATGGGCATGGGCGATGTGCATCTCATGGCGGGCGTCGGGGCGTGCCTGGGCTGGATCGATGTGACGCTGGCGTTCTTCGCCGCGGCGTTTGTTGGGCTGGTGTGGACGGTGCTTTCGATCCTGCGGTACGGCTCGGCGCGTCGCGCGATGCCCTATGGACCGTTCCTGGCGGTGGCGGCGGTGCTGGTGGTGGTGTGCAAGCCGCTGATTGAATCATGGCTTTCTGTGCTTCTTCCGCACCTCGCGCCGATAAACATCCCGTGAGCGCGGCTAAACTCCGCCTCGTTCGATCGTTCACCGCACACACAAGCTCCTCGCGAACCCGCCGACGGACGGCGCCTCGCGCGGGCACAGCGAGCACGGAGGTTCTCATGACCGGTTCCAGCTTCGGGTTCTTCAAGACGGGCGTGTTGGTTCTTGGCGTCGTCGCGGCCCTCGGCCTCGGCGGCTGCAACGGCGACAAGGAAAAGATGGAAGCGCTCACGCAGCAGAACGCTGCGCTGACCAGCGAGAAGGAAGCACTCTCGCAGCAGCTCAGCCAGAGCGAGGCGCGACGCACGCAGGCCGAGAACGAAGCCGCGGCGGCGAACGCCCGCGTGCTGGCCAATCCGGGTCCGAGCATGAACCCGACGGACTTCCCGCCGGCGGGCCCGTCGCGTCCTGACCGCAACAGCGGCAACGTTGTGCTGTCGGTCGCCGGTGACGTGGCGTTTGCTCCGGGTCAGGCGACGCTGAGCGCCGCGGGCAAGCGGGAGCTCGACGGCATCGCCCGCACGATCAAGAGCCGCTACGCGTCGAACCGGATCCGTATCGAGGGCTACACCGACAGCGACCCGATCCGCAAGGCGGCCGCGCGGTTCCCGACGAACGAGGCCCTGAGCGCGGCTCGCGCCGCGGCGGTCGAGAAGTATCTGGTCACCAAGGGCATCAGTGGCAGCCGCATGGAGTCGGTCGGCATGGGCAGCGCCAAGCCGAAGCGGACCAAGGCCGAGAGCCGCCGCGTCGAGATCGTGATCCTCGGCTGAGCGAGGGCGACCGCCGGTCGAAATCTCCCAGTCCAACCGCAAGGCCGGGCACCACGCCCGGCCTTGTTTGTTTTTGAGTGCTGTGTGGAAAGGCATTGGGCACTGGGCACTGGGCATCAGTCGATCTGCTGAAGGCTGAAGGCTGGCGGCTGATGGCTCCCCACACTTGGCAACCGCACGCATCCCGCCTACGCTTCCCTCCCGCTGAAGGCAGCGGCACATCGGGCGATTAGCGCAGTTGGCTAGCGCGCTTCCTTGACATGGAAGAGGTCACTGGTTCGAATCCAGTATCGCCCATTCCCCCGATATTCCCCGGAGCGCACGATGGCGCACCGACCCGCACAACCCGCCCGCGAGGCGGGTTTTTGCTTTCCGCTGGCGCGTGCGTGCGCTCTCGTGCGCCCCCAATGTGCCCCGGAATCTGCACCGGATTTTGCACCGGCTTCGGCGCGGGCGCTTCGGCGCTCGGGTCGATGCCCGCCGCGAGGTCGAAGTGAGCGTCACGGGTTTGCAAATAGTGCCGCGCCGCGACCGCGACCGAGTGCCCGCACCAAGACGCGACCGCGTGCGCCGGGAATCGCTCCACCCAATCCGTCGCGCACGACGCCCGCAAATTGTGAAACAGTTTCGGCCACGCCTTGAGCCCGGCGCGGGCAATGATCTTCAGGAACGTCGTCCGCCAGTTCACCCCGGGGTTGCGATTCTTGGCGACGACGTGAAGCGTGCCGGGTTCGGCTGCGTCGAAGGCGCGCTGGAGGACCGCCCGCAACTCGGGCGTGAGGGGGATCACGCGCGACGCGCCGCCCTCGTGCCCTTCCGTCTTCGATGACCGCACGATGACCCGTGAGCGATCCCAAAGAACATCGCCCCACCGGAGCCCGATGACTTCGCTTGGGCACCGGAGCGCCCCGTAGCGTCCCAGCGCCACGATCACGCGCCAGTCTTCGGAGGGGCACGCCGCGAGGACCGCTTCCGTCATCTCGCGCGTGACGTATGAGGCACGCTCGGGGTTGGCCTGCGAGCCCGCCGCCACGCCGTCGAGGGGGTTGGCGTCGATCAAGCCCCAGCGCTGCGCACGTTTGAACAATGCCCGCGCCACAAACACCCGTTTCGCCTGCGTCGCCTTGGCGAGCCCGGCGTCCGCGATCGCCTTGCGCCATGCGTCGGCGTCACCTGCTCGTATGGCGCGGAGGTCGCGATCCTTTCCGAAGTGTGAGAGCAAGGAATCAGTCGTTTGTTTGTAGGCGGCGCGGGTTCCCGGCTTCACGTTCGCCGTCGATGTGAAGCGATCGACAAGCTGGCCGAGTGTGGCGCGGGTGCGATCACGGTGGGGCACGAGCCCGGCCCGTGCGAGCCGCGCGTGCGTCCGGTCGTCGAGGTCACGCACCCACCGGGCGGTATCGGGGTCGAGCATGCCCGCGACGCCCGCCGAGATGAGCCCTTCGACCCGGAGCCGGGCGAGGTCCGCTTGCGAGTCGGTGAGCGTGCCGAACCGGATCGACCGGCGCACGCCCGACGACGCCACAAACTGCACAACGACGCGGCCATTCTCACGGTGAAAACTTGCCATAGGTCACTTCCGCCTTTCCAGCGATTCGCATATGTCATTCCCGACGTTTCCGAGCCCGCGTAGAAGCACGCCCGCGAGCGTGATTGAACACCCGACGAACACGCCGACCAGTTGCTGATTGAGGAGCCCGATGTTGTGGGTTCGGCGAAAAGCTGTCGTTGAGTAATCCGTCACTGTCGTTTCCATACCGATGGAAATGCCCGTGACGATCACTCCAGCTACAAAAAGGAGGATCCCCTCCCAACGCATTCGCCCACATGCGCCTGCAATCTCGGGGGCGGGTAACGGTGGCGCAACTTGCGTCGCACGATTGACGACGGGCGACGGTGTCACCGGTGCCGATGGTGTGACGGGACGGGCCATGGGAACGGGCTCGCCCTCAACCCCAACCGCCGCAACGAACAGCCCGCGTGCCCTTGCCGCCTGTACGGCGTCAGCTTCCGACGCCGCTTCGATGTAGAGCGTCGCGGGCTTGCCTGTCTGGTCTAAGCCACTGAGCGCGAATCTTGGCACGGTTCACTCTCCCTTCCGGGCCTTGCCCGCCTTCGCCGTCAACACCAGCCCCAGATATGCGCAGAGCCGGTCCACGTTCTCCGAACGCAAGCCGCGCCCGTCGGCAACGAACCGACTCAACACCGACGCGGGAACGCCAGTCGCTTTACTGATCGCGTACCGGGTCTGCCCGCACCGCTCCACCGCCCGTCGAAGTTGATCCGTCACGGTTGCCATGATCATCACTGTACCCCAATACTTCGCTTAGTGCAACTATTCACAATCGACTTACGGTGTTCTCGCCACCCCGACCCACACCAACCGACGCGCCTTTCCTGAGCCGTTGACGCCGCGCCGCCCCCGGTCGGTGCATTTGAGCCAGCCCCAGCGCACCAAACCGCGAATCCATTCGTGGGCGGATTGATCCGACACCCCGAACCGCTCCCCGAGCATCCGGGCCGAACACGCGAACGGTTGCCCGCCAGCACGCCGCCCCATCTCTGCGAACGCACGGACGGCGAGCGCCAAGTTCCGGCCCAGTCCAGCCTCTTCGGGGCGGACCGGCAAGGTCTCCACGCACGCGAGGACCGACCGGGCGATACCGGGTGTGCCGATCCCGATGAGCGCATCTCCCCAAGCGCGTTCAAACTTCATCCACGCCGCGTCGTCGTCTTGCTCGGAGCAATGCGGGCGGGCGTCGCGCCACCATCGGTCGAAGTACGGGCGGGCCAGTTGGATCGTGAGCCCGCAGTCGATTTTGAGCCCGCGCGCGAGGTCGAACGTCATGGTGTCATGCTGGCCCGGACCCTTGACAGCGCAACGCTTCAGCACGTCTCCGGGTGTCAGACTGATAGGGTCTTGGGGTCTTTGGGTCATAGGGGCACGGGGATATTGGGTCTCAGGTGTCGGTATAGAGAGGCGGGGTGATTTTGAAAACGACTCGCGAACGGCGTCCGCCAATCGCTCGCACGCTTGAATCAGGTCGTCGGGGTCGATCAAGGCGGGCTCGCCGTCGTCATCCCAGCGAACACGCTCGCCGCTCGGGTGAGTTGAGCCGGGCGCGACCGTCTGGCACCCGGTCGAGCGAAGTTCAAGAATCGCCTTTCTGTTTGGCAAGAGCCACTTCCGCGTCCGGGCGGGGCGAGTGAGCCGATAGAGCCGGTGCGAGCGCGGCTTGGATGCTCGGCCCCAGGTCATCCCGGTGTGCGGGAGGAACGAATCGGCAAGTTCCACCGCGTGCGGGTGGTCGAGGTCTACGTCAACGATGAGCCCGGATGGCTCACCGGGCAACACGCTGATGTTGCCGCATTCGTTTCTGAAGTGTTCCGGCAAGTCGGCCAGCGTGAGCCGAATACTCGGCCAGCCCTCTTCGAAGGTTCGTTTCGACCCGAATGGAACACGGATCGGCGCGAGCCCGCGCGCGATCAGGTCACGCGCGAAGTCGAGGGGTGTGCGTTGTGCGCTCATGGCGTCACCCCGCCCGCGTTCGGGCCGTACTGAGGGGCAACCCAAACCGCCGCCGGGCGTCCGCTGGCAGTCGGACGACGACGCCCTGAATCGACGACTTCGCCATCGTGAGCCATCTCACACCGACGCGGGGAGTAGGTCTGCGACTTCAGCCGGAGCGCCGTTTGCCCCTCATCGTCGGTCGCGCCGTGCGCACCTTGGGCGAGGATGAACGCTTCCACGCGATCGCGGATCGTCAGCGCTACACCGGCAATCCGTTGTGCGGCAACTTCAGACGTTCCGCGCGGCGCGTTGTGATGCGCCGGTGGTTTCCGCGCCGTGTGGGCGAGAGACTTGCTAGAATCGATTGTCTCATTCGCTCGCGTCTCACTTCCCGGTGCTCGCGAGCTTTCCGAAAACAGTTCACCTTGCATCATGCCCCCCTGTGCTGTTTGGCGCGTCCCCCAAAAACTCACGAATCGCCTCTGCCGACACGAGTCGGCAACGCCCCACCGTGCGCGAGCGAAGTTCGCCCGACGCGATGAGTTGATGTACCTTGCGGATCGAAACTTGGAGCGCCTTCGCGACTTCGGGAGGTCGATAGGCGAACGCGGGCACGATCACCGGCGCGGGCGCTGGCGTCGTCGGCCAAGTCTGAAAATGCGTCATTTGGCACCCCCGGCGCTAGGGGCACACTTCATCGCCTCAATCGATCGCGCGACTTCGTCGAGGTTCACTAGCCATCGACGACCGGCGCGAAGGTGAGGCACGCGGCCCGCTTTCGCCTTTCCCCTCAGCCAAGCGCGGGGAACGCCGAGCTGGCGCGCAACTGAGTCGATGGCGAGATATGTTGTTTTGTCGCAAGTTGGTTTCATGTTCCAATCTGTACACAACGCGACAGCGTCTAAACGGAATCGTGCCACGATTCCGCGTATATATTCTGTGGAATGTCTGTCGGTAACGAGCTTTTGCGGCCCAGTTGGCCGAAAGATCGCATTTTTGCGCCTGTGAAAACGCAACGTCAGTGTTCATTACATGTTGATGAGCGGACGGATCGGGCGGAGCCTTCGGGCGATTGTGCCCACGCGCCCGTAGTTTGCATCCCCCTTCAAGCCCCTACGATCGCCTCAGACGCGACGCGGGCCGAGCGCGACGCGACAGGGTGCCCCAATCGACAAAGCCCGCCAAGGGGGCAAGGGGGTGGCTTGCTTCCGCGTGCGGGCATCACCGCGAGTCGGACCGGCCCCCGGCGCTAGGTGTGCCGAGTTGGCGTCACGATTGGATGAGCGACAGGACCGCCCGCTTGATCGCAGGTGCCAAGTCCGCCCATGCCCGGATCACGCTCGCGAGGTCGGGATCAGAGGGGGCGTCGGGGCGTTCGGGTGCCCCGGATTCTGCACCGCCGGATTCGAGATTGGCGGTTTCCCGTGTGGTATCCTGAGGGTGTTCGAATCCAGTATCGCCCACTTTGCACCGAATCCTCCGGACGCGAGGGCGCCGCGACGCGATCCAACGCATCGAACTGAAATCGATGGCACCGTTTCCGGCAAAGATCGTTTCGCAGCGGCTTGGCGTGCTTGCGCTGGTGCAGTACCGGATATCCGATGTGTCGGTGCACCGGCACTACGAGCCTGCAGAACCAATCGAGTTTCGAGGTGGTGGCGTCCTTGTTCGAAAGAGCGGGCTTGGTGTCGCGCTGTGGCCACCGTCATCGGGAGTGCCTGACGCCAGTGCGTTCGGTGCGTTGGTTGACGATCTCTACGATCGCCTGACCAGTGCGTTGCCGGAGATTTTGACCGCCGCGACCGGGTGCGTCGAAGACGCGATCGGCATCTTTTGGCAGATTGACGATGAGCCTGCTCCGAAGGCCAGCGACCTGCTCCGATTGAGCGAACTCGTTCGAATCAACTTCGCCGCCGGGAGCGGTGACGAACACGTGGTGATGCTCTATGACACCGCTGATCTGATCGGTGGCCATGATCTCTTGATCTACTTGGATGCGGATCTGCGCCCGACGGGCGCGCACTTCGACGGATAAAGTTCGCTGGATCAGCGTGCCAGCGCAACTGGACGCCGCGTTGTCGGGTTCAGAGGTGCCCGCTCCGCATAGCCCGAGTTGACTCGGCTGATTCGCACCGTACGGCTGGGGTCCGCATGATCTTGAGCGAATCATCTCCGAACTGAGGCCGCTACTTTGCCAACCATGTGGCACTGCGCCTCCGCGGCAAGTACCGCCCGCTCGCAGAGGAACTGCTTCAGGCTCGATTCGGCCCGGTGCGAGCCGCGGGGATACTCGCTCGCCACGGCACGCCTCGGACGCGCTGACGATCTCGACCGGATCCGGGCGCTTGGACGATGAGCGACTTCTGGACGTCACGCACCGCGGTGAACTTCCGCTGGGGACGCGTCAGCCGTGTGATACTCGGGACGCCGAATTGCAAAGGCCCCGAGCGCTGCCGCCCGGGGCCTCTGTTTGTTTGCATGGCTGCCGGATACCCGATCACCAAAGACGGGCATCAGCGCCGGCGGCGCGCCATCGCCAGGCCGCCGAGGCCGAGCAGGGCCGCGGCGCCGGGGGTTGGGATCGTCGAGATCGGCTCGGAGATCGCGTAAACGCGCAGGAAGTTGGTGCCGCCGAGGGTGTTGTTGATCCACGGGTTGGTATTCGCGACGCCGCCGAAGTAGACGTTGGTCCCGCCGAAGGGGCGGAAGGTCTGGAGCGTGGGAAAGAAGCCGATCCAGGCGCTGCCGGTGACGGTGTTGCCGTTGCGGTCGCCGTTGATGCCGGCCTGGTGCGTGGCGGACCAGAACGAGACGGAGTCGGCGGCGACGAGCTGGCCGAGCGTGTTGTAGACGGGGATGTTGTCGCTGACGGTCGCGCTCATCCCGGTGATGGTCGTGGCGTTGACGGTGGTCGAGCCGTCGAAGATCGATCCAACAAGGCGGAACGTTGCGCCGGTGATGGTGGGGCTCGAACTGGCCGCGGCCTCGTTGTTGACGATATTCTGCCAGTAGCTCAGGCTCCGCGTCTGCGAAGGGGTTGTCGAGTTGTACGCTTGATAGCTGTTGGTCGACGCGAAGACCACGCGGTACGGCGTGCCCGCCGGGAGGTTGGGCGCAACCACCTGCGCCTGCGCCGCAACGGTCGACACGACAAACGATGCAACGGCCGCCACCAAGGACACAATCAGTTGACGATTCATGACAAACTCTCTCTCTCTTTGGCCTACCGGCCAAACGGTGTGCTGAGGGCCAGCACGCCGACTCCGCCCGCGTGATCGACCGGAACATCCGGCGATCGATCGTGGACATGCTCTCAAATCCGCACGACGCGAGGTCTCACGTAACGTGCAGCAAGGCGGGGCTCAGGACAGGTGGCCCCGGTGCACAGATCACGCAGCCGGCGCGCACCAGCGGCCAAGATTCTCGAAAAATCTCGATCGCGCCGAACAGGCGAGGAAAGGTGAAGATGGGCAAGCTGACGGCCGCCGCGTGTGCGATCGCAGTGGCCAGCGCAGGCCAAAGCCAACACACCGCGCGCCACGAACCGGCGGCTCAGCGATTCACTTGGTCGTCATCTGCTGACGGAAGCTCTCGGCCTCTTCGCTGCGGCCCAGCGCGTCAAGACACCGCGCCAGATCGCGACGGTACTTGTTGGCCAGCGGCGCTTTGGCACCCATCGCTTCGATGGTGCGGGCCAGGCCGTCGCGCAGGATCGGCTCAGCCTGCTCGGGCTTCTTCTGATCGATCAGCACGTTGGCGGTCATGCACGTGGCCGAGAGGGTGAACTTGTGCTTGGGCCCCAGCGACGCGTTCATCCTTGCGACGATCTCCGTGCCGAGCGTCCATGCCTGATCGAGCTTTCCCGCGCGCCGGTAGATCTCGGCAAGGTTTGAGCCGTCCACCAGCGTGTCTGCCGCGTCGGGGCCGAGGGCCTTGGTGCTGGCGTTGTACGCCTCGAGCATCAGTTCTGCGCCGCGATCGAGCTGTCCGAGACCCACGCGCGAGGCGGCCACGTTGTGCAACGTCGAGAGCGTCGTGCGGTGTGTCGGCCCGAGTGTGATGACCTGGATCGCGTACACCTCTTCGAACATATCCGCGGCCTTCTGCCTATCCCCGACGGCGGTGTAGACCGTCGCCAGGTTGTTGACGAGCAAGAGCGTCTTTGGGTGCTCGCGGCCCATTCTCGCCAGCGCGATCGGCACCAGCGGCTCGATGACTCCGATCGCCTTGCGGTGATCGCCCGCGTGGGTGTAGTGCAGGCCGAGCGAGAGCTTGGTCATGAGCGTGTCGGGGTGTTCGTCGCCGAACGCCGCGATCGCCCGTGCGACGGCGGCGATGAGCTGTTGCTCATCCTGCGCCTTGCCCGCTGAAGACTCCGCCACGCTCAGGATGTACGCCAGACGCATGGTCTCAACGCGCGCCGAGCCGAGCGACGCGAGTGCTTGATCGTGCGATTCCTTTGCGAGCTTGGCAGCGTCGTCGTGGCGGCCGATGTGCACATACGCCAGCGCCAGGTTGTTGGCGATCGTGAGCGTGAGCGAATCACCCTTTCCCAAAGCGTTGCGAGATTCGTCGAGCAGGGGCTCGAACGCCGCCACAGCGTCATTCGACTTGCCCGCGCCGTCAAGCGCCGAGGCGAGTGCGGCGCGGCAATCGAGCGCGCCGCGAGAACGCGGGCCCAGTGCGCCGGTGTTCAACTCCGCGGCCCGCTTGAGGTGCTCGATTGCCTTGGCGTGCTTGCCCAGACCGATATATGCATTGCCGATCGTCGAGCGAATGTCCGCCTCGACCACCGGCTGATCGCTGAAGCGACCATCACCCACGCGGGAACCGGCGCGATCGAGCACTTCGACGAGCTTGATGTCCGGGTTGGACTTGATCCCCGCATCGGCCTGCGAGTGAACGTTGGCGAGCGCGAGGATGTCATTGGATAAGAACAGCCGCACCGCCTCGGCGACGCGTGCCTGCTCATCGGCGCGGTCCTTCTCAGCGCTGATCTGGGTGAGCCGGGTCAGGGCGACCTGCTCCGCACGCGACGCCCGCACCGCTTGCCACGTCGCCAGCGAGCCAAGTGTCAGCACACTGACGCTCGCAACGACCGCGCCGACGGTGCGCCGCGGATGCCGCCGCAAGAGCAGGCGCGCCCGATCGATCATCGTGGGCTGGCGAGCCTCCACCGGGCGGCTGTTGAGCCAGCGTTCAAGATCATCGCCGAGTTCGCGGGCGCTGGCGTAGCGCCGCTCGATCTTGCGATCGATGGCCTTGTGCACGATCGCGTCCAAATCCAGCGGCACATCCGCTCGCATCGAGATGACCCGCGTGGGCTCGGCGCTGAGCATCGCAAACGCGGCGCTGGGCGAGAGCGTGCTTGGCGCTTCGATGGGGGGCTTGCCCGCGAGAAGCTCATACAAGATCGCGCCCATCGCGTAAACATCGCTCGCCGGGCCGACCTCGCTGCTGCGCCCGCCCATCTGCTCGGGGCTCATGTAGTTGAGCGTGCCCATGATGACGCCCGTCACGGTGGCCGACCGGCCCGGGCTCATGAGCTTGGCGATGCCGAAGTCCACGACCTTGGGCGTGCCGATGGGGTGGTCGCTCGTCGGCGCGGTGATGAGGATGTTGGCCGGTTTGAGGTCGCGATGCACAACGCCGCGTTCGTGCGCGTGCTGAACGGCGCGGGCGACTTCGTGCATGAGCTCGACGCGCTGATGCATGGTCAGCTCAAAGGCCTGGCAGTGTTTGGCGATGCTCTGGCCTTCGACAAACTCCATCGCGATGAAGCTGCGCCGCGCGGAGGTGCCGTCGGAATAGGCTGCCTGCGCCTGGCCCGCGTCGAACAGGCGCGCGATCGAGGGGTGATCGAGCTTGGCCAGAAGTTCGGACTCAAACTGAAAGCGCACCTGCTGTCGCGACGTGGCCATGCCGACGCGGATGAGCTTGACCGCGACGCGGGCGCCGGTGCTGGCATGGACGGCATCGAACACGGCGCTCATCCCGCCATGGGCGAGCAGACGAGAGATGGTGTACGCACCGATCTGCGTGGGCACCTGCTCGGTGAAGTTGCCCGCGCTGACGCCGTCAAGCAGCCCATCGGCGTTCTGCGCGTCGAGGCGGAGCAGCTCGCGTACGCCCGCGAACATCGCGGGATTGCCTGCGCAGCGGTCGTTCAGCCAGGCCTCGCGGGCGCTGGCGGGCTGCTCGAGTGCTTGCATGAAGAGCCGCTCAAGCTCGGCGGGGTCTGGTTGGTCACTCGCTCGCGGCGTCATCGTTCAGTTCCGACCAGTGTTGAAGGTGCTTGCGGAGCCGCGCGGCTGCGAACTGCCATCGCCGGCGCACGGTCCGCTCGGAGCTGCCGATGAGGGCCGCGACCTCCGCATGGTCCATCCCGCCAAAGGCGTGCAGCTCCACAATCGTGCGCAGCTCCTGGTCGATGTCGCCGAGCTGCTCCATCGCTGCGTCCAGATCAATGACCAGGTGGACCTTTGCCGGGTCGTCGAGCCCCATCGCATGCTCGACCGCATCGCCATCGTCGCAGCTGGCGATGTTGCGTCCGACATCACGCTTGAGCGCGCGTTTGCGCCGGGCGTGATCGACGACCACGTGTCGTATCGCCTGCGCAGCGGAGGCCAGCAGGTGCTGATCGTCACGAAAAGACTCCACCGGGCGATCGGCCATGCGGAGAAGTGCCTCGTGCACAACCGCTGTGGCCTGCAGGGTGGCCACATCGCGACCGCCACCAGCGAGGCGAGCCTGCGCGATGGAGCGCAGCTGCTGATACAGCGGCAAGATGACCTCGGCGAGCGATGAACGCTCGGATGCCAGCTCGGGCTTGGGCTCCGGAGGAGGGCGCATGGGCCCACAGTATGTGACAACTTTGCTCGCTCATCAATCGCTAAACGCGGATCAGGGAGCACGACGGCCAAAAACTGGTCCGAGAACCGCCCGGCGTGGCGATCTGGTTGCTGGAACGCCACGCGAGCGATGGTCTCGGGTGCTTCATGAGCCGCGTGATGATGCGGGCCGAGGGGTTTGGAATGCGGTGAGCATGGAAGTGCCTGAGCACCGACCCGGCGGACTTGGCCGGATGCTCCGAAGAACGCACGATCGCGAACGACCCTTGGCCCGTCGCGGCGTCTGCTTAAAGCCGAGGGTAGAGGACCGGCGCGTTCGCCATGTCGCCGGCGTTTCGCATGCAGTAGTCGCTGATGAAGAGGCAGTACAACAGCCTTTCCAACGGCGTGAGTGAGTCCGAATCATCTCCGATCATCTTACCGATCACGCCCTCGCTGGCGTCGAGGATCCAGGCTGAAAGCTTCATGTCGTCGTTGATGTTCACGGCACGATCCTCCGCTGCTGGCGGTGATGCCTTGCGGCGTCGCCCGCATTCCAGCATCTTCGGGCGACGCGCCACCAGCGGGTGACAACGCTTGCTCACATGATCGGCGCGTGCCGACCGTCGCGGAAACCTCGAGCTTCATCTGCGCGGGCTCTTCTGGCAGCGGGCTACCAGGCCGGGGTATCGGCGCCGGCGCTGGACCAGTGCGGTGCCCACGCAAGGACGAACGCGCGGACCTCGATGTTGGTTTTCTTCGCTTTCACGACCAGCGGCGTGATCTCAAGCGTGCTGGCGTCGGTCTGCGCGGTCAGGGCATCAATATCGGCCTGGCACGCGGCTTCGAGGTCCGCGTGCTGCTGGCGGAGGGCATCAAGGTTCTCTTCGGCGCGGGCGATGTCTGCCCGTTCCTTTGACACGCGAGAGACGCTGCGCGCAGCGGTCGCGGCGCGCCCGAGGTTCGCGGCGCTGACGACCTTCCGTCCCATGAATGCGCCCATGATCGCCGAGCCGAACGACAGCACGCTGGAGAAGGTGCTCCCGCTGGCCTGCTCGCGTTCGACTTCGGTGCGCTGCTGGGCGCGCCGGGCACGGTCTTCCAGGGCCGCGAGCTTCGGGGCGTACTTGGCGCGGAGCTTCTCCGCGGCCTCATCGCGGCGCTCGCGCGCGGTCTGGGCGATCGCGGCGCGGAAGTCGCGCTCGGTCTGGCCCGGGGTGCTGGTGACGCCGAGTTCGTCGCAGCGGAAGAGCTCAAATCTGGTGGTCCGCAGCAGCGCCTCGGTGAACGACCGCTTCCAGCCCTCGTAGCTGCGGGCCTTGGTGGCGTCGGCATGGACGGCGGCGAAGTCCGCGGGGTAGGACGCCGCGGGGTCGCGCTCGAGGTCCGAATCGCTGATGTCGCAGGCGACGGCCAGTTCCCAGTCCGCGGCCAGCGGGCCGGCTTGGATGGGGGTGAGCAACGCCTCGGGACGATGGAGATCGATGTTCAGTTTGGGGTCGCTGAAGTAGACCTTGGCGGTACCGAGCAGCATGGGGTGATAGACCAGTTGAGCGCCCTGGGTGCGTGCGACGCGGATCGGGATGAAGTACTGCGGGACGTCGGGCGGGAGGATGGGGCGAGCCGCCGCGGGGATAGCGGGCGACGGCGCGCCCGCGCCGCGAGAGTCGCTCGACGCGGCGGGTGCAGCGGTCGATGCGGGCGTCGGTGGCGGCGCCGGTCGCTCAGCGCGGCGTGCGTCGGTGAGCGATCTGATTTGATCCTTGGTCAGCGGCCCGCGCAGGTAGCTCAGGCACCAGCGCGTCTCGAAAACGACCGGCGCGTCTTCGTGAACGTTGTTCATTAGGAAGCAACGAGTGCGGAGGCTTGACAGCAGGCGATCGACATCGGCCCGGTTGAACGGCGCGCCGGCGTGCGTCGCGGCACCTTCGAGCCCGTCGAGCACGCGGGCCTTGTCGCGCTCGGTCTGCAAGCGCCCGATGAACCACGTGCCGGCGTTGGCGAGGCCTTTGTAGTCCAGGTCCACAGGGTTCTGCGTCGCCAGGACGACGCCGAGGCCGAAGGCGCGGGCCTGCTTCATCAGCGTGAGCAGCGGTTGCTTGCTGGGCGGGTTGGCGGTCGGCGGGCAATAGCCGGCGATCTCGTCCATGTACAGAATCGCGCGGAGGCTGGTGGTGCCGCTCTGCGTGCGGACCCACGCGAGCGTCTGATTGAGAAGCTGCGCGACGAAGAACATCCGCTCGGCGTCGTTCAGGTGCGCGATGGAGATGACGCTGATGCGGGGCTTGCCGTTCGACGAGTACAGCAGTGAGGCGACATCAAGGGGCTCGCCCTGTGTCCACGCTGAGAAGCCCGGCGAGGCGACGAGGTTGTTCAGGGCCATCGCCAGGGCGAAGCGGTCTTTGGCGGGGAACATCGTTTCGAGTTCCATGACGCCCAGGCGTGTGATCGGCGGGGTCTGCACGCGCGCGATGAGGGTGGCCAAGTCGAGGGACTCGCCCTGCGTGCCGCTGGTCCACGCGTGCGTGAGGAGCGCGGAGATCAGGATGTGCTCGCGGTCGCGGAGCGGGTCGGCTTGGATGCCGGCCAGTGCAAGCAGGCCGGTGGCGGTGCTCGCGACGGTCGTCCGCATGAGTTCGTGGTCGTCTCGCACGGCCGCGGGTGGAGGCGCGAGTGTCTTGATGATCGAGAGCGGGATGCCGGCGTTCGAGCCCGGCGTGTACACGTTGAAGTCCGCGCTTTGGCGCAGTCGCCGCACGCGTGCCGCGTCCTGGTGCCATTCGGTCAGGCCCTTGCTCCACAGCGCCGCCTGCTGTTGCGCGAAGTCGCCGACAGAGACGCCTTTGCGCTGTGCGTCGTCAGGGTTGACCCAGGGCTGGAACTCCTCGGGGGTCAGGTTGGGGAACGTCAGCAGGAGATTGGCCAGGTCGCCCTTGGGATCGATGACGATCGCCGGGATCGCGTCGATCGCCGCTTCTTCGAGCAGACCGATGCACAGGCCGGTCTTGCCCGAGCCGGTCATGCCGACGCAGACCGCGTGTGTGACCAGATCGCGAGAGTCATAGAGGAGCAGATCGTCCAGCCGCCGCCCCGCGCTGGGGTCGTAGACCTTGCCGAGGTAGAACGCGCCGAGTTTCTCGTAGTCCTGCATGGCCGAGTGTATCGGGGCATGGCCCGAGTGAGGCACCGTGACCACGGCACCACGTCCGTCTTGTATCCTTCCCGCATGCACGCTCTCCCCGATCTGGTCATCATCGTCTTCCTGCTTGCGATCGTCTTCGTCAGCCTGTGGGTCGGCCTGCGATTCGGGGCGGTGAAGCGCCGTCGCGGCGGACCTGACGTGGAACACCTCGGCACGATCCAAGGTGCGATCCTCGGCCTTCTCGCGCTGATCTTGGGCTTCTCGTTCTCCGGAGCGATGGGGCGGTTCATCGATCGGCAGGACGCGCTGGCCGTCGAGGGCAACGCCATCGAGACGGCGTACGAGCGCACCGAGCTCCTGCCCCCGCCTCACGCCGACCGCGCACGTCGGGGGCTGCGCGACTACGCCGCTCTGCGACTCGAACTCTTCCGCATTGATCGTTCGCGCGAGGCGGTCGATGTCGAGAACCGCATGCTCATCGCGTACGAGTCGGCGCGAGCCGCGGTGTACGACGGCGTGCGGGCTGCGCCGCAGTTCGCACAACTCGGCGTGACGGGGATCGAGGAGGTGCAGGACGAGTTCGCCCGGCGATCCGGGTTCGCGCGACGAAGCCTGCCCACGGAGATGATCCTTGCGCTGATCGTGTCGTCGTGCCTCTCGATCGGCATCATCGGCTACGGCGTCGGCCTTGCGAAGCGCAGCTCCCACGGGTCCGCCATCGCGCTGGCGGCGCTGGTCACCATGACCCTGTTCCTGACGTTCGACTTTGATCGTCCGCAACACGGGTTCATCACGCTCGATCCATCGCCTTTGGAGCGCGCGGTAAAACAGACCTCGGGGCCAAACGGCGGATGAGGGCACACGGGCAGCGGCTCATGCCGCGGTCTGGCTTACTTCTTCGGCTTGGCAGGGCTGGCGACGTGCTGGTCGATGAGGATCGGGTTGCCATCCGGGTCGGTGAGCGTGATGTACGCGGGGCCGGTGGTGGATTCGTCGGCGGTGGCTTCGGGGGTGATGCCGCGGGCCTTGAGGGCTTTCTGAATGTCGCGGACGTCGGTAAACTCCGGCAGTGTCGCCTTGTTGCTGTCCCAGCCCGGGTTGAATGTCAGCATGTTCTTGGGGAACATGCCCTGGAAGAGACCGATCTTGGTTTCTTCGTTCTTCAGCACGAGCCAGTTCTTGGATTGGTCGCCGCCGACGACGGTGAACCCGAGCTTCTCATAGAACGCCCGCGACGCCGCGATGTCCTTGACAGTAAGGCTGACCGAGAAGTTGCCAAGCTGCATGGGGGTGGCTCCGGTTGCGGGGGCGGT
>JALHNK010000072.1 GCA_022843565.1 Phycisphaerales bacterium
GCGCCGGCGGATGAGTTTCGCTTGGCCATACGCAGAGTGTAACCGGCTGTAGACACTGGGCATTGGGCACCTGTGGGGCAGGCGTCCCGCCTGCCCGTCGCAGACTCCCTGTGGACATGGAGCAGCAACGCCCAAAGCAGCAAGTTGAGACCGGAGGTTCCGGCCCGGTGTGTGCCAAAGAAATGCGGCGGCGCGGATTGAATTTGAGCTTTGCTGCTTTGAGATGTCGCGTTCGCCGGGAGTCTGCGGGAGGCAGGCGGGACGCCTGCCCCACAGGGAACGCTCACATCTTCTGCGGGCGGGGCGGCGGGGGGATGGTCGGCACCGCGGGCGGGGGCGAGGCCGGTGCGCCGATGATCGAGTCGGCGACCATGACTTTGACCTCGCCGCGGGTCGGGTAGGCCTTGGTGATGATCTCGCCGGAGACGACCGAGCGCTTGCCGTCAAGCTGCGAGGCTTGGCCAGCGACCTTGCTCACGTCGACATCGACCGAGCCGGTGTCCATCAGCAGCACCCAGCCGGTGGTCTCGGCACCGATCGCGACCTGCCCGCTCCGCAGCACGCCCAGAAGCTCGGCGCGGCCGGCCTTCAGCGCGCTGGCGTCGCCCGACTTGGCGGTGTTGCTGCACGCGGTCATGCCCAGCGGCAGCGCCAGCAGTGCGGTGGCGGTCAGGGTGTAGGCGAATCCGAGCTTGGTCTTCATGGTTGTACTCCCGAGGGCGAACGTCCTGCTTGTGAGTCTCTCACGATGCGCGCGGCGCGTCAAGCCTCCGCGAAATCGTATCGTGCCGCGTACCTGCCGCGTCGCAGCCAGGTGAGCTGGCGACAGAGGTCGTTGAGCAGGGCGCTGGCCCCGAAGCGGAAGAGCGAGGGCTGCAAGTACGCCCCGTGCTCGATGTCGCCAAGGGTTTCCTTGAGCATCACGAGGTACTGCACCGCGGTCTTGGCGGTGCGGATGCCGCCGGCGGGCTTCATGCCCACCAGCTCACCGGTGGCGTGGTAGTGATCGCTGATGGCCTGGAGCATGACGAGCGTGACGGGCATGGTCGCCGCGGGCTCGACCTTGCCGGTGCTGGTCTTGATGAACCCGGCGCCCGGGTGCTGCGACAGGCCGGTGTCGTGCATCGCGCGGATCGCGATGTCGCTCGCCTCGCGAACGAGGTCGAGCGTCTCGAGCTCGCCGGTCTCGAGGATGACTTTCAGATGTGCGAACGCGTGCGCCGCGGGCGATGCGGTGCCTTTGCCGCGAGCATTCGCGATCGGCGATGCCGCGTCGCCCCGCGATGATGATCGCGGCTTCGCCGCGCGAGCACTTGTCGCCTGGCTCTGGGGCGCACGCTTGAAGCCGCACGCTTCGATCGTGGCGCAGACCTCGTCGTAGATCTGCGTCTGGTTTCCGGCCAGCAGTGCGCCGCGCGAGATGACCATGTCAATCTCGTCGGCGCCGGCATCCACCGCCCGGCGCGTGTCGTCCAGCCGGACTTTCAGCGGGTATTGCCCCGATGGGAATCCCGTCGCGACCGCGGCGACCTTCACGCCTCGCCCGCGATCGCCCAGCTTGTTGAGCTCCTTCCGCGCCGCGTTCACCATCATCGGATACACGCAGATCGCCGCGACGCTCGGGAGCGGCTCGGCGGATGTCCACGATCCATCACCAGGGTCAACACCCTTACGACACAGCGAGCGAACCTTCTCGTGCGTGTCTTTGCCCTCGAGCGTCGTCAGATCGATCATCGACATCGCCAGACGAAGGGCGACCTCCTTCGACGGACCCTTGATCGACCGCTTCGTAAACGACGCGGCACGCTGCTCGGCCATCACCTTGTCAACCGTGACGCGCTTCATGCTGAAAGTCTAGCTCTGAATGGCAATGGGCAGTGGGCACCGGGCACCGGGCACTGGAGAAAGGTCAGTGGGCGGTGGGCCACGTCGGGGCGTGGTGGGGGGGTGGGCGTGGTGAGGGGGTGATCGCGTTAGCGGGTGGGCACGGGTGCTGGTGCGGGCGCTTCATTCAGCGGCGGTGCTGGTTCGAGCCAGACGCGCGTGATGCGGACGGGCTTCTCCGGGCGATCGGCATCGCCGGGCAAGAGCGGGCCCGCCGCGATGGCGCGGACGATGCGAGCCGAGTCGTCGCCTTCGATCTGCGCGAACGCGACGTAAAGGCCGTCAAGTCGTGCGGTTTCCTCGCGAGAGAGGCAGATGAAAAACTGCGCCCCGCCGGTGTTGGGGCCTTTGTCACGCGCCATGCTCACGACGCCGAAGTCGTGCGCCAGCGTGCTGGGTTCAAATGGCAACTCATAACCCGGCGTGCCCTCGCCGGTGCCGGTCGGGTCTCCGCCCTGGATGACGAATCCCTTGCCCGCGACGCGCCCGACCGGCACAACGCGATGGAAGATCACATCATCATAAAAGCCACCCGCGGCCAGACTGCGGAAGTTCCACGCAGTGTTCGGCGCACAATCCGGGCGAAGTCGAATGCGGACGGGCGATGCGCCCGCGTCGGTCAAGAGGTTGATGCGCTCGTCGACGTACACGCGATAGCCGGTGAACGCGATGATCTCCGCCTGCGCGGGCTTTGGAAAGTGGATTCGCGGTGCGCCGGGTACGCGTTCGTCAAGCTCCGCGCGCAGCGGGCTGCGCAGCGGCTCGATGACCAGTGGCGCGCCGATTCGCCGCGTGGATTGCGGCTCGTTCGAGATCGCGGGCGGCGGATCGCTTGCAGGTGCATCGGTCTGTTTTACAGCTTCGAGTTGCACGTACGCCGCGTTTCGGAGCGGCTTGCCCCACAGAGCCGGGAGCAGCGCCGCGAGGTCGAGCTTCAGCGCATCGCTCTTCCCGAGCGGCTGCGCCGATATCGTCACATCGCGGCTGGGTTCGCCGATGCGCACACCCCGCGCATCAAGCAAGACCACGCGGAGTCGCTCGGACGATTCGAGTGTCGGCATGCGGAGCGTGACGCGGATCGGACGATTGACGCCGTGGTAGAGGCGATCTGGGGCAAGGGTCGTGAGCGTGCGTGCGTCCGGCGATGGCGGCGTGGTGTCCGCCGATGCCGCGGGCGGGGTCGCAGCGCTCGCGGGCGCCGGCTGGGCGCGCGCGTGGGTTGCGAGGATGACGGTCGCAGTTGCGAGGACAAGCCCAATGCGAGCGGCACGCGCAACGCGGCTCCGGCCCGCGACGACATTCGCGCCGCGTGCGAGCGATCCGAATCGAATGAACGATGCTGGCGATGTCATGCGTTCAGGATACCCGTTGCTCGACAATGAACACGTATCGGAAGCGAACGGATCGCTTCAGCCGGCAACAGTGCGATGAAATGTGAGGCGAAGCCGCGCCGCGATCACTCGGCCGGTGTCAGGCCGGGCTCGGTCGGCGCATTGCGGCGCCCGGCGCGATCGATCTCAAGCCACGCAGTGCGGACGCGCATCGGCGCAAGGGCGTCGTCCTCAGACTTGGCCAGAACCTGAACGATCTGGCCATCGGCGTCCGAGACCCAGATGACGCTCATGTCGCCACGCAGGGCGTTGTTGCCCGAAGCATGGTTGTAGTCAAGCTGCGTTGCGAGGCCGTCTGAAAGAATCGCGGTCTGGCCGGGCCACAGCCGCATGAGCGTGGTGCCGGCGGGGGTGATGCCGCGATAGTGGTAGTTGCCGACGACTTCGCCATCGGGCGAGGTCCAGGCATCGCTGTAGTTCTCGAAGCGATGCGAGCCCAGGTGCGATGGGCAGTAGAACACGTTCGGCGTCGGCAGGTAGTTGCGGCTGAACAACAGTCCGGTGCCGTCCCAGTCGGTGGTGAACTTATCGCGAGCGACCATCATCTGATCCGGGCGCCACTTCGGGTCCGTATCGCGGAAGGCCACGTACTTGCTGTACGGCACCGAATCGCGATTGTCCTCGGCATACATCAGCATGCCCAGGCCGATCTGACGAATATTCGAAGCGCACACGACGCGACGGCTGGTCTCACGAATGCCGCTGAGCGACGGCAACAGGAGCGAGATCAAAACGACCACAACGACCATCGACACGAGCACGTCAATCAGCGAAAACCCGCGCAGTGACGACCGCCTGCGAGTGTTCGCATCGGAAACATCGAGCTGCTGAACGGTCTGGGTCTGTCGCATCGCCACAGTCCTATGACGGACGCTCGGGGTCTCGCTCGTCCTCCAGAGTGTACAAGGGAAGAACCCTTGACGCAAGGATCATCGGCATCTTCCCGGACCTACTTTATGCCGAACAAAAAACGACGGATTACTGCAATCGAAATCTTGCGACGAGGCGGGGTAGGGGGGTGATTGTCTGGTATGCTGTCAAGGTCTGGTCAAGGGTGGATCCGGCCACCCGGTTCTTGCGTATCGCCTGTCGGTACGTCGCGCGGCAGGAGATCCCCTGATTGTCGTTCGATCGTGGAGGTCCAGCGGATGTCTCAATCCCCTCAAGAGCAGCAGGTCGATCTGTCGCTCATGAAGGGAGTCGCGGCCAATGACCCCGCCGCGATCGCGCAGTTGTATGACCGGTTTTCATCGCTCGTGTATCGAATGGCCTATCAGATCCTTCCCACGCGTTCAGATGCCGAGGACGCGGTTCAAGAAGTCTTCATCCGTCTCTGGAGAACTGCCGATCGATTTGATCCCAACCGAGCCGCCCTGGTGACATGGGTCATGCTCATCACGCGAAGGTTCCTGGTCGATCGCCTGCGTCGCAGTCGCTCGGCCATCCGCCCCAGCGTGCTGGATGAGAAGCACTCAACGGTCGCCGCCTCGTCGTCCGGTGTCGGTTTCAGCGCAGAACAACAGGAGCGGATGGCCGCCCTGATGAAACGAATTGACCAGCTTCCCGAGTTGCAGCGAGTCGTGGTTGTGAGGGCGTATCTCAACGGCCAGACCCTGCGGCAGATCGGCGAAGAGTTGAATACCCCGCTGGGGACGATCAAGTCGGCACTGAGCCGCGCCCTCGTCCGCCTGCGAGAACGCGAACTCAGCGAAGGAGTTCCCACATGAACCCCCAGCACCAGCCCAACATGTCAAACGCACGCCATCTCGATCAGAACGCCGGCGCCGCCGGCCTGTCGCTCCACGAACTCTTCGAGCTCGCCTCGCTGGACGCGATGGGTCTCCTCGAAGAGGGTGAGCGACGCCGCTTTGAAGACGCCTTCCGCGCCCTGCCTCCCGCGGCTCAGGCGCAGATCCGCGATCAGCAGTCCCGCATCGCCGATCATGACGCCACGCTTCCCAGCGTTCAGCCCCCGGCCTCGCTCCGCCAGCGCGTGCTCGATGCGGTTTCCGCCGAGATCGAACTCGGCGGCCCCGCGCCCGTCGCTCGCATCGCCCCGTCGATCGCCCGCTCGCGTTCGGTCAGCCCGATCTGGCGCGCCGGTGCCATCGGCTGCGCCGCCGCCGCGATCGTCTTCTGCTTCACGACCCTGCAGATGAACGCCAGCTACCGCACGCTTGAGAAGCAGATCGCCGCGAACTCGATCGGCGACCTGTTCATCAAGGAGTTCGGCCCGCGCTTTGAGACCGCGCTGCTGAACAAGGGCACGCAGTTCATCCAGTTCAACCCGATGAAGGTCGAGGGCAACGGCACGCAGCCGATGGCGGTGATCCTGCTGGATCCGGCGACCCGCGCCGCCCAGCTCTACGCCAAGGACCTGCCGCAGCGCGAAGGTCTTTACAATCTCGTGGTCGTCGATCCGACCGGCCGCGCCGCCAACGTCGTCCTTCCCTTCCGCGCCGGCGGGCAGCGCGTCGCGGAGTTCATCGGCAACCTCGATGTCGCCGCCGGCTCGTCGCTGGGCATCACGCTCGAGGCCTCCGAAGACCTGTTGCTCAAGAGCTCGAACCTCTGAGCATCCACCGCCCCCGCGCCGCGGCGCGAGGTGGCGAGTCTTCGAGCCGGAGTCGGGCATCGCACGCATCGCGCCCGCCGCGCCGCTGAGGCCGTTGCGGCGCCGCGGGAGTCGCCGTCGCGATCACCCCTTCGTCAACGCCCGAATCGCCTTCTCCACATTCGCCGGCACCGGCATCACGCTCAAGCGTGACTGTGTCAACAGCGCGAAGCCCTCGAATCGCTTGTCCGTCTTCATCGTCGCCAGACTCAGCGGCGTCTTGATCGCCCGCACCGGCTCGACATCGATCACCACAAACTTGATGTCTCCCTTGGCGGTGCGACCCGGGCGCGCCGGGTCTTCCATCGGGCCTGAGATCGCTCGCGCCAACCCGACGATCGACTTCTCATCACCGGTGTGATAGATGAACAGCTCGTCGCCGGGCGCGATGGCGCGAAGGTGCCCGTTCGCCGCCGCGTTGCTCACGCCATCCCAGCGCGCCCGCCCTTTCTTCTGCAAGTCCGCGAACGAGAACTCCGACGGCTCGGTCTTCAGCAGAAACGTCGCCATGCCCATCCTCCCTTACGCGAAGCAGGTGAACCGCGTGGTGGTTTCGAGTCGCTCTCCCGGCTGGAGCACGACGACTCCCGTGCCGCGCTCGCCCCGCGACATCAGATTGAACCCGTCGTTGACCATCGTCACCGGCTCCACCGCGATGAACGGCTCCTCATCGCCCGACTTCCCGCGCGGCACATACACCACCACATGCCCGAAGTTCTGCGATGCCTCGATCTCCAGCCGATAGTCCCACTCCAGCACGGCGCGCGATCCGAACCCGCTGAACACGTCATCCAGCACCCCCGCCGCTCGAACGCCCGCATTCATCCCGCGGCACACCGCGTCCATCCGGGGCCCCGCCACCGGGATGTTCCGCACACTCGGGTACCGCCCGTTCACCGGCACCAGCATCCGCACGCGCTTGGTCCCGCCCGCAAAGAACCGCGGGAAGTACGGGTGCAGCCCGCAGCCGGCCGGCATCGGCACCGAGTCCTGGTTCTCAACAGTGATCTTCGCCTCCAGCGTCGAATCGATGATCTCGTACCGAGCCTCGCACGCGAACGCCCACGGGAAGTTCACTCCCTCGTGCCCGCGGCTCTCAAACCGAAGTCGCGCCGATACGGGCGAGCGATCAACAATCGCAAACGCGCGGCTGCGCACATCACCATGAATCGCCGATCCATCGGCGCTGCTGGGCTTCAGACTGTGCGACTGGCCCTGGAACACAAACGCGGCGCGATCCACGCGATTCGTCCACGGCGCCATGATGAAGCATGGCGGCTTGGCCACCGGGTCCTCAGCCTTGATCGCCCGTGAGATCACCTCTCGCCGGACACCATCAGGATGATCGAACGTCATCGAGAGGATCGACGCGCCCTTCTCAGGAGAGATCGCGACGCGAAGCGGCCCTTCGTTCAACTGAATCGACGCCATGCTGTGGGCTCCGGTGGTGCGGGTTGGTGGGCCATGTTATCGGCTCGGCATCGCGGCGCGCCGAACGACGCAATCGACGATTCCGGGGTTTCTCGGACGGCGCGATGACGGCGCGCCCCTCCGCGCCCGCACAATCACCCGCGCCGCGTTGCCACCCGGATGAGTGAGCGAAGCAGAGAACCGATAGTGAACTCCGAGCCAAACGACGGTCCATTGCCCGCCGCACATTCCAAGATTGAACGCCATGAGCACCGACGAGAACGCCATCAACTCCGCCGCGCCGAACGGTCCCGCCCCCGCGCCGCTGCCCGCTGCGCCGCCGGACGGCGTGGACCCGTCGTTGATCGCTTCAGCCCCGGAGCTCGCCAGCCTTGGCGATGGCGCGCTGGGGTTCATCTCATCGATTCAGGGACAGCTCGCCGAGCTCGGACGCATCGCCAGCGAGACCGCCCGGCGTGCCGCGGCGATCGATCAGCGGGAGGCCGCGCTGCTGGTGCGATCGGCGGAGGTCCAGAGCGCGCGCCAGAAGGTCGAGGAGATGGGCGCGGAGCTGGCCTCGCGCCAGCAGGCGATCGAGGACGATCTGGCCAAGCGCAGCGTCGAGCTCGAAGCCCGCGATCGCGCCCTGACCGAGCGTCGCGCCGAGCTCGAGCGTCAACTGGCGATGGCCAAGGACCTCGAAGCCGAGCGGGCCAGCGTGCAGCAGGCGCAGCATGAGCTCATCGCCCGGCAGCAGGAGCTGGCCCAGCAGCGAGCCAGCCTGCAGGGCGATCGCGCCGCGATGGAGAACACCTTCGCCGAAGAGTCCGCACGCCTGCACGACGCCCGCGCGAGCATCGACGCGGGCACGACGAAGCTCGCCGAGGCGCGGGCCCAGCTCGACGCGGACATCAAGTCAATCACCGAGCAGCGGGACAGCATCCAGGTCTCCGGCGAGAAGCTCAGCGCTCAGCGCGCCGAGCTGGAGTCGCGCGAGCGAGCGATCTCGCAGCGCAGCGCTGACCTTGAGAAGCAGGCCAGCGACCTGGCGACGCGCGAGGCCCAGCTTGAGGAGAACACGAGCGCCGCCCACGCGTGGCAGGAAGAGACCGACGCCGAGCTGGCCAAGCACGAGCAGGCCGTCAACCAGCGCGAGCGAGAGCTGGCAGCGCGCGAGGACGAGCTGAACAAGCGTCAGCACGAGATCTCCGAGCGCGAGCAGCAGCTCCGTGCCCTGAGCGAGCAGGCGCAGGACGCGATCCGGCTGGGCGAGTCTGCGAAGGCCGAGCTCTCGCGGATCGAATCCGAGCGTGAGCAGCTCAAGAGCCTGCGGACCGAGCTTGAGAACAAGCGAGCCGCCGAGCAGGCCGCGACGGAGCAGCGTGAGAAGACCTTCAACCAGCGGCTGGCATCGCTTCAGAAGAAGGCCGACGCCATCGACGAGCAGCAGCGTGCCATCGATGCGGAGCGAGCCGCGTGCGAGATTTCGCTGCGCCAGAGCGAGCAACTCAAGGCCCTCGCCGAGGCCGAGCTGGCCGAGGCCCGCAAGCTGATGAGCGATGATCGCTCCGCCAGCCAGCGGCTGGTCGTGCTGGAGCAGGATCAGGCCCAGCTCAAGCGAGCGCTCAGCGAAGAGACCGCCCGGCGCTCGCACATCGAGCGCGCGTTCGCGGAGCTGGAAGAGAGCGCCGCCGGCGCACGCCGTGAGGCCCAGCGTTCGCTTGATGAGGGACTCAGCGCCGTCGAGTCGCTCGACTCGTCACGCGCCCGGTGCGCCGAGCTTGAGCGGTCAATCCAATCGCTCGAAGCGGGCGCGAAAGAGCGAGAGGCGGCGCTCACCAACGAGCTGGACGCCGAGCGGCAGAAGGCCCAGGCCTTCGAGGCCCGGATCGCCGAGATGGAATCGATCACCAGCCAGGAGCACGCTCGCATCGAGCGGCTGATCGCCGACTCCAAGCGACTGAGCGACGAACTCGTCGCGTCGCAGGCTCGCGTGCGAGAGCTCTCCGAGCAGGCGTCGCAAGCGGTGCAGGGCGCCGGCGACGCGACACGATCGCTGCAGGCCGAACTCGACGCGATCCGTGTGTCCGGACAAGCAAAGGTGGTGGAGATGGCGTCGAAGATCGAAGCCCTTGAGCGCACGCTGGGCCAGTCACTCGAGTGTCAGACTCTGGCGGAACAGAGCGCGATGGCGATCACCGCGGACCACGAGCGAGCCGTCGCGGAGCTTGCGCAGGCTCGCGAATCGCTGGCCTCGGCGCTCGGCGACGCCGATCAGGCCCGGGCGAAGCTCGAGACCGCCGAGCAGGAGCTCGCCAAGTCTCGCGCCGAGGTTCAGACCATTCGCACCGAAGTCGCCGCCCATTCACAGGACGACCGCGCCAGCGAGCAGGGCCAGCGCAAGCTCAAGGAGCTCAACGAGGCGCTCGTCAAACGCGAGGACGCCATCCGCGTGCTGAGCAAGCGCGTCGAGGAGGCCGAGCAGCGAATCGAAGACGCCGAGCGTCGAGCCGAAGAGGCCGAGACCGCGAGCAAGCGCGCGATGAACGACGCCCCCGGCGCCGCCGGCGAGTTTGTCGAGCGAGTCCAGTTGCGCCACGCCCGGCTGCTGCGGTACAAGAAGCTGCTCAGCGCACACGCGATGAAAATCGTCAAGGCCAAGGCGGCCCTGGAGAAGAAGGGCGAGCAGTACAACGAGCTGCTGAGCCAGCAGAATCGCATCATGGAGGCCGCGACGGCCCTGAAGCAGGAGCGCGCTCGCGTCCAGGCCAAGCTCGCGCGCTCACAGTCGGCCAGCACGATCTTCTTCGCGGTTGGCACGATCGCCATCGTCGCTGTCGGCTCGTGGTTCGCCGCCACCAAGATGGCCCCGGCCACCTTCGCCGCCCGCACCACGCTCATCGCCGATGGCAAGGGGCGCGTCCCAAGTGAGGACGATCTTCGCGCCTGGACCGCCAGCCACGAGAAGATGTTCGAAGACCCGCAGTTCTTCCAGCTCGTCGCCGAGCGATTCGCCCAGCGCGGCATGACCACCCTCGCCACCGCGCCCAGCGTCGCGGAGAAACTCAAGGCCGACCTCTCCTACCAGACCGACACCGCCGGCAAGCTCACACTCGAGATGCGCAGCCAGGGCCAGGAACGCACCGTGCGCGAGCTGGAGACCGTCACCCTCGCGGTCGTCTCCGTCGCCAATGCCCAACGCGAAGCCCGCGGCGACGGCGCCGCCACCGCCATCGACTCGCCGCCAACCGCAGGCAACGAGCCCATCGCCGATCAACGCATGCTCTATGTTGCCACCGTCGGCGGCGGCGGCCTGCTGCTCAGCGTCATCGTCTGGCTCATCCTCTACCGCCTGCTGGCCCAGAGCAAACGCAACTTCGAGCAGCAACTGTCGATCGAGACCTGATGGTGGCCCGCCTCCGGGTGGCCCGCCTCTCCGAGGCGGGCGCAGGCCAACCTGCAAGCACCCGAGCCCCCGCCCTCGCCAAGGGCCGACCTCACACGCGCGCCCCCAAAGGCACCAACCCCAGCGCCGCTACTTGATCTCGATCCACACGCCCGACCTTGCCGGCAATCGCGACACCGGCACCCAGCCCCACAGGTTTCCTGTGTCATCCAGCCGCAGCGGCGTCGGCTGTGGCGGCGTCGCGATCGTTGACGCGATCACCGCGACCTTGGCGTTCGTCGGCACCTGAAGTCCCGTGGTCGTCACGCTGGGCACGACGACTTCTTTGTCCGAGACATTGAACAGGCCGACAATCGTCGGCCCCGCGCGTTCCAGGCCTTGCGCGTCCTTGGTCTTGACGCCGCGACGGATGATCGTGAGCACGCCGGTAGCCTGCGAGTCGAGCACCTGGCTCTGCCCGCGCCGCAGCGTCGGGCTCGCGTTGCGGGTGTGAATGAGCGTGCGATAGAGGTTCAGCAGCGAGCCACTTTCGATCTCCTGCTTCTTGACGTTGATCCGCCGGAAGTCCTTCTGTGGCTCCTGCCAGGACTTCTTCTCGCTGAACGACGCCCACTTCTCGCCGGACCACTGCATCGGCGTGCGGAGCTTCTCATCGGGCTTGTCACCGAGCATGCCGATCTCTTCGCCGTAGTACACAAACGGCACACCCGGCAGCGTGAACTGGATCATCGCGGCCACGCGTGCCATCTCGATATTGCCGCCGAACTGCGTGAGCGAGCGTGTCTGATCATGATTCGCCAGGAAGGTGCTCTGGCTGAGCTCGGGGAACGCCGCGAGCGTGCGGTTGATCTGCTTGGCGATCACGTCAGCGTTGCCGTCTTTGACGCCCTTGATGATCGCGTTCGAGAGCTCAAACTCGAAGCACGAGTCCAGCTCCTTGCCAATGTACGACGCGATTTCTTCTGAGCCGGCCCACACCTCGCCGACCGCGAACGCGTCGGGCTTGATGGCCTTGTACTTCGAGTTGAACTGCTTCAGCCAGTCGTGCGTCTCGGGTGTGTTCTCCTGGATCTTGCCGTCCTCGATCAGATGGCGGATCGCGTCAAGCCGGAAACCATCGACGCGCATGTCGGTCAGCCAGAAGCGGACGACCTCGTCCATCTGCTTGGTCACCTCGGCGTTGCGGTAGTTCAGGTCCGGCATCCGCGGGCTGAAGATGCCGTAGTAGTAGAGGCTCGTCTCACTCTTGGGAACGTTGACGCGATGCCAGACCTTTTGATTCCATGGGCCCTTCCAACCCGGATCCTTGTCGCTCCAGATGAACCAATCGTGGTACGGGCTCTTGGGGTCGATGGCGCGGGTGAACCACTCGTGCTTGTCCGAGTGGTGGTTGAGCACGAGGTCGATGACCACGCGGATGCCGCGCTTCTGGCACTCGTCGACCAGACGCTTGAAGTCCTCGTTGGTGCCGTAGTCGGCCTCGACCGTGAAGTAGTCGGTGGTGTCGTAGCCGTGATACGTCGGCGACTCGCTCATCGGCAGCAGCCAGATGGCCGTCACTCCGAGCGAGGTCGCCGGATCGCCTTTGCCGTCGTTCAGATAGTCGAGCTTGTCGATGAGCCCCTGGATGTCACCGATGCCGTCGTTGGCCTTGGCCCCCTGCCGCGAGTCGTAGAACGATCGCACGAAGACTTGGTAGAACACCGCGTCGGTCCACCAGCCCGTCGGCGAAACCCGCGGCCCCGCCTGCTTCGCAGGCACCACCACCGGCGTCGTCGGCGACGTCTCTGGATTTATCGTCGCCTGGCCAAGCGCCGGCGATATCACGCCGAGCGATGCCACGACCGAGAAGACCACACAACTCACGCGACGCAAGCGACAAGAGACGTATGCACTCATACGCAAAGCGTATCCGCGCACACCCGAGCGCCCCCGGCCGCGCTGCGCTCAATGTGCGATGGAGCACTGCGCGATGCGGCCCCGCGTGCATCAAGCCCTCGGCCCTCGGCCCTCAAACCTCAGCCCTGCCCTCACTCCCGAATCAACTCAGGCAACGCCGCAAACGTCGCGACCGTGTTCCGGACGCGCGCGTCGCGATCACCCTTGCTCATGGCCTTCCACGTGACGGTCTCGCCGGTCGGCAGCGTGTTGGGCCCGACGGGCACGGCGGTGGTGCCAGCGGGCGTGGTGGTCGTGCCGGGTGTCGCGGGCTTCGCGCCGGCCTTGGGCTTCGGCGCCGCCTTGGGCTTGCTGATCGTCGCGGAGAAGAGCCCGTCGAGCTTGCCGTCCTTCCACACTTCCTTGAACACCGGCTTGCCCTCGGCGTTGTACCAGATCCAGTCGCCCTCGGGCCGGCTGTTCTTGATCATCCCCTCGACCAGCGGCTTGCCGCTCTCACGCCCGACCTTGAGCATCTGGTCGCTGAGCTTGCCGTTCTCGAAGCGAACGAGCGAGGTGCTGCGGACGCGGGCGCCGTTGCGAACGAACTCGCCGCGGGTGTCGTCCCAGCGGAGCTCGTCGGTGCCGACCTTCTGGTTGTTGACGTAGACGCCGAGCTTGGCGCCCTGGCTCATGGCTTGGAACTTCTGCGCCGGCGCGCGCAGAGAGTCCGCCTGCTGCTTGGTCGTCGCGAGCTGGGCTTCGAGCTCGGCGGACTTCTTCTCAGCCGCGTCGGCGCGAGCCTTCTGCGTCTCCATCTCGCTCTTGTAGCAGCCGGGCAGCACGCTCATCGAGAATGCTGCAAAAACGATCAACGATGCGAAAGCACGGCCAGAAGCGCGGTTCATATTCGAGTACTCCAGAGGTGAGCCAAATATACCCGCCCCAAGCGGCGCTCGCGCGATTCCACAGGGTGCTTGCACGAAAACCCGAAGCAGGTTCGCGGCCACTCGACAGGCAGCCAGACCCGAGAACCGCAAAAAGAAGAAGGCCCCTGGCATCGAAACGCCAGGGGCCAATGGGCTCTGCCCAGGAGACGGGTATTCCCGAGGTCACTCAGCCGCGAGGGCTTAGCGACGACGACGGACAGCGACGAGGCCGCCGAGGCCGACGAGCGCCATCGCGCCCGGGGTGGGGATGTTGGCGTTGCCCGAGAACGAGGTGTTCGCGGTGAAGGAGTTCACCACGCCGCCGGCGCCGAGCAGCGACGCGGCGGAGGTGAGGTTGAGGTCGGTGATCGTGAAGACCGCTTCCTGCGGGTCCACGAGGCTGTTGCCAGCGAGCGAGGGGGTCAGAGCCGGGCCGGCGGTGTACGCGAAGCCTTCCGGATCGCTGAACAGGATCGCCTGCGTCGAGCCAACCTGGAAGAACGCGCCGCTGCCGGAGGGAAGCGTCGTGCCGGTCAGGATGTCCACGCGGCTCATGCCGCTGCCCTGGTAGATCGTGAACGTGCCGGTCACGGGGATGATGATGTCGCCGCTGCCGAGCACGGTGCCCGCACCGAGGACGAAGTTGATCTCAAGGTGAGCGCCGAGGAACGAGGGGCTGCCCAGACCCGAGCCCGAGCCGTCGACGAAGAAGTCGATGTTGGCCGAGGTGTCGTAGGTCATGAGGCCGAGGCCCGCGCCCGCGCCGTTGGCGACGTGCGTGACCTGGTTGCCGCCCGTCGGGTCGGCGAACTGGAACGTGACGCTGGCGTTGGCGGCAGCGGCAAGGGTCAGGGCGGTGGTGAGTGCGAGTGCGATGGAACGAGTCATTGACAATCCTCCTCTTAAGTAACTCAGGCCGCGGGTCGCCCGGTAGATCCTGGTGTGTTCGAAACGACTTCTGACGAAGTCACTCCAGCCACGACTGCTAGAGCTGACATCTCTCTCTGAACGTGGCAACCGCCACGCCCATTCCCGCATCGATAGTCTTCCATACAAACAGCCGGTCGGCAACTGGATCGGGAAAAACTATGCCAAACCACAACAAATGTCGGCAGACAACGCCCGGTAGGTCAGGCAAAACATCTGATTTGTTCGTAAAACGTTTGCACACTCAGGATACTGGACGATCGCACTCGGTCGATGACCGGTACATAAACCCTTTACACATGAACTCCGGGCTTGGGCACGGATACTTCTAGAAGCTTCACCGGCTGATCAGCTGCGTCGCGCAGCATCATCTGATAGAAGCCCACGTCGTGCCAGCGCCCGAGCTTCCAGCCGACCTGCCGGAAGACGCCGATCTCGTCAAAGCCCACCGCTAGGTGCAGCGCGACCGACGCCGCGTTCGGCTGGGCGATCCCGGCGATCAGCGAGTGAAAGCCTGCCTCGCGGCACGCGGCGATGAGCGTGGCGTAGAGTTTTTTACCTATACCTTGGCCCTGCACACACGGCTCGACATAGATTCCAACCTCGGCAGTCGGTCGGTACGCATCGCGCTCGCGCCAGCGGGCCGCTTTGGCATACCCGGCAAACCGCAGCGCACCGCTCGGCGAGTCGTGGGTGCCGTTGGTGCTGGCATCGGCGACTTCGGCGACGAAGTATGGAAAGACCTCGCGGGTTTCGAGCCACGCGTCGCGCAGCCCAATGGCGGTGACCGGCTGGTACGCGAAATGGACCGCCGAGCCGGTGATATACCGGTTTGTGAGTGCTGCGATCGCGGGGAAGTCGCTTTCAACCACCGGGCGGATGAGCATGAAGCGCGAGCGTAGCACGCGATGGCCGTCAGCGTGGGTTGGCGTTGATGAAACTTTGAACGATTCTTCGCGGGCGAGTTTGGGGGTTGGATGTCGGGTGTGCGCAGCGGTTGACGCGGGGGCGAGTTTCTGGTGCAATGTCTTGGCAGAGCGAGACTTGCGTGCAGGCAGGCTCGCGAAGCCGGCGCGGCTGGCGCGGGAACTGTGGCCCGCGGGCGGTCGGATCGATCCAAACACCGCCGGCGCGAGCGCCCGCGTTGGGCACGCAAACGGATCGTGCGGAACGCGGTCGAAGTTGATCGTCGGGCGGTGAACAATCCGGGCCCATCTTGACCTGTATCAAGGGGGCTCCGCCCGGGGCGTTTGGGGCTCGGTCCGAAGGCAGTCGCGCTGACGTGATGTCGGCGGCCAGCGCGAGAGTTTGCGAGCGTACACGGTGATCCCGGCGGCGAATGGTTTTTCTGGAAGGACAATCGACGTATGGCTATCAACGCATGCTGGGGAATTGAAGTCGGGGCCGGCGCCGTCAAGGGCGTCAAACTCGTGCGCGATGGCGACGGGGTCAAGGTCGCCGACTTTGTGATCATCCCGCACAAGCGCGTGCTCTCGACGCCCGAGACGCAGGAGCGCGACGCCAAGGTCGTCGCCATCGGCCAGTTGCTCGGGCAGGCGAACCTCGAGAAGGCGGGCCTGGCGATCAGCATCCCCGGCCACTCGGCGTTCGCGAAGTTCGCCAAGCTGCCCCCGGCGGATCCCAAGAGCATCCCGGCCCTGGTGAAGTTCGAGGCGGCCCAGCAGATCCCGTTCCCGATCGAAGAGGTCGAGTGGGACTTCCAGACGTTCGCCAGCAACGACAACCCCGAGGTCGAGGTCGGCATCTTCGCCATCACGCGCGAGAAGGTCGCGGACCATCTGTCGTACTGGACGGACCTGTCGCGCACGCCGCAGACGCTGACGCTGTCGCCGTTGGCTGCGTACAACGCGATCGCGTATGACCAGGTGTTCACGGTGCAGACGCCCGGCACGGTGATCCTGGACATCGGCACCATCAGCACGGATCTCATCGTCGCCGACGCGGGGCGCCTCTGGATCCGCACGTTCCCGATCGGCGGGCACCAGTTCACCGAGGCGCTGGTGACCGCGTTCAATCTGAGCTATGTCAAGGCTGAGAAGCTCAAGCGCGAGGCCGAGTCCAGCCAGCACGCGCGCCACATCCTGCAGGCCATGCGGCCGGTGTTCGCCGACCTGGCGCAGGACGTGCAGCGCAGCATGAACTACTACCAGAGCCTGCACCCGGAGACGAAGCTGACCAAGGTCGTCGGCCTGGGCGCGACCTTTGCCCTGCCCGGCCTGCGCAAGTTCCTGAGTCAGCAGCTCGGGATGGAGGTCACGCGGCTGGAGGGGTACACGCGCTGCAAGATGGACGGCGATCGCGACAAGGACTTCCAAGAGAACGCGCCGATGCTGGCGACCGCGACAGGCTTGGCACTGCAAGGCCTGGACATGCAGACCGTCACCGCGAACCTGATGCCGTTGAGCGTCGTGCGCGAGGGGCTCTGGCAGTCCAAGACGCGATGGTTCGTCGCGGCGGCGGCCCTGGCCCTGGCGGCGGGCGGTGCGATGTTCATCGGCCCGATTTCCGACTCGGTCGCCGCGGGCCTGGGCAACAAGCCCGCGAGCATCGGCGAGACCAAGGCGATGCTCAAGAATCAGAAGTCTGCGTGGCAGACCGCAGAGGCGGCGTACAAGCCGGACTACCGAGCCGCGGCGTCGCTGGGGCTGCTGGAGCATCGCGAGCTGCACGCGCTGGTGGTCAAGGACATCAGCGACATGCTGGCCACGACGCACGCATCGCTGCGCAAGGATCGGCCCAACATCAGTATCGACTTCCGCACGCTGGAGACGGACTACTCGGTGGGCAACCGCCCGTTTGTGTTTACCGGCGGCGTGTCCGGCGGCAACCCGGGCGGCGGTGGCGCGGGCAATATCCCCGGCGGCTCCGGCGAGGGCGGGCGACCGTTTTCGGGCGGCGCCGGCGGCGTGACGCCTCCGGTGGACCCCGCCGCGGGCGGGGCCGACGCGCTCAACCCGAAGCTGGGTGTGCAGTTGACATTCGCTGTTGATCAGAAGAGAGAAGACTGCGAGGTGGCGGTTCGCCGGATCATTACTGACCTTGTGAAAGAAGCGCGAGCCCGCACGGGCCTGCCGTACACGTTCTCATTGAACCCGAAGTTTGTTTCCGCCCAAGAGATCCTGTCAGCGGCTCCGGCGGGGCCGGGCGGTGGCGGTGGCGGTGGCGCGATGCCGGTTCCCGGCGGCGGGCCCGGGCGCCCGGTCGGGC
>JALHNK010000073.1 GCA_022843565.1 Phycisphaerales bacterium
CGCGGCGCGTCCGCCGCGCGGGCGTGCTGGAGCGGGCCCCGCTCGATGCGTGCCCGGCCCGGTCGGGCGGCGTGCTCCCGCGTGCGTGCGACAGGTGGGCGGGGGCCGAAGACTCCCCGCAAGCAGCACCCCGCGCCCGCAGCATCAGCAGCAACGCCGCCCCGATCTCCGCGTCTCACGTCAGCCCGCGGATCACGCCGTGCGCCGCCTCGTTGCGCAGCTCCAGCGTGTACTCACCCACCACCATCCCGCTCTCGCGATCGCCAGTGGCCGCCATCGGCTTGTACTGGAACGATCGCCCACCCAGCGGCATCACTTCCGCACGCGACGAATCCAGCAGCAGCAACGAGTCGCTCGGCATCCAGCGCGACAGCACCACGCGGCACACGCCGAAGTCGCTCTCATACACCCCCACCAGATCGCGATACCGCTCGTCCGCCGCGCCATACTCCCGCAGCGCCGACGTGAAGCCGTTGATGCGCCGCTTCAGCGCGCCGTTCACCACGATCGTGTCCACCTTCCCCGAGCTGCCCTCCCAGATCAGCCGCATCGCGGCGTTCAGCACCGCCTCGTTCAGGTCCGTGCCGCCGCCACCGCCGGCCGGCAAGCCGCCGGCGTTCGGTGCGAAGTTGTTCGTCGCGATCGACGGGATGATCCCGTTCATCGTGCGCCGGATCGTCGCGCTGCCGATCTGCGTTGCCGCGGGTGCGACGCCGTTGAGCACGCAGTTCTCCAGATCACGCAGCATCTCGCGCAGCCGCTCCTGCTTCTGAAAGTCCAGCTCATCGGCCAGCCCGTGCTGGCGGGCGGCGAGCATCGAGCCGCTGACCTCAACGCCGGCGGTGAAGATCTGCGTGTAGTTGCGCTTGCGGCTGCGGTTGGTGAAGCGCGCGTCCGGCCGGTCATCACCCTCCAGGGCGGCGTTGCCCAGGATCGTCAATCGCAGCGAGTTGCTGAGATTGCTCGTCGTCGTGCCGCCGTAACGACGCACCACCGTCAGCACGTTCGCTGCGACAGCGGTGACAAGCATCACCTCTCGCGACGTGCCGGGCCGCACCTGGTCGCCCACGCGGAACCGCGAGCCGTTGGCCACCGTCACGCTCGTGGCGTCCGCCGCGTTGGGCGTGAAGGTCGTCTGATTCACGCTGTCAAAGTTCGGCAGCAGCTCGTCCTCGATCCACTCGTGGACCGTGCTGGTCGCCTCGCGCCGGCCATCGCCAAGGTGATCCAGCAGTGGCGTCTCAAAGGGCGAGATGATCCCGATGATGTCGCCCACATCCTCCACCAGCTCCGGAAGATCCACGCCCGCGCCGTACGTCGCTTTCCCCGTAAATGGCATCGCACCGTCTCCTTTGTGATTCCCGCACCAATACTCCCGCGCCGCGCCCACACAGCGCGCCGCAACCACCCACTCCGCCCGAGCACCTCACACGCCCGACCCACATCGCGCCGCGTCTACATCCCGCGCCGCCGGCGCAGGTACTCTGCCAGCGACTTGCGATCGCCCGCCATCGCCCCGCGCAGCACACCGTCATCACGCCCCGCGCCCGCCGCGATCGGCCCGCCGCTCCTCGGCGAGCCCGCTGGCCCCATGACACCCGCGCCCACCCGTCGCGGGGCCGCGTCACTTGCCGCGGGCCTGAACAGCTCCGGGCGCGTCGAGCGCAGCTCCCTCACGAGCTTCTCGATCGGCACGCCGGGCCGGTCCTTCAACGCGCCCGCCAGCGCCCGCGCCGCCGTGAGCGGAGCGATCGCTCTCGCCTCGACCAACGCCCGCTCGATCACCTGCTGACGCTCCAGGCTCGCAATCGTCTCGCCAGCGCTCCGCACGGCGCTCTCCAACGCACTGAGCCGCGCGTCCAAGCCATCAGCGGCGATCCCTCGTGCGCCACCTGCGCCAACTTCACCACCGGCGCCCCCGCCTGCGCCAGCACCACCCTCACCACCCACCGCCTCACCATGCTCTACGACCATCACAAACCCCCTTTCACCGCGAGCCCACGACCCACCGCCGACCCCCAGTCACCGATTCTGTTTCATAGTCATGTTCATGTTCACGCTCTCCCCTCACTCCACCCCACGGTTCCCCGCCCCAATCCCCAGATCCGCCAGCACCCGATCACGCTCAACACCCAGCGCCGCCTTCGCCTGCGCGCTTCGCAGTTCATCCGCGACATCCCGCGGCAGCGCATCGCTCCACTCCACATTCACGCCGCGCTCCGCACTCGCCGTCTTCAGCACGCCCTCACGATCCAGAATCCCCAGCACGATCCGACACACCTCACCAATCCCACGACCCCACGCCACACGCTTGCGCGCCGTCCGCGTCAGCAGGCCCTGCAACGTCACCCGCAGCGCGTTCTCGCTTGTCAGGTTCCCGATCTTCGCCCGCACCACGCCCGCCGCCAGCGGCGGCACCCCGCTCACCTTGTCCATCGCCTCGCGCACCTCATCGATGTGCGTCTCCTCGCTCGGCGTCGCGCTATCACCGCCGAACGACTCGATCTTCGCTTCGGGGTTCTCGCTCGTCCACACCGTCCCCGGCCCCACCGGCGTCTTCTCAAACCCCTCCACACCCTTGGCCAGGTACATCTTGAAGCACTGGAGCGTGACGCGATTGGCCCGATCACTCAGTCGCGTGTTCAGCTCGTCCTGCAGCGCGATCAACCCCTCCACCTCGCTGAGCCCCTCGTAGCTGAACGGCTGGCTCACGTTCTGGACGTGAACCACCGGCACGCCATCGGGCCCGCCGACGCTCGGCCCGCGCTCGATCAGCTCCGCCGGCCCGATCGCCTCGCCGCGCTCGTTCTCGCGCTCTCGCCAGAGTGATCGCTGCCCCGCCTGAAACACCTCGGTGAACGCGTCCCACTCGGCGCGCGATCCGTCCGCCTCGCGCCGCGTCCGCAACACATAGCCGCGCAGCCGTCGATAGTCCTCCTCGCTCACCCGGGGCGCCCCGCGCCGCGGGTCCACGATCTCAACCCGCACGCGCCGCGACACCTCTGCAATCGCTTCATCCTGCTGCGCGGCTTCCGCATCGCCGCCCTCGCCCTCGCGCTCCTCCAGCCGCACCAGAAAATCCACATGCCCGTACACGTGCGCAAGCAGCGCCGCGTCCTGCAGCAACCCCATCCCCCCCGAGGCCTCCCACGCGATCTCGATCGCCCGCCCGATCCGCGCCGCCTTGGCTTCGTCAGCGCTGGTGCTCGTCAATCGCACCGGCCGGTTGAACAGAAAGTCCACCATCGTGTGAACGCGCCACGCGATGTCGTTCTCAATCACGATCTCGCGCCGACCTCGCTCATCCACCCCCGCCTCATCGATCGCACGCAGCCGCCCTGCGCCAAAGAACCGGCGCGGCAGCCCCCGTTCCTGCGCCGCACGCGCCGTCGTCCCCGCACGCGCCACCAAACTTCGCGCCGCGCCCGCCCACCACGAAGTACTCAGCGGATTGCGGTAGTAGCTCCAGAGCACGCCGAGCCGCGCCGCGTGCTCACGCTGATATCGAAGAAACCACCCCTTGGCCTCCGCCAGCGAAGCCACCACCCCATCGCCACCGGCCGCCGCGTCGGTGTCATCCGGCCGCCCGTGAATCTCTCCGCTGACAGCGTCCCAGTCCCGCATGGCTGTGCCTCCTAGCCCCCGCCCGCACCCTCGACCTCGGTGCGTCAGCAGACGGCATAACCAGCCCCACACCCCGCGCCGCCGCGCGCCATCTGGCGCCTGTGGTCACCGGGCAAGACCCATTTCACGCACAAAGAGCCTCAATTCCGTCGTCGAGAATTTCGCACCACAGCGGGCTCGCCGCCCCGCCCCGCGCGCCCAAATCCGCCCGGTGGTCTCACCAGTTCCGCTGGCGTTCGCAGCCCATTCGTACCCAGCCGCCGCAACCGCTCGCCTGCCTGTGCAAATACTCAGTCAACCCACACCGCCCGCCCGGCTTTCGCTCCCTTTCTTCCTTGACAGCCTCCCGACCGCGCGTCATACTCAATCGCTCACCCGCCGAGTTCTTCGGCGAGGATCGTGGGGATCCTCCGGTCAGTTTCGCTCTCGTCTCGAAGTCTTGTGTTCCGGCCTCATCGCTCTGCGAGCGCTCGTTCTGCGCGTTCGCTCGCCTCTCGCGTGATCGTTCCGCCCTCGCCTCTCACTCGTCCCACGCCGGATCCGGCGCATGAACAACACCACCACAAAGAAGGATCTGATCGATCGCCTCGCGCTGCGGACCGGCTGCAAGCGCGCCGATGTCCGCGATATCGCCACCGCCCTATTCGAACTCATGATCGACGAACTGGCCGAGGGCAACCGCCTGGAGTTCCGTGACTTCGGTGTCTTTGAGCTCAAGCGCCGTCGCGCTCGGCGCGCACAAAACCCGCGCACGCTCGAGCCCGTCAAAGTCCCCCCGCGCCACACCGTCAAGTTCAAGGCCGGCCGCCTCATGCGTGAACGGCTCGACGAGCTCTCCCGCCGCATCGCCGCGGATGCCGAGGCGGGCCTGCCGCCGCTGGCCACCATCACGCCCGCGCCGCCGGCACCGCCCGTGCAGAGCCAGGCCAAGCCCGCCTGATCAAGCTCGACGGCCCCGACCTTTATGCCTCGACCTCGATGCCTCGATGCCGCGTGCCTTGATGCCTTCCTCTTCATCAACCGTCGGCCAAGCCCCACGCCCCACGCCTCACGCCTCACGCCTCACGCCCCACGCCTCACGCCCCACGCCTCACGCCTCACGCCTCACGCCTCACGCCTCACGCCTCACGCCTCACGCCTCACGCCCCAATGATCCAGCGATGCCGCCTCTCCCGCGCCTTCGCACTCCCGCGCTGGCTCACATCGCCGAGCAGCTCCGCTTCGCCCCCAAGCCCGCGGCTCGTCGTCACGTCGCCAACCTCGAACGCCTCGCCCTGACCCTCGCGCCACCCACTGCGTACCCCGCCGAGTGGCTCCTCTTCCAGATCACCGGCACCCGCGTCGCCCTCGCCGAGGACTCGATCATCCCCGCCGCTGATCTGCTCCGCGATCTCCCGGCGCTGCTCCACCGGCTCTGCCTTCGCGCCGCATTCACTCGCGACGAACTGCGCGCCGATGGCTGGATCGATCAACCCGCCGCCTGCGCACGCCTCAACGTGACCCCTCGCTCAATCCAACGCTTCCAGCACGAAGGCCTGCTCAGCCGGCGCGCCCTGGCCCCCATCCGCGGCTCATGGGTGCCCATGTTCCGGCCCGAAGCCCTCGACCGTTTCCTCGGCACGCACACCAGCAACAAACCCGGCGCCGCCAAACGCCCACCCGCGGCTCCCCAGCCAGAACGCCCAGCTCGCGCGATCTCATCCAAGCGAATCCCGCCGCCCGAGGCCGCCCGCATCGTCCGCATCGCCGCGCGCGCCGCCGCACGCTTCGGCTGGTCCCTTGCAACCTGCGCGCGCAAGCTCGCGCCGCGTGTCCAACGCTCGCCCGAGGGCATCCGCCAAGTGCTTCTGCGCGCCGTCAAACGGCGCGAGCTCGCCCCGCCCCCCACGACGCTCAACGCGCGGCAGCGCCGCATCATCCTCCGCGCTGATCGCCTCGGTATCGATCACACCCTCATCGCCCGACGGTTCCGCAAGAGCCAGAGCGCCATCGAGCGAGCACTGCTCGTCGCACGTGCCGCCCGACTCCGCTCCATCTCGTTTCAGAACATTCTCGCGCCGCAGTTCTTCCCCACGGTCGGATCGACATCCCACGCCGCTCTCCTTGAGCATCCCAGCGTGCGTGCCGGCCTCGGCGCCGGCTGCACCACCGATGTCCTCGAGCACTGCCGCAACTCACGCGACGCCGGCTGGCCCGATCTGGCCATCGAGCTCGCTCGCGCCAAGGCGTACGCGTACTTGATCGCGCGCGCCGCCAGCGCGATCACGACGCTCACCGCCATTCCGCCGTCGCTGAGCATCGACGCGATCGAGACCGATCTCCGCTGGGCCGCTCGACTCAAGGTCGAACTCATCCGCTCGCAGCAGATGATCATGCTGCGGAGCATCGACGTGCAGCTCGAGCGGACGCCCGAGTCTCTCCCGCCAGCGCTCGCCGCGGACCTCATCGCTCGCTCGATCCACGCCATCGGGCAAGGCGTTGATCGCTTCGATCCCTTCAAGGGCGGGCGTCTCGCCTCGCCCACCGGCCTGGAGCTCAACCGAGTCGTCGCCCGATGGCTCGCGGCCAACGCCCCCGCCCTCACCCCCGCACCCGAAGCCCCACGCCGCGCAACCCGCGCCGGCACACCGCCTCAGCCGCTGCCGGATTGGACGCTCACCGCCTGCGCCTGGCAAGCGTTCCTCGAGCCGCCCTCGCGCATCCGTCGCGCATTGCTCGACCCGCGCTTCAGCGCGCCCGCGCCGCTCCTGCTCGCAGCGCACCAGCACCTCGGCCTCCAAGGCGAATCCCCACGCTCCATCCGCCAGATCGCCCGCGCCCTCAAGCTGCCACCCAATCTGGCCACCCGCCGCCTCCGCGAGACGCTCCGCCTCGCCGCCCGCTGGCAGCCGCCGCTGACCGCTCGCCGATAGCCGACCGTTCACCGCACAGTGGCGACAATCGACAGCCTCCGGCCGCTATCCACACTCTACAAACACCCATGGTCTTGCAGGGAAAACCGCGTTTTCTTCTGTTCCTCGTCTCCGCTCTCGTCTGGAATCCAAGCTCGCCGTATCCTGTCCAAGCAATGACCACCGCCCCCATCAACGCCGGTGCCTCCGACTTCGAGCGCCGCGTCGCCATCAAGAAAGAGCAGTCCACACGCCGCTCGCGCGAGCCCGCACAGGCCTCGCCCATGGGCACGATGTTCGATCGCCAGCCCCCGCAAAGCGTCGAAGCCGAGCGCGGCCTCCTGGGCGCCATGATCATCGACGGTCGCGTCATCGCCGAAGTCATGAGCATCGTCAAAGGCCCCGAGGCCTTCTACTCCGAAGCTCACGCCAGCATCTACTCCGCCATCGTCAGCGTCGCCGATCGCCACAGCGATATCGATCCGCTCCTGCTCGAACAGCACCTCAAGTCCCGAGGCGATCTGGATCGCGTCGGCGGCACCACCTACCTCGCCGAGCTCGCCGCCGCCACGCCCGGCTCGGCCAACGCCCTCCGCTACGCCCGGATCGTCACCGACAAGTACCGTCTGCGCAAGCTCATCGACGCCGCGGGCGAGATCCTCTTTGACACGTATCAGCAGGGCCACGTTGAAGGCGACGAGTGCAAGAAGCTCGTGGACGAGGCCGAGAGCCGCATCTTCGAGATCGCGCAAGACGACATCACCGGCGAGATCGAATCCATGACCTCGCTCATGCAGCGAGAGATCGATCTCATCCGCCGCATCGAAGGCGGTCACGTCCCGGACCTTGGCGTCAAGTGCGGCTTTCACGATCTCGACAAAATGCTCGGCGGCCTCCAAGGCGGCGAACTCATCATCCTCGCGGCGCGTCCCTCGATGGGCAAAACCGCCCTCGCTCTCAACCTCGCAGAACAGATCGCCACCGGCTGCGATATCCCCACCGCGCGCCAGCCCTCACGCACGCCCAAGCCCGTCGGCCTCTTCAGCCTCGAAATGGGCAAGAACCAGCTCTCGCAGCGCTGGCTCAGCGCCTGGTCCGGCGTCGACAGCCAGCGCATCCGCGCCGGCACGCTCAGCTCCGGCAAGACCCGTCACGGCTATGTCGAAGAGATGGACGAATACAAGCGCCTGATTGACGCCGCGCTCGCCCTCGCCGAGGCCCCGCTCTTCGTCGACGACACCGCCGGCCTCTCGCTGACCTCGCTCCGCGCTCGCGCACGCCGCATGCGCACGCAGCACAAGGTCGAGTGCATCATGATCGACTACCTGCAGCTTCTGTCCTCGCCCCAGCAGGCCCGCGAGAGCCGCCAGGTCGAAGTCTCCGCCATCAGCCGTGGAGTCAAAGCCCTCGCCCGCGAACTGGGCATCCCGATCATCGCGCTGAGCCAGCTCAACCGCGGCCCGGAAGGCCGCGAGGGCAATCGCCCGCGCATGAGCGACCTTCGCGAATCCGGCTCGCTGGAGCAGGACGCAGACGCCGTGCTCCTGCTGCATCGCGAGGAATACTTCCACAAGGGCGACCCGGCGTGGGACGTCGCGAGCCCGAGCTTCGACGAGAACAACCGCGACAAGATCGGCACCGCCGAGATCATCATCGCCAAGCAACGCAACGGCCCAACCGGCGTCGTCCACCTCACCTGGGACGCCAACACCACGCGCTTCCGCTCACACGCAAGCGCTCAGCCGGCGGACATCCCGGCGAACTATCAGCCCTACGCGCCGGACCCGGCGCCGAACTACAACGCGGCCCCAAACTACAACAACGACGGCGCGTACGACGGCCCTCCGCCCGCCGCGCCGCCGCGCACCAGCGGCTGGCACGCCGGCCGCCAATCCGGACCGCCCGCCAACCACCGCGACGGCGGCGGCCCCGAACGCACAACGCCCGACCCGTTCACACCCACCGACCAATCCGAACCGCCGAGCGACGAGCCGGCACCGTTCTAATCGGATGTGCCCCGCCGAGCGTTTGTCTTTGGACTCGTGCCTCGTGCCTCATGCCTCGTGCCTTCTTCGGCATCACCAACGTGCCGACTGGATTCGCGGTCGCTCCAACAAGTGCCCAGTGCCCAATCGCCAGTGCCTCACTCCCCTTTCAAACTCTCACTGATACTCACCTCATGCAGCCCAACGCTCGCGCGATCGAGCCGCTCCTTGGCCTGCTGAAACGCATCGGGCTCCACGCCATCGCTCCGCGCCGGGTCACTGGCGCGATCCACCAGCTCGCGCAGCTCACCGATCGCGCCCTCAATCGCGCCGCGTGACGCAGCATCCAACTTCGCCCCATGCCGCGCCATCTGCTGGCCGATCCAGTGCAGGTCCAGCTTGCTGTTGGCGACCAGATCCGCCAGCCGATGCCGCCGCATGTCATCGCGCGCGTGCGTGAAGCTCTCTCGCTCCAACCGCTCAACCTCTCCCCGCGTGAGCCCGTGCGTCGGCACGATCTGCACATCCAATCGCTTCCCACTCCGCCGCTCCATCGCCGACACGCTCAGCACGCCGTTGGAGTCCACGCGAAACTCGACGCGCAACTGCGGGATGCCCGCCGGCATCGGCGGGATGCCGCGCAGGTGATACGTGCCCAGCGAGCGGCAATCCGCCGCCATCTCGCGCTCGCCCTGCAACACCTGCAGCTTGATCGACGTCTGTCCATCCACCTGAGTGCTGAACATCTCGCCAGCCATCGCCGGGATCGTCGCCCCGCGCATGACGATCTTCGCAAACGCGCCGCCCGCGGTCTCAATCCCCAGGCTCAGCGGCACAACATCCAGCAGCAACGCATCTCGCCTCGCACCGCTGAGGATCGAGCCTTGCACCGCCGCGCCCAGCGCCACGACGATGTCAGGATCGAGCGCCACATACGGCTCCACCCCAAAGACCTCTTTCACCCGCGCCCTGACCCGCGGCACCCTCGTGCTCCCGCCCACCATCACCACCGCCGCGAGCGACTCACCCTCCATCATCCGCTTCGCATCGCGCATCGCCCGCTTGCACGCCACGATCGTCCGCTCCACCAGCGGCTCAATCATCGCCTCAAACTCGGCCCGCGTGATGACTCGCGAATACACGCGCCGGGCAGGCTTGCCCAGTGTGGGGCAGGCGTCCCGCCTGCCTCCCGCAGACTCCCTCAGCGCCGAGGCCTCTTCCGTCTCCGCTTGTCCAGGAGAGGCAGGCGGGACGCCTGCCCCACGCTGCGCTGTATCTTCCCGCATCTGCTCGACCCAGGTGAACGGGTACTCCATCCAGTGTTGCACGAGCCCCTTCCGCTCGGGGTTTCGCTGCAAGTACCCGACGGTTTCCATGTACTCATCCGGCCCGCGAATGATGTGGTCGTACGACTCATCCTGCCACACTGTGCCGCGTGTGCCACGCAACTTGTTGATCGCGTGTGCCGTAAATGACTTGATGCTGTGCAGGATGTCACTGATTCGATGCCACTGTCCCGGAGCCTTCTCCAGCGGCTCAAACACCATGTGGACATGATCAGGCATGACCGTTACGGCGTACAGCGTGAGGCGATCGCCATCCCAATGACGACACGCATCCAACACGATCTGCCGCTCCGCGAAACTCAACTCTTGTGTTCGAAGTCGCCAGGTGACGAAGTACGTACTGCCACCCTGCTCAAAGTGAGGCAGCCGACGAATCGAGATCGCCAAGTTCTTCCCACCTCCGAGCCGCTGGTCGCGCTTTGGTGTGGGGCAGGCGTCCCGCCTGCCCTCCGCAGACTCCCTCAGTGCCGAGGCCTCTTCCGACTCCGCGTGTCCAGGAGAGGCAGGCGGGACGCCTGCCCCACCACTCGTGTCCTCCCCCAAATCAATCTCCACTCGCGCCTCATCCGCCTCGCTCAACCGGATCTTCGTGTGCTCCGCAAAGTCTCGCAGCTCCCGGCGCACAGTCGGTGAAAGCTCCGCCCCAACATCCCGCCCGCCAAAGAACCGCTCACCAATCTCTCGCGTGAAGAGGCTCACCAGCGCGTAGTCAAAGTCATCGCCACCCAGGTGCGTGTCGCCACTGGTGGAGAGCACCTGAAACGCCTCCGCGCCGCCGCCGTCGCCCTCGCCCCCCATCGACGGCGTAATTCGCAGCACCGAGACATCGAACGTCCCGCCGCCGAGGTCGTACACCGCGACAACTTTCGCATCCCGCGTTGCACCCTCACCAGTGCCCCCCGGGCTCCGCAACCCCAGCCCATACGCCAGCGCCGCCGCCGTGGGCTCGGCGACCAATCGCACCGCCTCAAGCCCCGCGAGCCGCGCCGCGTCGCGCGTCGCCTGGCGCTGCGCATCATCGAAGTACGCTGGCACCGTGATCACCGCGCGGCTCACCGGCACCCCCAGCGCCCGCGACGCCTGCTCCTTCAACGCCCGCAAGATGATCGCAGACACCTCCTGAGGCGAGACCTCCCGCACACCAGAGCCCACCGCCCCATCGCCGGGAATCCGCACCCGCGCCGTCTTGTTCTCCCCCTCCACCACCTCATACGACAAGTACTTCAAGTCCGCCGCCGCGTCTTGCAGCGATCGACCCATCAAGCGCTTCACGCTCACCACCGTGCTGAGCGGGAACTCCACCGCCCGCGCCTTGGCCTCGTGCCCCGCCACCGTCGCGCCACCCGCCTCAAACCGCACCGCCGACGGAAACAACCCCCGCCCCGCCTCATCCACCAGCACCCGCGGCCCATCCCCCGGCGCAGGCCACCCCGCCACCGCCACCAGCGAGTTCGTCGTTCCCAAATCAATGCCGACAATCGGCCCCGCCGCGTTCTTCATCTCGCCCGTCATGGGCGATCCTATTGCCCCTCACCGCCCCGGACCCCCGAGCTCCGGCCGCCTCGAGATCATCAGTGCTTCAGACCGCTTGTACAGCCCCTCGAAAAACGCCGTGGGCCCGCTGACGAACCGGCGCTCGCCCTTGCCCGGCGTGCGCAGCCCGAGCTTGTAGTTCACCTGTTCCTTGGTCGGCTCGACACTCGCCGGCTCCGGGTTCTGCGCGATAAGTTCCAGCACCGGTGCCAACTCCGCCCTCGTGAAGCTCGCCGCCCAGTCCGGATGGCTCAGCCCGGCGCTCTCCATCCCCGCAGTAATCCCCCCGGTGTAGCGCAGCTCGCCGCTGGGGCGTAGCTCGTAGTACGCCAGCTTGTTCCGTGTGTCGCTGGCGCGCAGCGTGTAGCCCACGCCGCCGGTGACATCCGGCCCGCTCGTCGAGCATCCGCCCAGCGCCACGCTCATGCAAACAACGATCAGCAACGCCATCGCGGTCTTCATGGCATCAGCATATCGCCCTGAACGCGCACCAAGAAACCCCAAATGCCGCTGGAATAACGGAAGAAACTCCCGCAACGCCCGCCATCCGACCGACATCTCCTCTAGCCTCCGCTCCAGCACCTTTGCCTTGCGAGCCCCCTATGACCACCCATCAGCCCGCATCAAGCAGCCCCGTTGACCCGCGCTTCACCGGCGCCTTCACCGCCATCATCACCCCCTTCTCCGCCGACACCAAGACCATCGATTTCGCCCGCCTCAAGGCCCAGATCGAGTTCCAGGCCCGGGGCGAAGACAGCCGCGGCGGCGTTTGCGGCATCATCATCAACGGCACCACCGGCGAATCCCCCACCCTCTCTGAGTCCGAGTTCCGCCAACTCGTCGCAAAGGCCGTCGATCTCGCGCACCAGCACGGCCTCATCGCGGTCGTCGGCACCGGCAGCAACAGCACCCACCACGCCGTCGAGCTGCAGAAGTTCGCCCATCAGGCCGGCGCCGACGGCACGCTGAGCGTCAACCCGTACTACAACAAGCCCGTGCAAGAGGGGCTCTACCAGCACTTCATGCACGTCGCCGACGCCGCGCCGATCGCCGTCATGCTCTACAACATCCCGGGCCGTACCGGCGTGGCCCTGACGCCGCAGACCGTCGAGCGCCTGAGCAAGCACCCCAACATCCGCGCGATCAAAGAGGCCACCGGCTCGACGGATTCCGCCGGCGAGATCGCCATGCGCTGCCCACATCTCGCCGTGCTCAGCGGCGACGACACCATGACCCTGCCGTTCATGTCCGTCGGAGCCGTGGGCGTCGTCAGCGTCGTCAGCAACCTGCTGCCGGGCAAGATCGCGGGCCTTTGCGCCGCGTATGCCAAGGGCGACCACACCACAGCTCTGGCCATCCATCGCGAGCTGATCCCCATCGCCCGCGCGATGTTCGTCGAGACCAATCCGATCCCCGTGAAGGCCGCGATGAAGCTGCTCGGGCGCGACTCGGGCGTGCTCCGCCTCCCCATGACCAGCGCGAGCCCAGACACGATCCGCCAGCTCCAATCCCTGGCCCTGTTCAGGGAAACACCTGTGCCCGCACTGGCCTGATTTGTCAGCCTGAAATCAGGGGTTTTTGCCCTCGCCGCCCCGTCGCCCCCAAAGCAACGCCTGTCGCTATGCTGGTGCGCATGGAAGCGGCCTTGCACCTCCTGAGATCGGCAGTCGATCACCCGTGGGAATCGCTCACCAGCGCCCTGAAGCAGAATCCGCGCGCCGATCTCGGCGACCCATCGACCCCCGGCACCGCCGCGTGGCATCTCCGCCACTTGCTCGAAACCTTCCGCACCCACGCGCTCACCGCCGCACCCGAGCTCGGCCCCTGGCCTGATGTCCCCTTTGACGTCAGCCCCTATGCCGTCGCTGATGCGTTGCTCGCCGACCTCGACCAGTTCGTCGCCTGGTGGGCCGCCCGCCCCATGGACGCCGCGGCCCTCCGCATCCACTACGGCGGTCGCGCCATGGACCTCGAGGAACTCGTCGGCATCATGACACGCCACATCACCTGGCACAGCGCCGCAGTCCACTACTGGTGCCGCTGGAAGATGAACGACACGAGTGCTCGCTAGCTCGCGGACTCGCAGCCTTCAGCCGTCAGCTTTCAGCCTTCAGCAGAAAGAGCCAAGCCGCGCGGCGAACTTGGTACGTTCGATCGATCTCGAAGCCGCACACCGGCCACTATCAGCTTCGAGCTGACGCGTGAAGGCTGGCGGCTGACTGCTCTGTTTGCTGACCGCTCTTCTTGCTGACGGCTGAGAGCTGGCGGCTGAAGGCTCCCCTCACGCCGCCAGATCCAGTAACTCCCCCACCGACAGACGCCCGTCGCTGTTCGCGTCGGTCGGCGTGAAGAGGCCGCTGGGGCGGAGGAACGAGAGCGTGTCCACCAGCCCACTCTTTGCAGAGTCGTTGAACGACGACGCGAAGCTCCCCCAGAACGAGATCCCAAAGTCGCCACCGAGGGACTCGCTGAACGATGAGATCGAGCTGAACGCGCTGGACCACGCTCGCGCCTGCGTGCTCAGCACGATGCTGTCGATGACCGCTCGTGTATCGCTTGGATCGGTGCTGTTCGCAAACGCCTCGGCGACCGGATCTGACGGTGCCTCGGGCGTCTGTGACAGGTCAAACGAGAACGAACGCGTCGACCACGCACCCGCCATCGCACCAAACGAAGCGGAAAAGTTCGTGTCCATACCCTGAACATCGACGCGCCGAACCACAAGCGATTGCCAAACGCACGGTTATCGGGGCCGAGCACGGGCAAGCTGCGACGAGGAGCGAGGAGACAGCCTTCAGCCATCAGCCGCCAGCAAGAAGCTGAAGCCAGCGGCTCTGAGATTCTCTGCTTTGCTGCTTTGCTGCTTTGCTGCTTTGCTGCTTTGAGCTGAAGGCTGGCGGCTGAAGGCTGACGCCTCATCCCCGCTTCGCGTCCAGCTCCGTCCACCGCTCAAAGAGCTTGTCACGCTTGGTCTGCGCGCTGGTCATCAGCGCGCACGTCGCGTCCAGCTGCTTGCGATCCGCCAGCACACCCGGCTCGTTCATCACGCCCTCAAGCCGCTTGATCTCGATCTCCAGCTTCGCGATCTCCGGCTCGATCGAATCAAACTCGCGCTGGTCTTTGTAGCTCAGCTTCTTCTTGCTCACGTTCGGCGCCGGCGCCACCGCCGGTGCCGCCGTCGGCGTGTTGAACGTTCCCGCCGGCGGCCCCTTGGCCCCCGGCTTCATCGTCGTCACCGCTTTCCACTGCTGGTAATCCGCGTAGTAGTGCGCCCCGCCCTCGCCATCCAGCGCCAGAATCTTTGTCGCCAATCGATCCAGCATCGCGCGATCGTGGGTCACCAGCAGGATCGCACCGGGGAACTCTTCCAGGCTCTCTTCGAGGACTTCCAGCGTGGGAATGTCCAGGTCGTTCGTCGGCTCGTCGAGCACCAGCACGTCCGCCGGCTCCAGCATCAACCTCGCCAAATGCACGCGGGCCTGCTCGCCGCCGCTGAGCGTGGCGATCGGACTCCGCAACTGGTCCTTGTTGAACAAGAACATCTGCGCGTAACCCGCAACATGCAACTGCCGCGAGCGATACATCACCATGCCCGACGGCGCCAGCGCATCGGTCAGCTTCATCTCCGGGTCCAGCTCCGTGCGGTGCTGGCTGAACACCACGATCCGCAGGTTGTCCGCACGCTGCACCGTCGCCAGCTTCGGCGCGCTCCGCGGCAGCTCGTGCTCGATCAACTTCGCCGCCGCGATCGCCGCCTCGCTTGGCGGATCGCTCTCCCACTCGCCAGTGAGGACCTTGATCAGCGTGCTCTTGCCGCTGCCGTTGGGGCCCATGAGGCCCAGCTTGCTCCCCGGCGTCAGGATGATGTCCACGTCCTCAAAGAGCTGACGACCGCCCAGCGCCTTGCTGATGCCGCGCGCCACCAGCAGCTTCTGCGTCCGCCGATCGCTGGACGCAAAGTCGATCGCCGCGGCTTTCGCCGGCGCGTTCCGCATCTTCAGCGCCGCCAGCTCATCAATGCGCGCAAACGACTGCTCGATGCGGGCCTTGCTCTTGGTGCGCCGCGCCTTGGCCCCGCGCGCCAGCCATCGCAAATCCTCCTTCACCTGACCCTGCAGCGCCTGCTGCGCGCGGGCCTGGCCGTCAAGGAACTCTTCCTTGCGGAAGAGGAACTCTTCGTAGCCGCCCTTGACGCTGAACGCGCCCTCGGGGTACGCCGTGGAGAGCTCGACGATCCGCGACGCGGTGGACTCCAGAAACGCGCGATCGTGCGTGACGCTGACCGACGCAAAAGGGGCCGACTTCAGCGTGGATTCGAGCCAATCAATGCCCTCGACGTCCAGATGGTTCGTCGGTTCGTCCAGCAGCAAAAGATCCGGCTCGCCCGCGAGCTGCCTCGCGATCGACAGCCGCTTGCGCTGCCCGCCGCTGAGCGTGCGGCAGATCCGCGTGTGGTCGTCAAACCCGAGCCGATACAGCGTCTGCTCCGCCGCCAGCTCGTACTCGTGCTCATCATGCATGTGCGAGGGCGGGTTCTTCGCCAGCGACCGCACGATCGCCTGCGCCATCGTGTCCTCGGGCTCAAACGTGTCGCTCTGAGCGACATAGGCCACACGCAAGCCGCGCCGGGCGTTGAGCGCCCCGTCATCAAAGTGCTCCATCCCCGCCAGGATCTTCAGCAGCGTGCTCTTGCCTCCGCCGTTGGGCCCGATCAGGGCCACGCGCTCGCGATCCTCAATACTCAGCGAGATGCCGGTAAAGAGCACGCGCGGCCCGAAGTGCTTGGAGATCTGACGAACTGTGAGTGCGGTGGCCATTGAGGGGGGAAGGTAGGGGCGGTGAAACGGGCGTGCGAGATGAAGGTGCCGCGGCAGAGCAGCCGTCGGCAGGAGCTTGATGTGATCCGCCGTCATCGAGTTGGAGCTCACTGAGCGTCAAGCGCAGCCACGATCGCGTGCAACTGGCGCGCAAGCGCCGGCACATGAACGGTTGCGACCCGCCACACGAGCTCGTGCTCAACGTCGCCGTACTCGTGCGCCAGGATGTGGCGCTGCGCAATGATCGGTCTCCACGGCACATGCGGGTGTGCGGAACGAAACCCGTCGCTCAGGTGTCGGGCGGCCTCCCCGATAATCTCGACTTGCCGCTCCACCGCCGACTGCAGGACCTCGTCGCGAGCGAACGCATCAAAGCTCTTTCCGGCAACGAATCGCCCGAGCTTGTCGCACGCACCGACCATGTCTTGGAGGTACGCGCGATCCGCCTCATCAGGCCGCATACAGCAACCTCCGGTTCGCGAGAATCGAACGGGCACGGATTGGGTTGTTGAGCACGCCGGTTGAGAGCAGGTCAATCCGCCGACCGAAGATCGCCCCGAGCTCGTCTTCCATCTGAGGCCAATCCCATGTCGACGTTGTCGCGTTCGGCGCGAACTCCACCAAAATGTCCGCGTCACTCTCGCTCGTCGCGTCCCCCCGAGCCAGCGAGCCAAAGAGCCACAGTCGCGCGATACCCCAGCGCTTGCAGAATGCGTCGATCTGGTCGAGGTTGACATCCACGCTGACATTCTATCAGCATCCAGACGCAAGCGCCACCGCGCCGACGCCGCAGGCAGAGCCCTCACGCCGCAGAACGTGGCCAATGCAGCCCCGCCGCCACCCACGCGCTCACTCCAACCACATCACCAGCCCCTTCCACTCGCGATTGAACTCGCGCACGCTGATCGTCCGCCGCCCGACCAACGGGTCGCCAAGCGTCACCGACTCAGCGTTCGCCTCCATGACGCAGACCATGTGCGACATGAAGAACCCCCAGTCCAGCCCCACCATGCAGGGCTTCGGGGCCGCGATGAGCTGCTCGAGCGTCATGCGCTCGTAGCGCACGCGGAGGTCCGCGCGGCTCGCGCTCGCGAGCTTCCGCTCCAGCGCCCACGCCGCGCGCGAGTCCGTCGTGCCGCCGCCGGAGCGCAGCAGATGAAGATGCTGCGTCGTC
>JALHNK010000074.1 GCA_022843565.1 Phycisphaerales bacterium
GATGCCCGCATCGACCGCGGCACAGAGCGCGCCGAACGCGCCCGCCGCCTCGCCAGCGACATCCGCCGCGACGGTCGCGCCCACGCGCGAGCCCGTCGTCACGCCAGCCCCATCTGCCCCATCGCTCAGCCCAACTTCAGCACCGACGCCAGCGACAACACGGCCAGCAACGCCCTCCCCGAGCCGCGGGCCCGCGACGGGCATCCCATCGATGCGAGCGATCCGCCCCGACGCGCCAGCACCGGTCGCGACGCCAGCGCCGACGCCAGCGCCCGCGATCGCCCCCGCGGCACCGGCCACGCCCGCCGCGACTCCCACGCGCGAAGCCACGACGCCCGCGCCAGCCCCCGAGCCTGTCAGAGCGCCCGAACCAACCGCGACGCCGATGGCCCCGGCGGCACCGACGCCGACGATCGCACCCACACCCGCGCCCGCCGTGATCGCGCCGCCCATGACCACGCCGCCGGCCGCTCCCGCGAAGCCCGCCCCGCCGACGGCACCTAGCGCCACCACCGGCGAGGTCTACGAGAAGATGGTGCCGATCAACGAGCCCGCGTCGATACCCGCGCCCACGACAACCGCGATGCCGACGCGCACAACCGGCGAGCTTCCCAAGTCACTCGAGCCGACGCCGGCACCGCGCGCGACCGATGTGCCGCGGCCGGAGTCTCGCGTTCAAGGGCAGGCCAACGACGTGCCCAGCCCACTGGCGCGAGTCCGCGCGGACTTGCAGAAGTCGCCGATCGAGTTTCGCGTGCTGGGAGCCGCCAAGGACGAGGCGCTCGGGGTGCTTCAGGTTCGTCCCTTGGGCGATGCCAAGGCGGAGTGGCGCGATGTTCAGCCCCAGCAAGAGATGAACGGCGTGTACGAGTTCCGCACCACGGCACAGGGCGAGACATCGATCACGACGACGATCGGCCCGATGATCCGGTTGCATCGCAACTCGCAAGGGTCGATCTATATCTTGCAAGCGGTCAACGACGACGCGCCGTCGGCCCGACGGCTCACCATCGAGCTGAACAGCGGTCGAGTCGAAGTCCAACCGCAAGGCCTGGAAGGGCGGCGTGCGCTCGTTTCACTCGTCCACGCGGGCGATGTGCTGGTCATTCGTGATCGCCTCACGGCATGGATCGAAGACGGCACCATCAAAACCGCCGACACCGCCACGCCCGCGCCCGCGACCCCGGCCACCCCGGCCCCGGCGCCCGTACAACCCCCGGCGCGAGCAAAACCCGCTGAATGATGCCTTTTCGTTGGTCCAGGACGGCGTTGTCGTGCGGTGGAATCCCCAATGCGGGCGGATTTTCCGGTCGAACGCACGATGTTGTGCATGGATTACTGGCCGAAGCCGCCGCCAGACTGCACACTCTCACAGAGTAAAGTTTGCATCGCTCATTCCAGCCCGAGACGCGCTCGGGTCGAAGATGGAGCGATGCCCACACACCGACCCACGCGTGACGATCCACCCCCAAGGTCGCAGCGCACGGGGGAGAGCGATTCTCGCGTCGCGCCGGTTGCGGCGCGACGCTCCTTGTCCGTTGATCGAACGATGAGCGCACTGCCGACCCATTCTGTCACGCACTCTGCCTCACTGGTGACACACGCCGAGGAACTGCTGGAAGAGCACCACGTCGTCGCGTACTCCCGCAACATCGGCGCGCGGGAGCGGTTCGCGCTGGAGCTTGTCAAGCACCTGCACGCCATGGTCGAGGTGCAGACGGTGGTCCTCTCCGGCACCGGCATCCACGACCTCGATTCGTTCTGTCGTCAGCTCGATCGCACGCTCCCGGGCACCGGCGCGCGAATGCGCCGCACGATCGACGGCCCCGGCGGCGTCTGCGAGCGGATGCGCGACCGCCCCAGCGATCTGGCCTCGCACATCAAGCACCGCTATTACATCTGGCGCGACGCCGACGTCTTGCTCAAGCACAACCCCAAGCTGTTCGCACGCTTGGCTGATGCGATGATGGGCGTCGCCGCCGAGAGCGAGTACGCCAGCGAAGACCTTCTGCTCCTGCACCGCGTCGTGTTCATCGGCGCCACCCCGCTGCACACGTGCTTCCGCGATTCCAAGGGCCCGCTGCGGTCCTGGCTCTCAGAGGCCCCCCAAGGCGGCAAGCCCCTCTGGGCGGTGGTCACCGGCATCGAACACCCGCCCACGGCGGAACTGGTTTTGGCGTAGCGGCCAGCTTTCAGCTTTCAGCCGTCAGTTGTCAGTCGTCAGCAATCAGCGCCGAGCCTGCGGTTGGCTCGGGGCTGGTTCTTGGCTGAGGCGATGGCCGGTGGTCTGCGGGAGGCAGGCGGGGACGCCTGCCCCACGGAGCCGCCCCTAGACTCCGTATGCGCATCATTGCCGGAGATTTTCGCAGACGCCAGCTCTTTTCGCCGCTGGGCGACACCACGCGTCCGATGCCCGACCGGGTAAAGGAGTCGCTCTTTTCCATGCTCGGCCTGCGCGTCAAGGACGCGGTGGTCGTTGATCTCTTCTCCGGCTCCGGAGCGGTCGGGCTCGAGTGCCTGTCGCGCGGTGCGGCGTCTTGCATGTTCGTAGACAGCGGTCGTAACGCGATCGAGACGATCGAGAAGAACGTCGAGCTGTGCAAAGTCGGCGATCGCGCGAAGGTCGTCATGGGCGATGCGCTGGGCATGGCGATCGTCGCCCGCGCGCCGCGCCCGCTGGACCTGGTCTTCATGGACCCGCCGTATCCGCTCGTGCGTGATCCGATGACCTGGCCGCGCGTGAAGGCGCAGGCCGAGGCGCTGCTGCCGCTGCTGGTGGACAACGGCTTCCTGATCCTGCGAACGCCTTGGCCTTTCGTCTTGGACAGTGGCGGCGAGGAGGATCTGGCGCCGGACGCCGCGGCATTGGCGGCCAAGAAGTTCAAGCCGAAGGCGAAGGAACGCTTCAAGTACGCCGATGACAAGACGACGACGCGCATAGCGCGGCACACGCCGCGCCCGACGAAGGATCAGGCGTCGCGCGGGCCGATGCGGCGCGAGAAGCTGCACGAGCTCTCGCTGGGTGACAAGCAGCTTGATGACGACGGGTTTTTAGACGCCGCAGGCGAGCTGGGCACGCCGGGCACCGTGGCCCTCGAGCGCGACGAGCGCGGCGAGTGGATCGTGCCGCCATCCAAGTCACCCGAACCAGGTCGCGAAACCGCGCCGACGCTCGGGCCGGGCGGCGTGCCGCTGCCACCCGGATTCGCCGAGGCGCTGGCGGCGCAGGAGCGCGGGCGCCCGCTACTCGCAGACTTGGCAATGCTCGGCGGGCGCGGCCCCGAGACGCACGTCTACCGCAAGACCGCGGTGCATATCTACATGAAGGCGCAGGGGTGACCCGCTCCCGGGCTCGCGACTGGCGAGGCCCATGATGGCGAAGGTCGGCCAAGGTCATCATCGCGGCGCGAGCGAACGAGGCGCCGAGATGACTTCGCGCTGGGTGCTCGTTGGCTCGTACGTTTCGAGCACGATCGAGCCGTCGGGCTCAATGACGAGGCGATAGCCGGGCGCGACGTCCCCCTCGCGAATGTTCTCCTCGCGGATATACGTCTTTCTATCGATCTCCCGCCGAATTTCGGCCCGCAGTCGGTCGAGATACGCGGCGTCGGACTCCTCGGGCGAGCGATCACGCGAGTCGCCGCGCACGAGATAGAAGAGTTGCTGCATCCCCCGGTGCGTCGCGTAGTGCGAATACCGGAACGATGTCGTGTCCACGGTGTTGTAGAACATGGGCAAGAACGCGACCGACGCGGCGGCCGGAGCCGCGACGAACGCGATGCAGAGCGCGCTCGATGGCAGACGCGAAGTGGATCGCCGGAGGCCGGCGTAAAGCGTCGGCACGATCAACAGAAAACCCCACGCGCTCAGGCCTGCGATGACGTAGCTCATCTCGCGGGCGTGCTTGGCCGAGTACACCGTTGGCACTTCGGGTGGCTCGTCGCTCCAAGTGATTTGGATGTCGGATTGCATTTGGGCCGGCGTGAACGAGCCGCGGAGGCGTGTGGCGATGGTGGCGTTGCCGATGATGGAGAGGAGCGCCGGATGCGTGATTCCAACAATCGGCTCACCGTCGTAGCCCGCGAAGGCCGGGTCGATGGACTTCGAGCACACGTGCCGCATCCCTTGAACCACCGCTCGCTTGGCGGCGAAGACGTAGAGATCCAGATCGAGATTCGTGCTGCCGGTCGCCGTCAGCCGCATCGGGTACACCGGCTGCGTCGTCGGGAATCGCATCAAAAGCGGCTCAGGAGATCGGCGCGCCTCGACCGATGCATCGGCCCGCAGTTTCGCGGCGACGAAGCACCACCCATCGCGGACATACGCGTTGATCGCGCCGGCGCTGGCTTCAGAGACGCCGAACTTCTCCGTCGTCAGCCAATCGAGCATCGCACGCGGATCGGCCGAGCGCACAACGCGGACGTCGTACGCGCCGATGTTGGCCTGCTGGAGGATCTCGATCGGCTCGCCGGAGCTGGCGGACTTGCGGGCTTTGCCAAGCGTGGGCAGGAGCAGGCCTATGAGGATGACGAACGCGATGATCGTCGCCAGCACGCCCGAGAGCCGGTTGATCCACGGTGCGCCAGCCACGCGGCCCAACTGATCGAATACCAGGAGCGTCGGAATCACGAGCACAAACGCACCGACAAACGCGAGCCACACGGCTTCTCCAGTCCGGCGTTCGAGCTTCGGCTGCAGGATCGCCCGAGCGGTCTGCAGCGCCCCGCGCGAGCCGAGTTCAACCGTGGGCTCGGCCGGAACAGGCACGACCCATGCAAACTCGCTGCCGTCGCCGGTGAAGCGCGTCTCGATGAGCAAGGCCTGCATCTTGCCATCAAACGCGATCACGGCGTGCTGATCCGGGATGTTGGTTTCGGTGTGGCTCCCCACTGCATTCATGTGGGCGACGTGGATCCGCTCGAAGACCTTGCCATCGGCCAGCACGGGCGCGGCGCAGAGCCCGAAAGCAAGCATCGCCCCGAGGGCGAACGAGGCGAGCACGGGTCCGAGTCGTGTGGTGGGCAGGTTCATACGGAGAGATACCACGGAAGCGAGTAAGGTGATTCACTGATGACGATAAATCTCGCACGAAAGCGCTGGCGATTGCGGGAATGCCGCGAACACGTCTTCGCCGGCCTTCGTAGAACTCTCGGACACTCCTCTTCTCCTCTTCTACCGTGAGTCAGGGTCGCGAAAGCGATCCTGACTTTGTTTTTGGGAGGAGGCATTCGTGCCACCGACCCGGCTTCGCGGGTCGGTGTCTTCGGGTTCAACAATGACCATGAGCATCAACGTCCCAGAGCGGACGTTGATGGCACGCTAAGGGGCTCCGGTTGACCCGCCCGGCGGGTCGTCTAAACTTGTCCCTCAGGGCCGACCGTGACGGACGCGAGCGAATGCTCGCCGAGGCGCGGTCAGGGGTCTTCGCCAAGCGGCTGCTGCGGAGGTCCTGCTCACGATTCGGCGCGACGAGGGCGCCGGGTCAATCGCCGCGATTCCTCCTTGCTCCGGCGTTGTGCCGGGCGTGCGTGGGTCGCGTTCCGCGATGATGCGTTACGCACCCGATCCCGGTCTCGATCCGGGGTCTCACGCAGGAGCAAGGTGACGGTTCTTTTCAGTTCAAGGTGTTGAGACGCGGGGCTGATTCTGCCCTTTGCGAGCGGACAATGTGTCGGTGCGGGTCTCCAGGCTGGCCGATGGTGTAACGGTAGCACAGCAGATTTTGGTTCTGCTTGTCCTGGTTCGAATCCAGGTCGGCCAACTTCTTGTGACCGCGCGCGTGCGGGCCGTTCCTGGTTTACGAGCGATCTGCGATCGCGACGAGCCGGCGACCATGCCCGATGACGCTCCATGACGACCGCCCCGCCAGCGCGGCACGATTCGCTCGATTCAACACCGAGCCCAGATGAACTGATGAGACCTGTGACCGACGTCACATGGTGGCATTCTCTGAAAACGCCGGGCCTTCGACGCTTCCGCCGGTGGCGATCATCCTCGCCGCGGGCAAGGGCACGCGGATGCGGAGCGATCTCCCGAAGGTTCTGCACGAGGTCGGCGGGCGGCCGATGGTGTGCGCCGTGGTGGATGCCTGCCGTGATGCGGGGTGCCAGCGCGTGGTGCTGGTGGTGGGGTACAAGCAAGAGCTGGTGTACGAGGCGATCGCCAAGCAGCCCAAGTCATGGGTGGCGGGGATCGAGTACGCGGTGCAGAGCGAGCAGCTCGGCACGGGGCACGCGGTGCGCTGCTCCGAGGGCGTGTTCAGCGAAGACCTGAAACCGGGCAAGGGCAAGCGGGACGTCTTTGTTCTGGCCGGCGACGGGCCCCTCATCCGCGGGGCGACGCTGAAGCAACTCCTGTCGCGCCATCGCCAGCACAACGCGCAGGCGTCGCTGGCGACGAGCCTGATCGATGATCCGACCGGCTACGGCCGCATCGTTCGTGATCGCGAGGGGCGGCTGCAGAAGATCGTCGAGCACAAGGAATGCTCGCCGGAGCAACTGGCAATCCGCGAGGTGAACCCGTCGTACTACTGCTTTGACCTCGCGACGCTCTTCTCAACGCTCGCGAAAGTCAAACGCAACGAGCACTCGGGCGAGTACTACATCACCGACGTGCCGGCGATGCTGCTGACCGAGGGCAAGCGTGTCGAGGTGATCGACGCGGTGCCGCCCGAAGACGTGCTGAGCATCAACACGCCGGAGCAGCTCGCAGAAGTTGACGCGATCTATCGACGCCGCTCACCCGGCGGGAACGGGGCCCGCTCATGACGCCAAACACGGCCGCCAGCGAGCTGAAGATCTTCTCCGGGCGCATCAGCCAGCCGCTGACCAAGCGCATCTGCGAGCACCTGCGCCTGCCGATGGGTCAGGCGCGGATCGAGACGTTCGCCGACTCGGAGATCATCGTGAAGCTCGAGGAGGACGTGCGCGGGCGCGATTGCTTCCTGGTGCTCTCGACGAGCCCGCCGGTCAACGAGAACCTGATGGAGATCCTGATCTTCATCGACTGCCTGAAGCGCGCCAGCGCCCGGCGCGTCACGGCGGTCATCCCGTACTTCGGCTACGCACGCCAGGATCGCAAAGACGAGGGGCGCGTGCCGATCACCGCCAAGCTCGTGGCGAACATGATCACCAGCTCGCGGGCCGATCGCGTGCTCGCGGTTGATCTTCACGCGGCGCAGATCCAGGGCTTTTTCGATATCCAGGTTGACCACCTGACCGCCAGCCCCGTGTTCGTCGATCACTTCCTGAAGCATCGCGAATCGCTGGGCAACCTCTGCCTGGTCTCGCCGGATCTGGGCAACGTGAAGGTCGCCGAGAGCTTCGCGAACCTGCTCGGCGGCGATCTTGCGATCATCAACAAGCGCCGCGTCTCGGGCAGCGAGGTCATCACCGACAACATCATCGGCGACGTGCGTGGCAAGACCGTGCTCATGGTCGATGACATGATCTCCACCGGCGGCACGCTGGCCGAGGCGTCCGAGCTGGTCATGTCGCGAGGGGCGAAGGAAGTCATCGCCGCCGCGACGCACGGGGTCTTTGCCGGCAAGGCCGTCGAGCGGCTCTTGGCGGCGCCGATCAGCAAGATCATCGTCAGCGATACGGTGCCATTTCCGGCGCACGCCGAGCCATTGCGCAGCAAAGTCGAGATCCTGTCGGTGGGCTCGCTCCTGGGCGAGGCGATTCACCGCATCCACAGCAACATGTCGATCAGCGCGCTGTTCAAGCGCAGCACGGGGACCAAGCGTTAGTCGGCGGGGCTGTGAGCCTCGCCGTGTTCACTTTCACATCGCAACACACACCGGTTTTCACACCATTGTTTGAGGAGCATCACATGCATGAGAAGTCACCCGTTCTGAAGGCCAGCAAGCGCGACCGACTCGGTTCACGCGTCGCACAGCGCGAGCGCGCCCTGGGCCACCTGCCCGCGGTCATCTACGGGCACGGTCGCCCGCCGGTCGCTGTCAACTTCCCGTCCAAGGAGACGATCACGCTCATCGAGAAGGGCGAGAAGGTCTTCCGTCTGGAGATGGAGGGCGAGTCCGGCCAGGTCATGCTGCTCAAGGACGTGCAGTTTGATTACCTCGGCGACTCGATCATCCACGCCGACTTTGCCCGCGTCGATCTCAACGAGCGCGTGAAGACGAAGGTGCACATCGCCCTGCGTGGCGAGGCCATCGGCCTCAAGCAGGCCGGCGCGATCCTCATGCACCCGACCAACGAGATCATCATCGAGTGCCGCGTTGCGGACCTGCCCGAGTCGATCGCGATCGATATCTCGGGCCTCGAGCTCAACGGCCTGATCACGGCGGACAAGGTGCCGCTGCCCTCGGCGGACATGAAGCTCCTGACGGATCCGCACGCGATCATCGCGCAGATCGTCGAGGCCAAGGAAGAGGTCGTCGCGGAGGCCACCACGGTCGCTGCCGGCGGCGTCGCTCCGGAAGTCATCGGCGAGAAGGAAAAGGCCGAGAAGGCTGCGGCGGATGCCAAGCCCGGTGCGAAGCCCGCGGCGGGCGCAGCCCCGGCCAAGGACGCCAAGGCGGCTGCTCCCAAGAAGTAATCGTTCTCCACCCCCCCCATCACCCCCGTGGAATGCACCACGGGGGTGCGCCGAGAGCCGTTGTGTGTCGCCCGATGCGATGAAGACCGGCCCTTGGCGCACCCCCGTGTGCGAGAGACTCATGAAGCTGATTGTCGGCCTGGGCAACCCGGGCAGCCAATACGAACGCACGCGTCACAACGCCGGGTTTCTCGGCGTCGATGCCCTGCTGCGCCGCAGCAAGGTCGAAGGCGGCGTTCGGCAGCGCTTCGGCGGCGAGGTCACCGAGATCCCGATGGCGGGCGATCGGTGCGTGCTGCTCAAGCCCATGCGCTTCATGAACTGCTCGGGGTCTTCGGTGAGCGAGGCGCTGGGTTTCTACAAGCTCAACCCCACCAGCGATCTCATGGTGCTGGTCGACGACTACTCGCTGCCCTTGGGCCAGATCCGCATCCGGGCCGAGGGCTCGGCCGGCGGGCACAACGGCTTGTCGGACATCCAGCGTGCGCTGGGTTCTCAGGTTTACCCGCGGCTGCGGATCGGCATCGATCCGCCGCCGGTGGGGTACGACGACCCGGCGAACTGGGTCTTGGGCAAGTTCACCGACGAGCAGTTCCGCGATCTGGGCACCGCCCTGACGCGCGTCTGCGAGGCGGTCGAGTGCTTCGTTCGCGATGGCGTGACCGACGCCATGAACCGTTTCAACACCCGCCCGAAGCCGAGGGCCGAGTCGACGGCATCGACCAAGCCCGGAGCGTCAGTTTCTCCAGCAACCACACCCGCTCCGGGCGTTCGCCCGTAACGGTTCACCCGTCATCAAACACTGCGTTTTACCACCATTTCAAGAGGTTTCCCATGCGTCAAGTCCCGACCTGCAACTACGAAGCGATGTTCCTGTTCCCGCAGTCCGTCACCGCCGACCTCAAGTCCGGCGTGGACCTCATCAAGGACGTGCTGACCAAGAACGGCGCGACCATCATCGCCATCAAGAAGTGGGGCGACCGCCCGCTGGCCTATCCGATCCAGAAGCAGAAGCGCGGCCTCTACATCCTCTGCTACTTCTCGGTCTCCACCGACAAGCTCGGCGAGATCGAGCGCGCGTTCAACCTCTCCGAGCTCGTCATCCGCCAGCTCCTGCTCCGCGCCGATCACCTCTCGATGGAGGAAATGGTCAACGCTGAGGGCCAGGCCGATCTGACGATCGAGGCCAATCTCCGCGCTGAGTCCAACGCCCCCGCGACACCCGCCGCCCCCGGCACCGCTGCCGCCGCGCCCGCGGCTGCTCCCGCCGGCGCCGCCCGCTGAGGCGATCGATCGATCGCGTGAGTGATCGATGACACACAACCCCAAACGCGGGCTCATCATGGGCCCGCGTTTTTCGTTGGAAGGGCCGAGGTTTGAGGGCCGAGGGCCGAGTGAGTGGATGAACAGATTCTCTCGCTTGGCTCAGCGTTCCCAAGGCCAATCGACTGGCGCGCCCGCGGCGGTCAGCGCGTCGCGGACTTGCGCGATGCCGGCGGGTGAATCATGCACCGCGTGCGGTGATGAGCCGGTGCGCACGCAGAACGACGCGAGCGTGCCGGCGCCCTCGCCGATGGCCCACTCGCTGTGGTGCATGCGCGTGGTCGCGTTGACGATGTGCGAGACGCCGATCGCTTTGCCGGCGCTGAGGAGGTTGGTCAGGCGCACAGCGATGAGCGAGCCCATCGGAATGCGATACGGCGTGCAGGGGACGTAGACGTTGTTACGCCCGGCGCAGCTCGGGTGGAGGTCGATAGGGTAGTGGCCGATGGCGATGGAGTCGGCGAAGGGGTGGCAGACGCCGTGCGGCGTGGCGGACCAGTTGGGCAGAGACTTGGCGTGCCCGTCGCGGATGCGCTGGTGGGTGCCGATGTGGCCCTCGTGCATCATGACCCGCGCGACAAGGCGCCTGGGCTCGCGGATGTAGACGCTCTTGGCGAAGCCGTCGGCGGTGCCGAGCTCGTCGCCTCGCAGGCGCAGGCCGGGATAGCCGCGTGAGGTGGAGTCGTGGCGCGGGGCGTCGGTCTGCATCCAGTAGAGCCAGCAGAGGCTCTGCTCGCGTGCGCCGGCGAGGGCCTGCTCGCGCTGGGCGGGCTCGACACCCAGCAGCGGGCGCTGCCAGTAGTCCATCTGCACCATGTTGATGACGGTGACATCCGGGTGTGCGCCTTGCAACGCCGCGGGCCAGATCGAGCGATCGACGATGCGGCGGTATCGCCACATCTCAAGCTGATCAGCGCCCGGCTCATCGGGCCAGGGGATCATCGCGAACTCGCGGCGTCCCGCCTCGTTGTGGCTCGGCACCGTCCAGGAGAACAGCGGCCCGGTCCAGGGCGGGGTCATCGGCACGCCCGGCAGCGGCGTTGGTGAGGTCGACGGTGCCCCGGAAACTGCGGCCGCCGGCAGGCCCGGGGAATAGCTGCGCCACCAGTCGTACATCGCGGGTCGCGCCACGATGTGGTCTTCACCGGGCCGATGCTCCAGCGCGAAGCACCACGAGCAGGCCTGCTGATCCAGCGCATCCAGACGCAGCGCGGGATCAAAGTCGGTGCGGCCGTGGAGTTCGCCATAGACGTGCGCGTGCTCGGCGCCGATCGCGTGCTCGACGCGTGCGAGCGGGAGCAGATCGCCGGTCTCGGTTGCGTCCAGGAACAGTCGCGCCGTGACCACGACGCACTCGCCGGAGCGCGTGTCGCGCAGCGTGACTGAGCGGATGGAATCGCCGGAAACCTCGGCGGCGACGGGCTCGTGGTGGAGCAGGATCGCGGGGTCGACGCCCGGCGACGCCGCGGCTTGGGTCTCGCGGATCAGTCCCTCGATCTCGGCGTGCCAGCGTGTTGGTTCAGCGCAGCAGCGGCTCACCCAGCCGCCGCCGGGGTTGAACGCGCCGAAGGGCTCGATCTCACGCTGGCGGGCACCCTCGGCAATCGCCGACTCGCGCACGCGCGACCGCAGGAGCTGGAATGTTCGAGTCCCTCCGACCGTCTCGATCCACGCGTTCTCATCCGGCGGCACGCCTTGGGTCGTGAGCTGCCCGCCGAGCCAGTCGGTCGGCTCGCTGATCAGGCAGCGGACGCCGGCGCGGGTACAGGCGAGCATCGCGGCGACGCCGCCAACACCGCCGCCGACAATGAAGACGTCCGTCGCGATCTCGCGCATGTGCAGTTGTAGCTTCGGGCAGGGAGAAAGGAAACGCCAGCGACGAGGACGCTCAGGCGACCGGGCCGGGTTCGTCACTCCGCGGCGTTTCGAGGCCGTGCGGCGCTTTGAAGCACGAGCGGTTGGCGCAGCAATCTTGCGGGTGTACCGGCTGATCGTCGGGCCCGGTGCCATCGCCGGTGCGGACGCAGAGGAAGACGCGCGTTTCGCTCGTCACGTCAACCACGCCGAGGCGAGCGTGGCGCTCGTCGCAATACATGAGCTTGTGGCGAAGGTTCATGCACGCCGGCTGGAGGTTGACCGGGCGGGCGAACTGGTTGCCATTGGTGGCGACGCCGGAGGTGTCCCAGGGGGTCTCGGTGGCGGGTGCGACGGCGAGCGGGTCGTTTGGCTGGGTGCTCATGAGTTGCCCTCCTCCTGGCCCGGCACGGGCTTCTTGAGCGCGACGAGGATCGCGCGTTTGACGGCGACGCTGAGGAGCTGGACTTTGTAGCCGTTGTCGCGCATCGGCTTGGCGCCTTCACCGGCCTTGGCGCACGCCGCGGTGATGGCGGCGTCGTCATCCGGCGAAACGCCGACGAGAGCCGCGGCGACGCTCGGCAACATCCAGGGCACCGGCGCCACTGCGCCAGCGCACACCGACGCGTGGGTGATCTTGTTCGCGTCCACCGCCAGCGCGACGCACGCGAAGACCAGCGGCCAATCGAAGCTCTGCTTGTGCTTGATCGAGTAGAACCCGCTGACCTGGCGCGATTCGAACGAGATGTGCGTAATGATCTCGCCGGGCTCCAGGTTGTGCTCGCTGGTGATGCCCTTCTCGGGCATGTGGTAGAGCTCGCTGATTTTGAGGCTGTCACGCTTGCCGCCGACGAGGTGAACGCGTCCGTCACACACCATCAGCGCGGGCGCGAGATTCGAGGGATGCACGATGTGGCACGGGCCGGGGCCGAAGATCGCGTGGTACGCGTTCTCGCCCTCAACCGCGAAACACTGCGAGCCGCCCTTCTTCAGGCAGTCAAACTGCTGCTGGCGGTAGTACCAGCATCGCGGGCGCTGGAGCAGATTGCCAGCGACGGTGCCGACATTGCGGACCTGCGGCGTCGCGGCGGAGGCCAGCGATTGCGCGACGACCGGCGCCGCAGCGAGCACCTGCGGACTGCTCGCAACATCGGCGAGCAGCGCTGAGGCGGCCACATGGACGAAACCGTTGTCGCTCGACCAGTTGGGCTGCGGGGTACTCCCATTCCAGCTCACTTCACGGGTAAACGTGGCAATCGGCTCGCGCTGACCGGCCGGCATCAGCCGCTTCACATCCACCAGCGCATCGGGCGACCACAAGGCCTCTTTCATGTGATCCAAGACGTCAAGCCCGCCGGCCTTCAGCACCGGAAGCGAGTACGTCTTGGACGTGAGCACGCCCGAGGCGTCCGCGTACGACTTCGGCCTGACCAACGTGAAGCGGTTCAAGCGCCACCTCCGGGCTTCTTGTTTTCGGGTTTGCCGTTCGGCGGCGGGTTCACGGCGGGCGCACCTCGCTCGTTCTTCGCACCCGAAGCAACGGCCGCGAGCACCTTGTCCGGCGACATCGGCGTGGAACGCACCGGCGCGCCGATCGCGTTGAAGACCGCCGCGGCCAGTGCGCCGGCGGTGGGGATCACCGGCGGCTCGCCCAGAGCGCAAACCTTCGTCTGGCCCTTGCTCCAGAGCACGGGCTCGATGTGGGGCATGTCGTTCGGGCCGAGGATGCGGTACCACTCAAAGTTCGGGTTGACCATCGCGCCGGTGACGCGATCGAGCAGGCGATTCTCGAACATCGCGTAGCTGAGGCCCTGGATGACGCCGCCGATGATCTGGCTCTCGGCGGTCTTGCGGCACAGAACCTTGCCGCAGGATTGAATCGCGATGACGCGCTGAACGCGGATGACGCCGGTCTCGGTATCGACGGTGGCCTTGACGAACTGGACGCCGTTGCTGTGCCCGCGTTCCTCGGCGCGCTTGCGGCCGGCGTTGCGACCGGTGATCGCGTCGGACGGGAGCAAGCCGCACGCGTCCTTGAAGCTCATGATCGCCTTGGCATCGAGCAGGATCTCGCCGGCGTCGATCCGCAGCGCCGCCAGTTCGACCTTCTTCGCAGTCGCGACGACCGCGAGGAGCTTCTCTCTGGCGTCCTCGGCGGCCATGCGCATTGTCGGGGCCATGATCGGCGAGGTGATGCTGCCGCCAGAGCCGGGGCCGCTGGGAAGGCGGCTGCTGCCGACGCTGCACCGAACGATGCCGACGGGCACGCCGATCGCCTCCGCGGCGACGATCGCCATGATCGTGCGATACCCGGTGCCGATGTCCTGAGCGCCCGTGCGGGCCTCGACGCTGCCGTCGCGATGGATGATCACTTCGGCCTCGGCGAGCGAGCCGGCGGAGCCCCAGGATGCGGTGCCCAGGCCATAGCCGGTGCGGATGACGCCGGTCTGCGAGCCGGTGAGCTTGCGGTCTTCCCAGCCGATGAGCTTCGCGCCGAGGCGCATCTGCTCTTGCAGCACGCTGGAGGCCAGCCGCATGCGCAGGTCCAGCGGGTCGATCTTCGCGAGCGTCGCGACCTCATCGAGCATCAGTTCCTCGGCAAAGGAGCCCTGCGGATGGCCGGGGGCTCGCATGGCGCGCGGGCCGCCGGCGTTGAACGCGATGTCTTTGTGGTCTTTGCTGATCTGGCCGAGCTTGTAGCGATTGGAAGGGACGGTGCAGCCGCCGCCGCCGCGGGCGACGCCGACGCCGCCCCAGGTCTGGATCTGGCCGCCGACGATGGTGCCGTCGCGCTGAACGCCGAGGCGCACGAGCGTGCGGCTGCTGGGGCGGTTGCCGGTGTCCAGGTGTTCCTCGCGACGATCGCAGAAGACATAGACCGGCTTGCGGAGCTTCTGCGAGAGCCTCGCGGCGAGCAAGCCCTCTTTGCCCGGCCCACCGAGCTTTGACCCGAAGCCGCCGCCGATGTACTCACACTTGACCTCGAACTGGCCGGCGTCGAGCTTGAGCGCTTCGCCGAGTCCGTCTCGGAAGCTGAAGGTGCCTTGCGTCGATGCCCAGACGGTGGCGGAGTCGCCCTGATGATCAACGACGCAGCCGTGGGTCTCAAGGGACGAGTGCGTCTGGCAGGCGGTCGAATAGATTGCTTCGAGCTTGAGCGGCGCGGCGTCCAAGAGCTTGCCCGTGTCGACGTCGGGCTCGGGCTCTTTGTCGATGTCGTCCTCGATCAACGTCTTCACTTCGCCGCGCTTCCAGACCGGGCGGAGCGCTTCCATCGCGCGCTTGAGGGCCAGCGGCGAGTCGGCGCAGATGTACCCCATGTCGCGCCCGTGGTACAGGCCTTCCTTCCGCGACACGTTCACCTCAACGACGCCGGGGAGTTTCTGCACCTCGTCGGCGCTGTGGCTCACCAACTCCGCCTTGCCCCAGGGGCAGCGGATGAACGCAGCGAAGAGGCAGCCGGCGGGGTACTTGTCGCGCCCGTACTTGGCGGCGCCGGTGACCTTGGCGATGCCGTCCAGTCGCGACGCGTCGTCGGCGACGGATTGCCCTGCGTTCATCGGCCGGTTGGTCGTGGGCATCGTGGAAACGTCGGTCTTGGTCGCGGTCATGGTGGAGTCCTGCGGTTGCCGGAACGGGGCGAGCGGAACACACGAACGTGGCGGCTCAATATCGATCGAGCCACTGCGAATCAGACCGGCGCGCTATCGGCGATCGGCTTCTGGCCAGAGGCCTCCAGCACCGCGTTGAAGATGTTGGTGTACGTGCCGCAGCGGCAGATGTTGCCCGAGAGTCCGGACTTGATCTGCGAGAGCGACGGCTTGGGGTTCTTGTCCAGCAGCGCGCGGCACGCCACCACGAGCCCCGGCGTGCAATAGCCGCATTGCAGCGCGTCGTGCTTCACGAACGCCAACTGCAGCGGGTCCAGCTCATCGCCCTTGGCCAGCCCCTCAACCGTGGTGATCTTCGTGCCCTCGGCGTCCAGCGCCAGCATCATGCACGAGGCCACGAGCCGCCCGTCGATGATCACGCTGCACGCGCCGCAGCTTGCGCGATCGCACACTTCCTTCGCGCCGGTCAGGTCGCACTCCATCCGCAGCGCGCTGAGCAGCGTCGTCGCCGGGTCCACGCGCAGCTTCATCGGCTTGCCGTTGACCGAGAGCGTCACGTCGGTCGCGTCAGGCCCGAGCGTCGGCGTCGCGGGCACGCCGGCTTCGGGTGGCGCGATCGCGGCTTGGGCGACTTGCGCCAAAGACGCCGCGGCGGCCGATGCGCCGGCGGTCTTCAGAAACGAACGTCTCGAAACGCCATCACTCATGGCTCGGCCTCCGTTGCGCCCTGTCCCCTTGACACCAGTATACTGAAACGCACACCCGCTCGCTGCATCAAGAGTGTGCGCCCGCAGTGCAAGCTTGTTCACGGGGTGGTCTCGCAGCGCGCCGGCTCTTGGAGGACTTGGTGCTGGTCCACCCGACCGTCGGACAGGAGATCCGCGATCATGTCCACGATTCTCAGCGTCAACGTGTCGCCAATCGTCACCGTCGAGCGTGATGGGCGGTCGATCCGCACCGGCATCTTCAAGAAGCCCGTCCTGATGCCGACGATGATCGGCGAGCTCGGCCTCGCTGGCGATGCACAGGCCGACAAGCGCCACCACGGCGGACCGCACATGGCCGTCTACTTCTACCCGGCTCAGCATTACACCGCATTTCGCAAAGAACTCGCCAAAGACCTCCCCTACGGCACCTTCGGCGAGAACCTCACCGTGACGGACCTCGACGAAGAGTCCATCCACATCGGCGATGAGCTGGAAATCGGGCCGGCGGGGGGGCCGGGCGCGGGGGGGGCGGGGGACGAGGCGACAGTGCGTGTGGCGGTGACTTCGCCTCGGATGCCGTGCTCGACGCTGGCGATGGCGATGGAGTCCACGCAGTTTGTGAAGCAGTTCCTGGAATCCGGGAGGCTCGGCTGGTACGGTCGCGTGATTCGCACGGGCGTCGTCCGCACGGGCGATCAGGTTCGCGTGGTGCATCGCGACCCGGCGAAGGTGTCGATCCTGTCGATCGCGCGATTGCGGAAGAATGCGAAGGCGAGCGAGAGCGAGCTCCGAAACGCCGCGAAGGCGGCATCGCTGCATCCTGAGTGGCGCGAGATGATCACGACAAAGCTGGAGGCGCTGGCGCGAGGATGAGCCTTTCGCTGCCGATCTTGTCGCCCGCGCCGCCGCACGCCGGTCCGGTGGATGACCGCGCGGAGGTGATCGCTCGCGGTGGGCTGGGGGCGGGCGCGGTGCCGGCGACTCGCTCGATCGTGCCTGCGGGTGATTCCTCTGGTCCTGGTCAGCCGAACGCCATGCGCGAGCCCGACGCGCCGCGCCCCGCGCCCGGCCACATCACCACGCTCATCGACTCGCTCGGCCGGCCGATCCGCGACCTGCGCGTGTCGATCACCGATCGCTGCAACTTCCG
>JALHNK010000075.1 GCA_022843565.1 Phycisphaerales bacterium
CAGATGTCGGTCTGCGTCCACTCGGCGAGGACTTTGGCGTTCAGGAAGACCGTGTCGGTCGATTGCTCGGCGCGGATGCCCAGGTGCGGGATGAAATAGTCGGTCGCGCCGCTGATGTTCGCGGTGGCGTTGCGCGTCTCGACGTGATCCCAGCGCACGCCGGCAAGGGCATCGACGAAGAACTTCTCATGCTGGAAGAAGTTGTACGACAGCTCGCCACCGGCGCGCCAGCCGTTGCCCTTGAAGGCTTCGTTGCCGATGCCGACGTCCGACGCGGTGTACTTGTTGTACGCCCCGAAGATGTTCAGCCGCAGGCGATCGGTGATGATCGGGAACTCGTACTGTCCGATGAACGAGTGCGCCTCGGCGAAGCCCGCCGTCACGTAGTCGAGGCTCAGGATGTCATCCTGTCCGGTCAACTGGTTGTGCGTGAACGAGAACCGCTGACGCCACAGGTCCGTGTTGCGCGTGCCGGTATTCGAGAGTTGGGCCACGACGTACCACGGCTTGTTCTCGCTCACCAGATAGTCCAGCGTCACGTCGCCGAGCTTCTCAGAGCCGGGCGCGACCGACAGGTCCACGCGACGACCGGGGTGACGATTGAGCCGGAACGCGTAATCCTCAAGCTCGTCGCGCTGGAGATACGCGCCGGGCTGGATCGGCGAGTTCTCGCGGATCGTCGTGTGCGCCGAGTTGTTCAGTCGGTTCTCGGTGAATCGCTCGCCGTTGGCCAGCGAGCGGATCTCGCCGACGGTGCCGATGATCATCGTGAGTCGGAAGGTCGTCCGCCCGGCGCGAAGATCGGCCCCCGTGCCATCGACCTCGTCCAGCGACGGGCCGACGAGCACCGCCATCAAGCCGCGGGCGCGGAGGTTGTTTGCTACGGCGCGGCTCACCTCGCGGATTGCCATCGCATCGAACTGCTGAGCTGCGCCGTTCATTTCGCCGAGCCGCAGGTCCACGCGCTCGATGCCCTGGCGGGCTTCGGTGAACACACCGCCCACGCGACCCAACGGGACCACCGTCGTGTTGACGATCAACTCCGGCGAGGGCACGCCGGAGACTTCCATTCCGTAGACCAGTTCGAACGCGCTGACGTTGTACGCGGGCCCGGCCGGAAGCGGCGCCGCTTCGATCGTCGTCGCGGGCATCGCCGGAGCGGCGGGAGTGTCGGTCGCGGCGGCGGTGCTGCCGGCGGCCGCGGGGCCCGGCGCCGTGGGGCTCATCACCGGGCGCATCGGCTCGGCCTGGCCCGCGGCCATTGAGACCAGCGCCGCGCTGAGCAGCACGCCGGAAATCGCCGACCACACCGGCCGACGGCGTACACCCACGAGCGTGCGGGAGGCACGGTTTTGACGACGGAGCCCACGAGATTCGTGCTGCATTTCGATCCCTTCGCAAAGGCCTGCCGGCGTCCGCCGGCGGCAAGAAAAGAACAGCCAATGACCAACTGATGCACCCGACAGCCGGACGCTGTTATCGCACCGTCCGGCCTTCGGACCCACACACTTTCCGAGTCAAAGTAATCGAAGCCTACCCAGCTTGTCAAGTAGTCACAAACATGGGCACCCGATCAAATCCCGATCGAGCGAGTTCACTCCTGGAACGGCAGATCCGCGCCAGACTTCAGGATCGTCTCCTCCGCCTGGCTCGCGAGCACCTGCTTTGGCATGCCGCGCTCAGACGAGAACGCGACCCGGAAGCCGACATCGCTGAACCCGCCCGCGGCTCGGGCGGTGATCGCGGTGTGCGGCTGCGTGCGAGAGGTCGATGGCGACGAAAGCGACGAGCCACCGATCACACGCACCTCCTGCGCGACATTGATCGACTTGGGCTTGATGTCATCGGGGCCGAGCCGATCGAACTTCGCGGTGTCGACCAGCACCCACTCCCAGACGTTGCCGATCAGGTGCTTGAACACCTTGCCAGGCCCGGAGTCCACCGGCGCCATCAAGAAGCTCGGCTCGTCGATCGGCAGGATGTCGTCGTCCGCCTCGGGCGATGTCGGACCCGCCGCGCCCGCGGGAGTGAACGATCCATCCTGCGGGAAGCTGAGATTCACCGACGCGGCTCGCGCGGCCCTGGTCGCGTCGAACTGCTTCTTCCACTGGCGCCCACGCAGCTGCGCGCCGACCGGCGGCGTGTCGGACCCCGAGAGTCCCTCGGTGGCCAGAGACGCTCGCCACTCGTCAACGCTCGGCAAGCGGCAGTTCATTGCCGACGCAATCACCGATGCCGCTTCGGGAGAGACGCCCTGCATCGGTGAGTTCCACTGCGGCCCGGGCGCCTCGGGCATCGCCAACAACCCCGCAACGCGATCCGCGCCGGCCGGTCGCGGCAGCCAGCCCCGCAGCGGATCACCCTCGCTGGGCACCGGCCCGAGCGGCGCCTTGCCCGCGAGCACCGGAGACTTCAACAGCGGCTCCCACGTGCGCAGCCCGCGGCGCGTCACAAAGCGATTCCAATCCTGAGTCAACGTCGCAAAGAGCTCGCCCCGCCCGCTGGCCGCGAGGGTGCTGGACGCGACACCGACGCTCACTTCGGTCGTCGAAACGAAGACCGTCTTGCCGCCGACTTCCACCGGCGCAAAGACGAGCGTCTGCGGCGGCACGCCATCGACCGCGAGCGTGTAGGCGATGCGTCCGTCCTCGGTGGCATCACCCGCGGGCGTCCACTTCGCCCGCCCCGCGCCGCCTTGCGCCAGCGGGAAATCGCCCGGGCCCACGCGCGGCGCTGGCGGCGTTTCCAGCAGCGCCCGCGCCGCCTTCAACGCCGGGCCCGCATCGGCAACGGTCGCCGCCAGCGGCTCGATCGTGCTCGCGAACCGCTCGATCAACGGTCGGGCCGATGCGTCGTCCCGCTTGGGCAACGACTGGAGCCCCTGGCGAAGCTCGTATCTGGCAAGGTTGTACGCCGCCCACGTCGGCAGGGCCTTGGCGTCAATCCCCAGCGCCGGCATCAGCTCAACGAGCCGCCCCCGCGCGCCGACATCCACGCTGGGCTGTCCCCACAGGCGGAGCCAGGCCCGCAGCGCCCGCTCGTCCAGCCGCTGAGCGCGGGCGGCGTCGAGACTTGCGCGAAGGCCGACTCGCGCGGGCGCGATCGCGCCGAGGTCGGCGACATCGCCGGGCCACGCCGGCGTCAGTTCAACCAAGCGATCCATCGCGGTGCGCACGCTCGACGGGCCGCCCTTGCCACCGAGCAGCGCGCCCGAGAGTGCGGCGCGATCGGAACTCGTCGCCAGCGCTCGCATGGCATCGAGCTGCGCAATCAGCGGCGCGAACGCGCCGCTGATCTCCGGCGACGGCGGCATTGCTCGGATCTCATCGCTCAGGTCGCTCAGCGATCGCCCGGACGGCGCGACCTCGCGCCACGACGCGCCGCTGCGGATCAGCGTGTCCGCCTGCGCGTGCGCCCGTGTCGCCGTCACCACCGAGTTTGTCCAGGTCTTGAAGCCGCTGGCAAGCGTCTCCAGCGGCGTGCGAATCGCCTCCAGATCCGCTCCGCCCTGATCGAGCCTTCGCACGCCCTCGGCCAGCGCCTTCTGGCGGCGCGCGGTGCATTCGCCGCGGACCGTATCACCCACGGCGCCCGCCGGCAGGTCCAGCTCCTCAACCTTCGGCAGCCCGCGGCTGAACCCCTCGATCATCTCGCGGATCGTCGTCAGGCGCGTCAGCCGCTCAGGCGTCATTTGCAGCCCGCGCACGAGATCGAGTTGCTTGACCCACGCCGCGTTCAGCGCCGGCTCCACACTCAACTGCTCGGGTACGCCAGGGATCTGAGCCGCTGGCGTGACCGGCGCGGGCACCACGGGAGCCGGGGCGACCGGCGCGGTGGCAACCTTGGCGTCGTCCGCTCGCTTGGCGAGTTTCTGCGCCCGCGCCGAAAGCTCGCCAAGTCGATCCGCCACCGACTTGGCATTCTCACGCGACAACGTCATCCCGCTGATCGCGGCGGCCTCGGCGGTGATCGCTTGCAGCTCCGTCTTCAACTCGCCAGCGCTGGCCCCCGCCACGTTTGAGATTTTCTCGCTCACGCCGGCGATCATCGCGCCGAGGTCCACGCTCGCCCGCGGGTCAATGAGCGCCGGCTCAGGCGTCTTCGGCGCGTTCGGTGCTTTGGGTGTTGGCGAATCGCCACCGGCACTCTCGGTGCCGGGCGTCTTCGGCGCGGGCGTCACGGCGGGCGTGGTCTTTCCACTCCCAGCCGTCGATCCGCTTCCCGCCCCCCCACTGCCACCGCCCGGCGCGCCGCCAGCCGCCGGGCCGCTGGAGCTGAAAAGCCCCATCGCCGCGGCGATGACGATCGCGATGACCAGCACACCCCCGGCGATCGCGACGCCCATCCACTTGTTGCCGCCGCTCTTCTCCACCGAATCGCCCGCGAATGTATCGAGCGCTGGTGAGCTCTCGGTCGCCGCGGCCGTCGCCGGCGCTGCGGGCGTGCTCACCGGCGTGGACGATGCCGCGACGGATGGTGCGCCCACGGGCATCGCTGCGCTCGCGCGGCCCTGCCAACCGTCGAGCATCCCCTCGACCTTGCGTGCGAACGCTTCGGTGATCGTGTAAGGCACCTCGCTGGCCGGTGGCGAGTGCTCAAAGTTCGCCCGCCAGGGTGAGACCAACTGCGGCGTGATCTGGCCGACCGACACATCGGCCCACGCGCCGCTGAACGGCACTGCGACGATGCGAGGCGACTCGGGCGACAACTGCCGGGCAAAGTACCGCGTCCAGGCCACCAGCGCGCCCGTGGCGGGCTCGATCGCCCCCGGCACACGGATGTGCTGCCCTCGCGCTGGCATCGGGCCCTTGGTCCCGCGATCAACACTCAGATAGCCGCTGAACTCTCGCTCGAACTGGTACTGCACGCGGTGCATCGCGGCGCGAGAGCCCTCGCCCAACGGGCTTGCGAGCACGCGATCCAGGCTGGCCCGCGCCGCGCCAGGCTCGTCGGCGGTGCCGGGCTGAGCCGCCTGCACTTGCAGGTCGCGACCCGCGGCTTCGACCGCCGCGATGACCTGGGATTGCTCGGTCGCCTCGATACACGCCGCCTGGAGCGCTGCGAGCCGAGGCAGCACGACGCGAGCGACCCAATCAAGCCCGACGCCGTCGCACTGGGCGCACAGCACCATCGGGTACTTCGTGCGCCGCCGTCCGTCACGCGATGGCCAGAGCCGCCCGGCCAGCAGCGTGCCCTCGGCGCCATCGGGGTACCACACGAACTCGTGCCCGTAATCCACCAGCCACGCCGGCGGCGGCTGATCCGGCGCGCCCCACGCGCCCGAATCAATGCTCCCGGCGATGCAGTCGGCGTACAGCGTCCGGCGCGCGTCCACGAGTTCGTCGGTGCTCAGACCGACATCGTCAATGTGGTCGTCCCACACCGGGTGCTTGCCGAACGCGCTCACTCGCACACTCGGCGTCCGTGATGCGCCCAACGACTTGGAGAGGCTCTTGATCATGAAACGCTTGCTCGCTGGCGGGCGGTAACTCGGGAAAGGACCGGGGAGCGGGTCTGAACATCTCTCATCTGCGTGCTCGCTCGCGTGCTCAGTGCGGCGGGCACCCGGGCTCGGTCATCGTGGTCGTCTCACTGCTCACGCCCTTGGCATCATCACTCTCGTTGCGTCAACGAACACATCGAATCATCTCGCTGGTCTCACAATCCGCCTGCGTCGCTCCCGAGCTTCAAAACGCTCGACCGCCACGCTCACGGCAGGTCCCGAATCGTCGGCCAAAGGTCCAGCGTCGGCAGCGTGCCCGGCGTCGCCTTCTCTCGCATCTTCAGCCACAGACGAAGATCCGCACCCGACGCGTCCTTGGCGTTGAACGGCACGTACCACACCACGCGACCGCCCTCGGTCTCGCTCACGGCGCGATCCGATCGCTCCCTGAGCCCGCCCAGCAGGTTCCACGGACGCGCGAGCGTGAACGTCACGTCCGGCGACTTTGCGATTTCGCTGGTGGCCAGCTGCACCGCGATGTCCGACGCACCGATCGTCGCCTCAAACGGGAACTCCGTCAGTTCCAGCACGTTCACCCAGCCCACGCGGCCCTTGAAACTCTGCGGGTTGCCGTTGATGAGAATGTTCGCCACGGCGTACTTCCTCACCGCCAGCCCGTTGTCGCTCCGGCCCGTCGGTGCGCCGTTGACAATCGCGAACTCAACCACCACGCCGTTCGGTGCCGCGAGCTTTTGCGCCACCGCCCTCATCGGCTGGAGTCGACGCTCTGCGGCGGGGCCGCCGGGCATCGCGCTCTTCATCATGCTGCGGTTGATCTGTTCCAGCGTCTGCACCTGAGACGGGGCGACCACCGGCACAGCGAGCGGCTTCTCCAGCGGGCGACCGATCGCCCCGCCGACAAGCTGCGACGCTCGCTTCACCTGCTCAAGCGTCAGCACGTTCGTCCCGTCCATCGCGATCGGGAAGCCACCCAGCAGCTCTCGCAGTTCGGTCTGCATCGCCCCCGCAGCGTCCTCTCGCTCCTTGGCCAGCAGTCGCACGCCCTCGAGCCAGATGCTGTTCCAGAACTCACTGGGGATGCTGCGAACCGCCGGGTTCCGCATGAACCCGAAGTACGTTTGCTCAAGGTCCTCCGGATTCCCGCCCCGATCGAGCATGCCCTCAAGCGCCGCGCGACCGCTGTCGGCCGGCAACTGCCGCCACGAGGCCAGAGCGGCGCTCATGCGTGATCGCGTCGCTGCGACGCGCAGCGTCTCGGTCTCTTCGGTGATGCGGCGTTTGGCGTCCGCGAGCGCCTCGGGATTGACCAAGGGCTGGGCCTCGCGCGGTGCGCCCGGGTTCGCGGCGCCGGTGGGGATGGCATTGAACGCCTTCTCGACCTGGTCACGCAAGAACGCCGCGACACCCTCGCCAGCGTTCTGCAGCGCCGGATCGTCCAGGGCCTCGCGATACTTCGTCCACGATGGGAACTGCTTGGCAAGCCACGCGCCGCGAACGTCTTCGGACCAGTACTTGAAGTAGGAGTCGGCGTAGCCGCGCAGCGATTCGCGAACATCGGCGACGCGACCCTTGAGCGCGGCGCTGTTCAGCGGGCGCTCGTTGCGCGTGCCGGGGGAGTTGGACTCGTCAAACGCCGCCTGATAATCGGCGAAGATCAGCTTCGCTGCGACGGGGCGGTATCGCTCGTCGATCGCCTGTGCCGAGTCCAGGACCGCGATCTTGGGCAGCGCGCCATCAGTCTCCGCACCGGCGGGGATCCGGCGTGCAAGTTCGCTCCAGCCGCCGCCGCCGCTTTGCAGACGGTTGCCGATGTAGCTATCCAGCAATCGCCCAGCCCGCGCCGCACGCGCCGCCGTCAGCGCGTTCTCAAGTGATGCCTTGCCCGTCAGCCCCGGCGCCGTGCCGTTGGCATCCACGTCCCACTGCGTGATCTGGTTGATCGCCTTCTCACGCGCCTCGTCGCTCCGCCGAACCGCATCAGCGAACGACTGACCGTCACCGGGCTTGAACGCCTCGCTCTCGGTCTTCGCGGCGCGAAGCTCGACGTTCGCGAGGTTGTACGCCTGGACGCGCTTCACGATCCGCGGCTCATCGCCACCGGCTCGCGCAAGTAGCGCCGAAGACTCCTTCGAGTTCAGCAACTCCTTGAATCGTTTGACCAGGGCCGCGACCTCGTCGGTTGCTTCCTTTTTGCTCGACGAGAGGGTCGCGCTCAGGCCGCCCTTGCCGCCGGCGAGCGACCCGCGGGCGGCGTCGCGCAGGTCCTTCGCTCCGCCGGATCCGACGCTCGAAGCCGCCCTCTCCTCGGCACGTTTCTCCGCGTCCTTCGCGGCGTTCGAAGCGCCGATCTTGTCCAGCAGCCCGCCAACGCCGCCGCCCTGCTCGGGCAGCTCGTTGACAAGCACGCCGAAGTCGCGCTCGATCCGCTGCGCCTCGGCCTTCGCGACATCATCGAGGAACGAAGCGTCGATCGCGCGCTTGGCGACCTTCGCCAGCGCACCCTCGACGCGCGCGGCCGCGGGCCGGATCTTCTCCCCCGTGCTCTCCCACTGCCGCATCGCCTCGTCGAACTTGTCGAGCGTCCGCTGGGTGTCCGGCGTGCCCTGATCGCTGGGCCAGCGGACCACCGCCTTGTCGGCCTCCTGAAACTCCGCGAGTCCGAGGAAGAGCTCGACGACCGCGCCGAACTCGCCGCGCCCCTCGACCTTTCGGCTGGACTCGGCGAACAGATCGATCGACGCCATCAGATCCTTGCGGCTCTTCTCGTCGGTCGTTCGCAGCGATGCCGGCGGCCACGCGTCCTTGATCGGCGCGCCGTCCTTCATGTACGTCTCGTCGATCACCAGCTGCAGCTCTTCGATCTGGCGCTTCCGCTCGGTCGGCTTGTCGATCGTCGCGCCCGGTGCACGACCCTCCAGCAGCGTCACCAGCGCCTCGACATCGATCAGCGCCGGCGGCTTGCCCTTGCTGTCCTTCATGCTCGCCGGCACGTCGCCCGAGGCGAGCGTCTCCAGACGAACCAACTGCGCCAGAGCCTTGACCGCGATCTCCTCGCGATGCTTGCGCAGGCCGTCAAGGCGACGGGACTCCTCCGCCGACAACGTCGCCTTCGGATCGCTCGCCAGCGCCCACGTCTCACGCTGCGTCAGGGCCTCCCGCGCTCCACGCACCAGCGGCACCAGCACCGAAGACTCCAGCACCGCGCGGTGCGCGCTCAATCGCTCATCGCTCAGCGTGTTGCTGTCGCCAAGCAGGAACGCGATCGGCCGGAAGACCAGCGGCGGGTTCAGCGGGTTCCGCATCTCCTGGAAGCTCTTGATCGCAAACTCCGCACGCCGCTCCTCGACCTCGTCGTTGATCTTCTCAAGCCCCGAGTACGCCCGCCCGGCCTCACCCATCCGCACGATCGACACCGGGTTCTTGCCGCCGTCCAGCGACGCGGGATTCTCGACCCCCTTGTACACCTCTGCCAGCGTCCGCCACGCCGACAGCGGCTTGGTCACCGTCTCGCGAAGGCTCCAGCCGCCCAGGAATGTCAGACCGATCAGGATCGCCGCGAAGCCGATACCCGAGCCCAGCAAGAGAGCGCGGCTCGCTCGCTGAGACTTGCTCACGTTCGCAGCGTTCGTGACCAGCCCCTTCTCGCGGAAGACCTTGCCCGTGAACACGTCACGCAGGAAGAAGCTCTTGTCCTTGCGCGGCACCGCGTCGCCGGGCAGTTCGTCCAGCGAGCAGCCCATCGCCTTGGCCAGCGCCTCGTCCAGCGCTCGCCCCTCTTGCAGCGAGCTGGTGAAATAAATCCCGCGCAGGAACAGCGGCTTGGGCGACCACTCGCCAGCGACGAAGATCAGTTCCATGAACCGGCGCAGGCGCGGCCCGATCGCCTGCAAGCTGTCGGGGAACGCGAACATCGAGTCCACCTGATCCGTCCGGCGCGCCGAGGGATCATCGGTGTGAACGGGGTCCAGAATCAGGAACCGCCGGCGCTTCACCAGCGCCTCGCGCACCACGCCCAGGTGCTGCTCCACCGCGTCGGGGCTGAAGGCGTCGTCAAGGTCCGCGGGGTTGCTCCAGCCGAGCATCTGGTGCGCCGCCTGCGGGTCGGTCATGGTTTCAAAGAACTCGCGGAAGCCGACGATGCGGTCGCACTTGGTCACGAGCACGAAGACCGGGAACCGCACATCCAGCACACGCTGGATCGCATCAAGCTGGCGCGCGATGAGCCCCGCCTTCTTCTCGATCTGCTCGGCGTTGTCCTTCAGCAGCGTCTCGACGTCCACCGCCAGCAACATGCCATTGACCGGGCACTTCGGGCGCGCCCGCTTGAGGATCTTCAGGAACTCCTTCCACTCACTGTTGTCGTTCGCGCCCGCGCCCTCGCTCATGAACAACCGGCCGGCGGTGTCGAGCACCACAGCGGTGTTCGTGAACCACCAGTGCATGCTCAGCGTGCCACCGGTGCCCTGCAGCGGGTCTTGCAAGCCCGGCGGGAAACCGATCGAGCTGTGGCGCATCGCCTCGGTCTTGCCCGAGCCCGGCGGGCCCACCAGCAGGTACCAGGGCAGGCTGTAGACGTTCTTGCCCGCGGCGCGATACTTGCTCACGCCCTCCTCGAAAACATGAGCCAGATCGTCCAGGCGCGCCTTGCGGGCCTTGTCAGACGCGATCGCCTGCGGGTTGTTGCGTGCGGTCTGCTTCAGACCCTCGCCGAAGGCATCACCCTGACGCTTCTCTCGCTGCTTCTTGATCAGCGAGTACACCAGCAGCGCACCGATCGCGATCGCGCCGCCGATCGCCAGGATGATCAGCACGACCAGCAGATGCTCGCGCAGCAGCACACTCAGCACCACGATCAAACCCACCAGCCCGACGATCAGGCCGATCTTCAGCGCCAGCGGCATGTTTGCAAAGAACTTCATAGGTCCATCCTTCATCGATCGTCACACGCTCGCGTGACGGGTTGTCGTCGTTGCTCGGCACTGGTCTCTGTGCAAGGGCGTCTGGGCCGCGCCCGCACGCCGCACGCTCACTCAGTTCTGCTTCTTGTCGGCCTCGATCAGCTTCGCGTGGTGCTCGTTGATCGCGTTCACCTGCTCGCCCAGGATCGCCCGGTTCGTGCGGTACACCACCACGTTCACCGCAAGCAGGCTCAGCGACAGCACACAAAACACGATCGCCAGCGGCACCAGCCACGAGCCCGTCGAGAGCTCCAGCGTCCGCTGGTCCACCTTCTCGTACGCCTGCGGGCAGATCCGCTGCGAGCCATCGCCCGACACGTTCCCGCCGATGCGCGCGTACAGCTCGCGCATCTTGGCCCGGATCTCTGTCGAGATCTTGTCCGGCTGCCCGGCGTGCATGCCCGTGAACCCCAGGCCCAGGATCGTGTAAAAGACCGCCAGCCGCTGGATCGCCGATTCGCCCGTCTCGCGCAGGGCCTCGTTCAGCAGGTCAAAGAACTGCTCGTCCAGCACGAGGTTGCCGCGCTTGGGCCCCAGGCCACGCCAGCGCCCCGCGTAAGGCAGCTTGCTCTCGCGAACGGTGAAATCGCAGAACGCGATCAGCGCCCACTCGACCTTCTCATCCCACGCGGCGCTGGTGCCGCTGTTGTTCTTGGCCTTGCTCTTGATGTCCGCGAGCATCGTCTCCAGCTCCGCCTCCACCTGCCCCTGGCTCACGTTGCCGCCCTCGCGCGCAAGGCGGTTCAGCGAGCAGACATACTGGAACAGCGGCTCACACAGGTCAACCAGGGCCATGTCCATCTCCGATCATCCGGGGCCTCGTGGCGCTCACCGGCGAACTCGTGTACTTCTCACCACTCACGCGAAGATCAAGAACAACGCGACTTCCTCGTACTCGAAGTGCTCCATCTCCGGCCACACCAGCGCCACCTTCTTCTCCTCCTGCACCGTCTTCCAGCGGGCCTCGCTCTGGGCGCGGTTCAGCCGGAAGTAGTGCTGGCCCGGCGGCGTCGGCACGCCGACCACGTACCGCTCCTCCTCCAGCTTCACGCCGAACAGCTTCAGCCGGCGCTGCTTGTAGTTCATCATCTTGAATCGCTCGCTGTCCTCGATGAACATCTTGAGCGCCTTGGGATCCATCTTCGTCCGCACGCCCAGCAGGATGTCCACGGCGCCGAAGTCCTCCGCCGTGAGGTCCGCCACGAGGTCCGCGCCGTCGGGCACGAATACCACCTTCTTCGCAGCCTTCACGCCCTGGTCGCGCAGCAACTGGCGTATGCGCGCTTCCAGATCCGTGAACACTGGGCCCGGGTTGTCGTGGTCATACTTCGGCGCATCGAACGGATCGCGGTCCGGGTGGATCGCCGCGAGTTCCGCCTGGAGTTCGCGCAGTTCCATGTAGAAGTCAAAAGCCGATTGCCCCTGGCCAACGCCCGAGCTGGCCGCCGCGATCGCCGGCAGCCGCGCGCTGTACTTGTTCAGCGTCATCAGCTTCAGCAACTGCAAAAACTGCGCGCCGCGGATGTTCTCCGGCGACCAGCCGCTCTTGCTGAGCTGCAGCGCCTGCTCCTTGCGCGCCGCCTCGACACCATCGGACAGATCCCGCAGCAACTTCCGCAGCACCGGCGACCCGCTGGTCACAAAGCACGGCGGCATGAACTTCTGATCCAGCTTCGCCTGGCCCGCCTCCTCCCCCGCGCCGCGAAGGATCCGGCACACCGGGATCGTCTCCAGCTCCGTGCGGTCCTCGTTCTCGGTGATCAATCTGGCGTTCAATCGCCGCATCATCACCGGCTGGAGGTTGTCGCCGGTGTTCTCATCGGCCACCTGCACCTCGCCGACCTTGAACATCCGCTTCACGCGCGCGTCGTCGCCGGTGGTCTGGTCCAGCGTGTTGGCGCGGGCGCCCTGCCACGCCGGCAGCGCCAGACTGATCGTGATCGAGCCGTTGCTGGCCGCCAACGCCCGCTTGATGTCCAGCGCCGGCAGCTCGGCGTTGTGCGGCACATCCAGGATCACCCCGCCGGGCATCACCACAACCAGCCGCTCGAAGCGGACCTGCATGTTGTCCAGCGCGTCGGTCGCGACGCGCGCCTCGATCACGCCGTAGGGATACGCCCACAGCAATCGCCGGTCCATCGAGCCACGCTCCAGCGCTTGTCGCTGCAGAGCCTGCAAGTGGTGCGGCTGAAGAAACAGACCTTCGTGCCAGTGAACCTGGAGGACGCTCATGCGTGCCTTTCTTGGGGCCTCGCCCCTTGGGATCGTGAGTGCTTACCGCCGCCGCTGCCGCAAAACCTTGTAGACCTCGTCGGTGACCATCGCCTTGACCTCGTCGGCCAGCGAGTTCTTGTCATAGTCCTTCATCAGACGCTGGTACTCCTCCCAGCACTTGGCGCTGGCGGCCTTGCCCGAGTCGCCGAACCAGCTCGTGCCACGCTCGCCGACGATCCCCGTGTTGGCCATCAGCACCGCCGGATCAAACCGGGCCAGGTGCCGGTCGGCGAACATCGTCGGGAACAGTTGCAGCGCCTTGAGGATCGCGTAGAGCAAGAGCTGTAGGTCGTTGACCTCCGCCTGCATCTTGTCCGAGCCGGCGCCCTGCCACTGACGCAGGAACTGCCCGGCGATCGTCTTGAGGTTCTCCGCACGCTTGAACTCGCCGCCGGTGTTGGTGTCCTTCCAGACGCCGCAGACCACGCGATCGATGTTCACCGACAGCGTCATCAGCGCCAGCCCGAGCTCGATCGCCCGCGCCGGGTCCACCGGATCATCAGCATTCAGCCCCAGTTGCTTGCGCCACTCCGGCGCACGAACGTCGCCGCCCGCCGCGGGCGGCGGCATTACCGGCCCCAGCGCCACGCGCACGCGCTGCCGCAAGTCCTCGGTCAGCATCGGCCACAGGGCCGCGATCTCCTCGGCCAGCTTCGGGGTATCCGCGGGCCCCGGCGGGGGCGGGGGCTTCGGCGCAGCCGCCGGCGCGCTGCTCGTTCTGGGAGCCGCCGTCGCGCCATCCGTCGCCGAGCGCGGGAACTGCTCCGCCAGCGTCTCCATGAGCGTCGTTCGCTGATCGGCACTCAGCCCCTGGGACGCACGATCGATCTCGCCTCGAAGCTCCTGCGCACGCACCTCCGCAGGCCGATCCGCAAGCTCCGCCTGGAGCAGCCGCAACCTCGCCGCCAGAGCCGACGCTCGCCCTGATCCTTCCAGTGTTCGGTCGTTCACGCTCGGTCGCTCCTCGCTCGGCACCAGTTCGGGTGCGCTGAGTCCATCAATCTATGGTCTCGCACCCGAACTTGCAAGCCCGCGCCCCGCGCCGGAAGCCCCCAGCCCCACATTTTCACACCAAACCAATCACGATCAGGCCCGCGCGTCAACTTGCACCGGTCCCGCCGCACGCGCAAAGACTGCCTCGTGCGCCTTGCCCATAACCGAAAAACAGACCTCCGACCGCCACCCCGCCGCGAGTCGAAGACCCGCGCCGTCGATCTCCATTTGCCGGCAACACCGCCGCGCTAGGAGAGATTGATCATGAACCGGGCCCCCCCCCCCCCCCCCCCCCCCCCCCCCCCCCCCCCCCGCCCCCCCCGCGCCCCCCCCCCCCCCGGGGGCACCGCCGTCGCCATCGCCCTCGGCGGTTGCACCACGTCCTCCGGCGTCTACTCCTCCCACAAGTACGACTACAACGCCCCAGCGCCCGCCACGCCCGTTCGCCTCAACCTCGCCATGTCCTCCGGCGATCAGAGCGGCGTCAGCGTCCTGGCCAAGCAGCAGCGCCGCCAGAGCGACCCGACCACGCCCGCTTTCGCCAGCGTCCCGGTCCTGGCCGAGTAATCAACCCACCGCACGCGGCGACCGCCCGCTCGGCGGTCACGGGGGCGTCGGCTTCGCATAGCCGACGCTCTCGATCGCGCGGGCGGCCCGCGACGCCAGCGCCTCGGCACCCTTCGCGTCAAACGCCACGCGGAATCCCACATCGGCGAAGGATCGCTCCGGGGTCGCCGGCGTGAACGTTTGCGGCTTGTCAAGCTGATCGACAGCCAACGGTGAGAGCGCCGAACCGCCAACGACCTGCACGTTCGACATCGACGCTGCACCGATCATCAGATCCGCGCGGCACTGCGCCGGCGCGTTGTGGACAAACTCCGCAACGTTGCCGATCAGGTTCTTGAATCGCTGCCCGCTCCCCTCACCCACGGGCCGGAACAGCACCTTGTCCGTTCCCGACTTCGCCGCCGCCTGCCGATTCCCCGCCGTGTCACCCAAGACACTGCGCCATGGCGTGCCGATATCCAGAATCTTGCCCGCCTGCTTCTGCGGCGTGCGGAGGTCCACAATCAACGTCGCCCACGCGCGCCACGCATCATCGCGAAGTCGCGCACCGGGCACCAGCGCCGCCGCGCCGCCCTCTCGCTGCACCGCGGTCTGCCACTCCGCAAGCGTCGGCAACCGCCCGCCCATTGCATTGGCGACACGAACCGACGCCCGAGCGCCAAAGTGATGCGCCGGCATGTCCAGACTCGGGGCCGCCGGCTCCATCCCCGCCGGGAACACCACGATGTTCGCGCCGGTTCGCACGTCGTAGCTCAACCACCCCATGCTCCGATCGCCAGCATCCACCGCCCTGGTCGGGGCCAAGCGGCCCCCGCCGCCGGTCCACCCGCGCACGCCGTCGTCCGCCTGGGTCGGCTTGTTCAGTTTCGTCAGCTTCGGGTCGCCCAAATCCGCCTTGAACCCTTCCCACGCCGCGTCGTCCATTGCCGCGTTCACCATCGCCAGCGACACCTCCGTCGCGCTCACAAACACGCGGCTGCTCCCATCGCCAACCGCCACAAACGAGATCTCCGTCTTTCCATCACTCGACCGATAGGCCAGCGTCTCGCTGGCACCATCGCCAGCGCTCAGCGTCCATCGCCCGGTCGCGCCGGGCCCCGCTTGCGCCGGCGAGAACGTCGGCCCGGATTCACTGGTCAACGCCCCGAGCTGCGCCGCATCAACGCCCGCGCCCTTGGCAAGCAGCGCCAGCTCCGTGACGATCTGCTTCGCTTGGTCATCCGTCGCGCCAGCCAGCCGCGACAGCACGCGTGATCGCTCGATGTTGTACTTGGCCCACGCGGGCATCGTCGCCACCGGCGTCAGCGTCTCATCCAGCGCACCGACCACCTCGGGAATCGTCTGCGCCGTCGCGCTGGCCAACAGATTCAAATAGCTCTTCTGCAACAGCGCCGTCTTGCGCTGCCGCATCGCGCCCAGCGGCTCGAGCGGTTGACCGGGGATCGAAAGCACCGCCGCGTCCATCTGCTCCAGCGTCGCACGGGCCTGACGGAACTCCGAAGCACCATTCGGCCAAGCGCCCGATGCCACCAAGCGCTCCAGCGCCAGCATGGCCTCGACCGCGGAGCCCGGCGACTTCATCGCGCTCAGCAGCCGATCACGCGACGCCGGCAGCGCCGCCTCGCCCAACGCCTTGACCGAATCAAACTTCGAGATCGCGACAAAGTCCGTCGCCTTCACGCCGGGCGCCGCCCCCGCCGCCTTCGCGCTCTTGGCCCGAGCATCCTCGCTGAGCTGCGTCAGATTCGTAGACACCGCGCCGCCAGCGCCGATATTCGCCGGCTCACTCAGCGCCGCGCCCAGCGCACCGTCCGCGGCCATCGCCTCGCCCAGTGTTCTGGCGAACGACTCGATCGCCTCTTTCGCCGGCGCAATCGGAACCCCCGCATCCACGCCCTTCTTTGCGTCCGCGATCGCTTGGCCCACCACACGCGTCAGCTCGCGCTCGCCCAGGTTCTCCGCCGCGTTCCGCCACTCCGCCCGTTCCCATCGCTTGCCCGGCAGCCCCTCGCCGGTGGTCCTGATCGCCGTGGCGATCTCCCCCGCGCCCGCGAGCGTCTCTTTCATCACTTTGCCAAGCCGCGCCGCCAGCGCCGCATCATCCGGCCGATCCTTGCTCAATCCCTTGGCCGCCTCGGCGATCAGCTTCAGGCCCGGTCCCGCCGGGCCATCAACGCCCGCCCCCGCGCGCACGAGCTCAGCGAGCACCTCCTCGATCTTCTGGTTCGACGCCAGCCGCACACTCTCCACGGTGCCCTTGAACGCATCGACATCTTCCCTCAATCGCGCCAGCCGGTCTCTCACGCTCGCGACGTTGTGACCAAAGAGTCGCTCGCTCGTGGACCCCTCCTGCTCAACACTCTGGCGCAGCTCCTTCAGCCCGGCCTGAAGCGTGCTCAGCTTCGGCTGGCCATCGGGCCACACCTTGCCCGGCGCACTCATCGCCTTCAACGCGGCCTCGACCAAATCGAGCGCCGCCGTCTGGTCCGTCTTCCACTTCGGACGCGGGTCATCACTGATCGGCTTGAACCGGTCCGCGATCGCCAGCGCGTTCACCGCACGCAATCGCTCCATCGCATTCCGCGTGCCCCAGCCAGCCCGCTGCCCGCTCAGCTCCTTTTCGAACGCAGAGCGATCGAACGCCCCGTCGCTCTGCCCGAGCGCCGCCTTCGCCTTGTCCGCCTCGGCCTTCCACGCCGCGGCTTCCATCCGATTGGCGATCTCCGCGAATCCGGAACCGGCGCTGGCCAACTCCTCCTTCGCCTTGCCGACGATGTCGTTCATCGTCGGATCGTTGATTGCGCGCAGCGTCTCAAACGCCGCGGCA
>JALHNK010000076.1:0-8768 GCA_022843565.1 Phycisphaerales bacterium
GCGGGGGGGGCTGGGGGCAGGGGGGGGGCGGGAGGGGCAGGGAGGACGTTTGGCGATCGGAAGCCGCCGGGCGCTGGCAAGGGCATGATGGGTCGAAACCCGTCGCGGTCATTTGACAACGCCGGTGCGCTGCCGGCGGGTGTGAAGGTTGTCTACGAGGATGACGACATCATCGTGGTGGAGAAGCCGACCGGCCTGACCACGGCGGCGGGTCCGGAGGAGCCGCGCGAGACCCTGTTTGACATGGTGAAGAAGTTGGCGCGGGCCAAAGTGGGCCGGCCGACATCGCGCAGCCGCGGCAGAGACAAGGCGGCGGTTGAAGCCGACGCGGGCGGCACGAGCGGTCATGGCAAGGTGTTCGCGGGGATCATCCACCGGCTGGATCGCGAGGCATCGGGCCTGCTGGTCTTCAGCAAGAACGAGAAGGCGTATCACTGGTTGAAGGACGACTTCAAATCCAAACGCGTGCATCGGATCTACTTCGCGCTGGTTGAGGGGATCATGGGTGAGGTCGGCGAGCAGGGGACGATTCAGAGCTTCCTGCGCGAGTCACGCGACGGAACTGTGGCGTCAATCAAGGGCGATGATTTTCGTGGCGGCGGCGGAGTGGCGATGGGCGGCTGGGGTGAGGAGCACGATCAGGCTCGGCCCGCGGTCACGCACTATCGCGTGCTGGGCAGCGGCAACGGCATGAGCCTCGTGCAACTGCGGCTGGAGACCGGGCGCAAGCACCAGATCCGCGTTCATATGAAGGAGAAGGGGCACCCGATCGTCGGCGATCGGCGGTACAACGCGTTCCGCGACGACTTGCGGAGGCTGTGCTTGCACGCGGCGGAGCTTGGCTTTTCCCATCCGGGCACGGGCGCAACAGTGCGGTTTCGCAGCGATCCGCCGGTGGGGTTCTACACGCTGGTGGGCAGCAAGGTGCCGGCGCCGTCGGGGACCGCGACGCTGAAGCAGCCGCCAGTGGCGCACAGCTCGCACCAGCCGGAGGACACGTCGTGGGAGAACGTCGCAGGGTGGTACGACGCGCTGATCGACGAGAAACGCAGCGACCACTACGACAAGATCATCATCCCCGGCACGCTGCGGATGGTGCAGCCGCAGCCGGGCGTGCGGGTGCTGGATGTCGCGTGCGGCCAGGGCGTGATCTCGCGCGAGCTGGCGCGGCTGGGCGCTTCAGTCGTTGGCGTGGATTCTTCGCCGGCGCTGGTGGACACGGCGCGGGCGCGGGCGGTGACGCAGGGGCTCGAGGCGGAGTTTCACATCGGAGACGCTCGGACACTGGACGCGCTGCCGCTGGCGGATGCGAGCTTTGACAGCGTGACGTGCGTGATGGCGATGGCGAACATCAACCCGCTGGAGCCGCTGCTGGCGAGTGTGGCGCGTGTTCTGAAGCCGGGCGGGTCGCTGGTGTTCTCGATCACGCACCCGGCGTTTCGCGCGCCGGACCAGACATCGTGGGGCTGGGATGAGAAGACGCGTGCGCAGTATCGGCGTGTGGATGGGTATCTGTCGCTCGGGCAGAAGGCCATCAAGATGCACCCCGGCAGCGCGCCGGACATCGTGACCTGGACGTTTCATCGGCCGCTCCAGACGTATGTGCGGCTGCTGAGCGAGGCGGGGCTTTTGGTCGAGACGCTCGAAGAGTGGCCGGCGGTGCGCGTGAGCGAGCCGGGGCCGCGGGCGGAAGCGGAGAATCGGGCGCGCCGGGAGATCCCGCTGTTCGTGGGCATTCGCGCGGTGAAGAGATAGCCTCCAGCCGCCAGCCTTCAGCCATCAGCTTTCAGCAGGAAGGATGAATGTCGCGGTTGCGCGAGTGCGCATTGACGGCACCGATGTCTTGGCCTTGAGCTGATGGCTGAAGGCTGACCGCTGACAACTGGCCCATAATGCCGCATGACCGATCGACCGGTGCTCACGCTTGCGCATTCTGCGGATGCTGACGATGTGTTCATGTGGTGGCCCATCACCGGAAAGGTGGACCCGCGCGATCCGTCGCGCGTGCTGACGCCGCCGGCGATTGATACGGGGCGATTCGTGTTTCGCTCGCTGCCGGAGGACATCCAGAACCTCAACCGTCGCGCGATCGATCGGGCGGACCTGGACATCACGGCCATGAGCTTCGCGTGCTTTGCGCAGGCCCATGAGAAGTACGTGCTCACGTCGTGCGGGTCGTCGTTCGGCGATGGATTCGGGCCGAAGCTGGTGTGCCGCGCTGGCGATGAGCGGTGGACGACGGCGAGTGTTCGAGACGCGGCGCAGTCGCCTGATGGACCGGTGATCTGCGTGCCGGGGCTTCAGACTTCGGCGTACATGACGCTGTCGATCATGCTCGGCGGACGGCCGCTGCGTCCGATCGCTCGCGCGTTTGACACGATCGCGTCGAGTGTTGTTTCTGGCGAGGCGGACCTGGGCGTGCTGATCCACGAGGCGCAGATCACGTTCGCCCAGCAGGGGCTGCGCCTGGTGCAGGATCTGGGCGTGTGGTGGCAGGCCGAGACGGGGCTGCCGCTGCCGCTGGGGGCCAACGCGATCAGGCGCGATCTTGATGCTCGGTTCGGGATCGGGAGCGTCCGAGAAGTGACGACGACGCTGCGGCGGTCGATCGACTTTGCGCTGGCGCATCGGGCCGAGTCGCTGGAGTATGCGCGGGGATTCTCGCCCTTGAAGTCGGACGCTGAGCTTGAGAAGTACGTGGCGATGTATGTCAACTCGCTGACGGTTGACGCGGGGCAGCGCGGGCGTGAAGCGATCCGGCGGTTGCTGGCCGGAGGGGCGAAACTGGGGATGATCCCAGCGGTGCCGGCGGTGGAGTTATCGGCCCCCGCGAACGGGTGACGCGGCGGCAACGGCAGTGGCGGCAGGGGTGCGCCCGGCGACGATCCGGCCGCTGGTAGAACACCTCAGAAGCGCCCGTGTATTGCGACTTCCGACAAATGTCGGTTGCGATTTTTCAGCGTGCGTCCATACTTCGGGAGGAACTTCCGGCGCCAATGGTCCGAATACCAGAGGACGGATTGACCGCCGGCGTGCGCGATCGCTGCGAAGTTGGTCTGCGTTGTTGGTCGCTCGGTCTTGTCGTCGATGGATGTGTTGCGGACTGGAGATTCCATGAGTCAAGTGCTTCGTCGGCGTGTGCGGCAGGGTGTGGTGTTCGGCGCGGTCGCGACGGCGCTGGCCGGACTGGTCGCGCTGGTTTCGGCGACGCCGCTGCTGAACACGGAGCTCCAAGACTTTTACATGCACGGGTCGCAGCCGTATCCGAACGTGCCGGCGAACCCGAACTTTGATCCGTTGCTTTCGCCCCAGAACTGCTCGTCGTGCCATGCCGATGAGTCGGGCATTCAGCCGGGGGCGTACTCGGTGCCGTACAACCGCTGGGCGTACAGCATGATGGCCCAGAGCTTCCGCGACCCGATCTTCCAGGCGCAGTTTGATATCACCGAGAAGGACGCGCCGTTCAGCGGCGACGGCTGTTTGAAGTGCCACGCGCCGGCGGGATGGCTGGAAGGTCGTGCGAACCTCCCGGGCGCGACGACGCCGGCGAACGGACAGAACTTCGCCGAGATCGACCGCAGCGGTGTGAGCTGCTCGATCTGCCACCGCATGGTGGACCCGGTGGCGGACCCGGCGAACCCGCCGGTGGACGCCGCGGTGTTCGCGCAGCTCGCTGGGAACACTCCGCCGAACTTCCCGAGCGTTGGGCTTCAACCGGGGGGGCCGCTGAACGCGGTGAACTCGTTCATCGTTGATAACCGGAACAATCGGCGCGGGCCGTTCGATCCTGAGAACTGCTTTCACCTGGCATACGAATCGCCATTCCACAAAGAAGCGGGTCTCTGCGCCGGCTGCCACGACGTTTCAAACCCGGTGTACATGAAGCAGGGCGACGGCTCGTACGCGCCGACGCCGATGGGCCAGGCGCACCCGACGGGCAACAAGTACGACATGTACCCGATGGACCGCACGTATTCCGAGTGGTTGATGTCAGATTTCGCGACGCCAGCGGGCGTGCAACTGACGGTGCCGAATCCGAACGTCGGCGATACGCCCGCGATTGTCGGTCGCTACAGCTACGACGGCGTGACGCGCACGATCCCAGAGTTGCCGACGGATCCGACCAAGCTGGTCATCTTCAACACCAACCTGTCGTACACGACGTGCCAGAGCTGCCACATGCCGCCGACCACGGGCTTCGGCGCTGATCCGAATCTTGGCTCGCCGCTGCGCACCAACGCGCCGGTCCACAACTTCACCGGCACCAACACCTGGGTGCTGCACGCGGTGCAGGATGTCTGGGGCGCCAGCGAGACGCTGATGACCGACGACCTTCTGGTGCAGGAATCGGTCGATCGGAACAAGTTCCGCATGACACAGTCCAGCGACATGGAGCTGACGTACGAAGACTCCCAGCTCAAGGTCCGCATCTACAACAACGCCGGGCACAAGCTCCCCGGCGGCTTCGCCGAGGGCCGGCGGATGTGGATCAACGTCAAGTTCTATGACGCCGCCGACGTGCTGGTGGCCGAGCGCGGTGCGTACGACAGCGCCACGGCGGTCATCACCGAAGCGGACACCAAGGTCTACGAACTGATCCACGGCGTGGACGCGACCGTCTCGTTCCTCACAGGCCTGCCGATTGGCAAGAGCTTCCACCTCGACATCAACAACACGGTCGTGAAGGACAATCGGATCCCGCCTCGCGGGTTCTCGAACGCCAGGTTCGCGGCGATCCAGTCGCCCCCGGTCGGCGCGACGTACGCCGACGGCCAGCACTGGGACGACACGTTCTTTGCGTTGCCACCCGGCGCGGCCCGGGCCGAGGTGCAGGTGTTGCATCAGACGACCGGCAAGGACTACATCGAGTTCCTGCGAGACAACGCGACGACGATCCAGCCGGTGGGCAGCCCGAACAGCATGCCGCAGCAGGGCACGACATGGATCGCTCCGCCGGGCACGCCGATGGGCAACCTGACGACGGGCCAGATCGCGTACGCGCAGTGGGTCAAATGGGGCAAGAGCGCGCCGGTGGTCAAGGACAGCGGTTCGATCAGCTTCGCGGCCCCCCGCTGCTCGCCAGCGGATATCGCGTTCGACGACGGCTCAGCGCTTCCGCCGATCGGCGTGCCGGGTGGCACGAACAACGGCGTCACCGAGGGCGATTACAACCTGTTCTTCTCGTTCTTCTTCGACGCCGCGGCGGTCTGTGACATCGCGAACGATGACGGCTCGCCGCTGCCACCATTCGGCCTGCTCCAGACGAACAACGGGACGACCGAAGCGGATTACAACCTGTTCTTCTCGGTGTACTTCGACGGTTGCCCGTAAGTGTGGGGATCGAGGGATCGAGGGATCGCCTCGCGATGGGCTCACGCCGAAGTCGTCGGCGCGGGGGCGTTGCCGCCGCGGCCTTTCCAGGCTCGCTGATTCGTCAGGTGCAGATACAGCGAGTTCCACTGGATCGCGGTCATCAAGATGATGCCAAGCGGGTGCAGGAACGCGCCCGAGAATCGCTGCTGGAATCGGAGGGCGAGCAGGCAGCGGTGCGCGATCGCGACGAAGCACGCCAGAACGGCGAGGCCGACGGTCGCTGGATCGCTGGCGGCCCGAAGAATCGCAGGGGATGACGCGCCGCTCGGGCTCGCAGAGGCGATCGCGGCGAGGATCAGCACGCACCAGGGCATGAGATACGCGATCGCGTGAACGATGGTCACGAAGACCAGCAGCGGGATGGAGCCGAGGCCTTCGTAGGCGTTCTTGCTGAAGCCGCGCCAGGTCTGGGCGAAGCCGCGGTACATGCGGCAGGAGACCAGGGCGGTGGCGTCGAACAGGTCTGTGCGGAATCCGGCCTTGCGCATGGTGCGCGGGAGCTTGATCCCGTCGTGCATGGAGGCTTTGAAGGGCGCGTGACCGCCGGAGGCCACGTACGCCTCGCGCCGGACGAACAGGAACTGGCCGCATCCGGCGCTCGCGGCGGGGTCCGTCGTGTTCCGCATTCGCGACATCGGGAGGTAGCTCAGCAGGATGAAGTGGATCAGCGGGATCACCAGCGCCTCGCTGAGCGTGTGGGTGCGCTGCATCGGGAAGGTCGAGAGCAGATCGACGGACAGAGCGCGGGCGCGGTTCAGCGTTGCGCTCAGGCACTCGGGCGCGAAGCGCACGTCGGCGTCGGTGAAGAGCAGGTACTCGCCCTGGGCGTGCTGGCCCATCTGGTGGCAGCCGAACTGCTTGCCGTTCCATCCCTGCTCCAGCGGCACCACGGGCGTGGCGCGAACGCGCGAGTCCTGAGCCATCAAGGACTCGAGGATCGCGCCTGTCGAGTCCGTTGAGTGGTCGTTGTAGACATAGACCGCGACGTTCCGGTGCGTCGACGCCAGGATGGACCGAACGCACGCCTCGAGGTTTGCCTCCTCGTTTCGCGCAGGGATGCACACGCAGATGAGCGGCTGCTCGGCGTCTGGCAACGCGCGAAGCTCGCCAGCGGTCGGCGGCGTGTCGATACGAAGGTTGACCAGCGTCATGACCAGCAGGAACAAGCACAGGACGCACGCGATGATCATCAGCACGAAGAGGGTCATGAGGTCGCGCGCTCCGGGTTCGACGCGTTGGCTGGCACAGGGGCGGCTGGGGAAACGGGAGGTGTGGCCAATGCGCGGACAGACGAGGCCGGGCGCTCGCTGGCGGCGCGAGAACTGGTGGATGATCGATCGGTGGCGACGAGCGGGCCCGAGACGCCCCGGAGGCGGAGCCAGAGGTCGTAGAGCGGGTTGACGCGAGAGCCGCGAGCGCCGCTGAGCACGCTAAACGCGGCCTCGTCGCGTACTCGCACCAAGGCCGCCAGCGCGTCGGCGTTGGCCTGCATCGCGCCGGTGATTGCGCGAGTCCAGCCGGTGGTTGTCGGCGCGGCTGGGGCGGGCACGTCGCACAACCGGCAGAGGATCTCCGGGCGTTTGTCGAGCCAGAAGGGCATCTCGACCGCCAGAGCGACCACCCGTACGCCGGCGTGCTTCGACGCGACGCTGGCGACACCGGGCCGGATGCGGATCGGCTCGCGAGAATCGACGAACTGGCCCTGCGGCGTGACCCAGAAACTCAGCTTCGGGTTCGCGCCAAACTCGCGCGAGAGATACTCGAGCATCTTCGCCTGGCTGCTGGGGTGATCGGGGTCGATCCCGAAGACGCCGAGCTTGCGGAGGAACGCGAACTTCTTGAGTTGCGCCAGTTCCATCGGGCCCAGCAACTGGCGCGAGGGCGTCAGTCGGCTGGAGAAGTGCATCGCGATCAGCGGGTCCCACCATGATTGATGGTTCATCACGACGATGATCGGGCCGGCGTGCGCGTCCAGCGAGGCGAGCGTGCCTTCGGTGCCGCGCGCCAGTCGCACCGCGTGGAACGACCGCTCGAACATCTTGGGGATCCACCATTGAAAAAACCGCGCGACATGCTTCGAGGGTGCCGCGGGCCAGATCAGGGCGGGATCGAGTTCGCTCTCAGCCATGCTCGCTCACACTCACGCGGGCGCGAACGCCAGATCGTCCTTGGTCAATGACGCCATTTCAAGTTCGCCCTTGGCTCGAACGCCCTGATCGCTGAGCAGCGAGTGCGCAGCGGTGACGCCGGACATGAGGACCATGGGGACGCCGGGGCCGGGGTTGGCACTGCCGCCCGCGAGGTAGAGGTTCTCGATGACGCCGGCGCGGTTGCGGGGCTTGAAGCCGCCTTTGAGGCGGCCGTGGGAGGCGAGGCCGTAGATCGCGCCGCCCTCGGCGTTGTACATCGAGTCGATGAGCTGCGGGTGCAGATGATGCTCGACGACAATGTGCTGCTCGAGGTCGGGCATTTTGCCGCAGCGTTTGAGCTTGTCGATGACCACGGGGCGGTACTGCTCCATCAGCCCGCCCTTGCCCGCCCATCGCTGATCGGGCCGCATGTAGGGCGTGTGGATGAGGGCGTAGAGCGCTTCGCAGCCGGCGGGGGCTTGTGTCGGGTCGGTGCGTGAGGGCACGGCGAGGTAGATCGTTGGGTCGCGGGCGGGGATGCCGCGGGTGTAGATGTCGTCGAACTCCTGGTGCGAGTCCTTGCTGAAGAGGAAGTCGTGGTGGGCCAGGTGCTCGTACTGGCGGCTGAGGCCGAGGTAGAGCACAACGCCGGAGCACGCGGGGGTGTAATCGCCGGCGATCTTCTGCTGGCGTTTGAGCGTCTCGGGCGTGCCCAGCAGGTCACGCATCGTCCGCTGGATGTCGCAGTTGCTGACGACGCTCTCGCACGCGAGCGTCTCGCCGGTGTCGAGCTCAACGCCGGTGACGCGCCGGCCCTGTGTGACCATGCGTTTGACGCCGACGCCGGTGCGGATGTTGACGCCCAGCTCCTTCGCGAGGCGCTCCAGCGAGCGTGCGACCATGCGCGTGCCGCCCATCGGGTACCAACAGCCGTGGTCAACCTGCGCCGAGGCGATCAGCGAGAGGATCGCCGGCGCAAGGAACGGCGAGGAGCCGACGTACTGCAGGAAGTGCTCGGCGAGCTGGCGGACGTGTGGCTCCTTGATCATCGTCGCGGCGGTCGCGCCGACGGTCGAGTGCATCCGCATCGCCAGCACGTCCATGAGCATGCGCGGGTCGCCCAGCGGGCTCAGTCGCATCATGTCGCCGACGGAGCCGAGGTCCTTGTAGAAGAAGACCTTCTCGCTGAGATTGAACATTCGACGGCTGTACTGCACGAACTTCTTGTACCCGGCGCCAGCGTCCTGGCCCGGGAAGAGCCGATCG
>JALHNK010000076.1:8778-16992 GCA_022843565.1 Phycisphaerales bacterium
CGGCACTCGCCGCCATGCGCTCGACGTTCTCGAAGAGGTCGAGCGTCGTTCCGTCTTCAAAGAGGCAGCGCCACTGCGGATCAAGGCGGCGGAGATCGACGTAATCCTGAACGCGACGACCCGAGCGGTTGATGATGCCGCGGAGCACTTGCGGGAGCGTGATGATCGTCGGGCCCATGTCGAAGGTGAAGCCACGATCGGTCAGGACGTTCATCTTGCCGCCGAGGTGGGCGTTGCGCTCGACGAGCGTGACGGCCCCGGGGCCGAGGTTGCTGGCGAGCTCGACCGCTGAGGCGAGGCCGGCGAGGCCGCCACCGATGACGACGACGGATTGCTTGGAGGCCGGAGGGTTCATCGTGCTGGTCCTTGGGCGGGGAGGCGGGAAGGCTGCTGCGGGTGGTTCGGGGCGTGCGTGTGACCGGATGGGGCGGCGAGGTCCGTTGCGTTCTGGGTGGTGGGTCGCAAGGCATCCGGCGGGCTCTGCTCGTCGGGTGCGATCCGTCGGCCCTCGCCTCGGGGCTGATAGAGCCACCGCATCGCTCGCCTGAGAATGGACAGCTCTTGCGGCCCGGGCTCGGTTGTCGGCGTTCGGACGAGCGTCGACGAGGCCGACACGACGACCGGGCGTGTGAGCGTCAACAGACCGAGTTCACCACGGCTGGGGCCCCAGCCCGATGCACCGGTGCCGGTGATCGAAGCGCCGGGGTGGGCGGTGGGAATGTGCGCGTCGTTGATCGTGACAAATCCGGAGCCGAGCTGCGAGGCGAGCGTGCGCGCTCGAGCGACATCGCGCGTGAAGATCGCGGTGTTCAATCGATGGCGGCAGTGTGCGTGCATCGCCAGCGCGTGGGCGTCGTCCGAAGCGGGGTAGACCAGCAGAAGTGAGCCGAAGACCGAGAGCTCCTGCCCGAGGTAGGACTCGGGCATGTCGACGATCGCCATAGCGCGGAAGCTGGCGTCGTCACGCGGGCGGGGCTGGGTTTGGCGCTGGATCGACGGCGTGCTGTGGAGCTCGTCAACGCCGAGGATCGATCGCCCGCCGGCCTCGATCGCGGCGCCGGCCGCGGCGCGACAGTTGGCGGCGCTGCGGGCGTCGATCAGTGGCTGCGGGCGAGCGCCCGCGGCCAGGAAGCTCAGAGCCGCGACGAAACTCGGATACGCCCGGGCGCTGACGATCGCGCGGCGCGGGGCCATGCAGGTCTGGCCGGCGTTCATGGTGACGGCCTGCCAGATCGAGCGGGCGGCGAGCTTGGTATCGGCATCGGCGAGGATGATGGCGGAGTCATCGCCGCTGAGTTCGAGTGTCGTCGGTGTGAGCGTGCTGGCGGCCCACGCGGCAACCTCCGTGCCGACGCGGGTCGAGCCGGTGAAGATCACGTGGTCGAAGCGTTCGGAAGCGAGAAGTCGCGGGCCGGCTTCGCGGGTCGCTGGCGTCCAGCGGAGTTGGCCGTCCGGGAGTCCAGCCTCAATGGCGAGCTTGAGGAGGTACGCCTGCGTGCGCGGGGCGTTCTCAGAGGGCTTGACGACGACGCGGTTGCCGGCGACGAGTGCCTGCAGGAGCTGAATGCCCAGAAGCTGGACCGGGTAGTTCCAGGTCGCGATGATGGCGACGGTGCCGACGGGTGGCCGGGTGAGGTGGTGGCGCTGACCCAGGAGCCAGAGCGGGCGGCCGCGAAGCGAGCGTGGGGCCAGCAGTTTGGCGGCATGGCGTTCGTGCCACTTGCACGAGGCCAGCAGCGGCATGACATCGCCGGTCAGGGCTTCGCCTTCGGGCTTCCGTACTTCACGTTGAACGAGCGACACGAGGGTGTCGGTGTTGGCCACGATGAGCCGACGCCAGTTTCTGACCCACGCAAGTCGCGCCTGAATGGGCCACGCGACGATTTCCTGCACGATCACTCCCTGCGGTAACGATTCTGAGAGGAGGCGGGTTACTATACCCCGCGCGTTGCTCTCCCTCTCAATCTTCGCGCGAGGATGCTTCTGCCATGATCGCACAATCTGGTTTGTCTGTCGGCGTGGTTGGTGCGGGGCCGGGGGGCTTGGCCGCGGCGATGCTGCTGGCGGGCAGCGGCGCGCAGGTCGATGTCTATGAGGCGATGGAGACCGTGGGCGGGCGGACGAGCCGCATCTCGCTGGGTGAGTACCACTTCGATTGCGGGCCGACGTTCTTCCTGATGCCCTATGTCTTGGAGGAGATCTTCGCGTCCACCGGGCGGAAGCTCTCGGATTACTGCGACCTGCAGCGGCTGGACCCGATGTACCGACTGGTGATCGGCCGGCAGGGGCAGAGCGACATTGTGCTGGATTGCACACAAGACGTCGAGGAAATGTCCAGGCGACTGGGCGAGATTGACGCTCGCGACGGCGCCGCGTTCGCTCGCTTCATCTCGGACAATCGCAAGAAACTCAGCGCGTTCGAGCCGGTGCTCCGCAAGCCCTGGCGGTCGTTCACCGATTTTCTCGACATGGACCTGCTGCGTGCCGGGCCGATGCTCGCGCCGACCAAGAGCGTCCACGATTGGCTCGGCGGGTACTTCAAGAGCCCGTACAGCAAGCTCGCGATGAGCTTTCAGAGCAAGTACCTGGGCATGTCGCCGTTCTCCTGCCCCAGCCTCTTCAGCATCCTGCCGTTCATCGAGTATGAGTACGGCGTCTGGCACCCGCGCGGCGGCTGCAACGCGCTGATGACGGCCATGGCCGAGGCGTGCGCGGAGATGGGCGTCAAGATCCACACCGGCACGCCGGTGCAGCGGCTGACCTTTGACGGCCCGCGGGCCCGGGCCATCGTCGCCAACAACCGCGAGCACCGGCACGACCACGTCGTGATGAACGCCGACGCGAGCTGGGCGATCCAGAACCTGATCCCCGCGCACCTGCGGCGGAGCTGGACCGACGCCAAGCTCACGAAGATGGACTATTCGTGCAGCACGTACATGCTCTATCTGGGGATCAAGGGTGAGGTTGCGCTGCCGCACCACACGATCTGCATCTCGAAGAACTATGAGCAGAACATCCGCGAGATCGCCGAGACGCTGAAGCTGAGCGACGACCCGAGCGTGTACGTCTGCAACCCCAGCGCGATCGACCCGACGCTGGCGCCGGCGGGCGACAGTTCGCTGTACGTGCTTGTTCCGACGCCGAACAACCGCTCGGGGATCGATTGGCGCGACGGTTCGCCATCCGGGGCGGCGAGCGTGACGCGTGAGCGGGCGTTGGACAAGGTCTCAAATCTCATCGGCCAGGACATCCGCCCGCGCATCGCGGCGGAGAAGTGCATCACACCGGCGGATTGGCAGGGGCACAACATCGCATTCGGCGCGACCTTCAACCTCGCGCACGGGCTCATGCAGATGCTGTGCTTCAGGCCGCAGCACGAACTGCCGGATGTCAAGAACGTCTGGCTGGTGGGCGGCGGCACACACCCGGGCTCCGGGCTGCCGGTGATCTTCCTGTCATCACAGATCACGGCGCGCCTGCTGGCGACGCGGATGGGATTGACGTACGCCGGGGATCGGCCGCCGAACGTGACACTGGCTGCCGCGGCGGCGAGCGGACGCGGGCGAGCCGCGATGGCGACTCCGTGAGCGCCGGACGCGGGCGTGGTATGCTCGCGGGATGACAACGTTGCCAATGATCTCGCTCGCGGCAGGGATGACCACCTTGGATTGGGTCATCATCGTGGCGTATGTCGGGCTCCTGGTGGCCAGCGGTATCTGGTTTTCACTGCGAGAGCCCTCAGGCAGCCACGAGTATTTTCTTGCGAGCCGCCGGATGCCCGTGTGGGCGGTGGCGTTCTCGATCGTGGCCAGCAGCCTCAGCGTCGCGACCTTCATCGGCGGGCCGGAACAGAGCTTTCGCGGGGATCTGACGTATCTGTCAACGAACATCGGCGGCATCCTCGCGGTCTTCGTTGTCGCGTGGGTCTTCATCCCGGCGTTCTATCGCGCCAACTGCACAACGATCTACGAGGTGCTGGAGCATCGGATGGGGCGCGGGGCGAAGGAAGCCGCGAGCGCTGCGTTCATGATCGGGCGGGTCTTCGCCTCCGGCGCCCGCCTGTACATCGCGGCGCTGCCGATGGCGGCGATCATTTTCGGGATCGGGGACACGTCAGCGACGCCTCTGATCGTCGCGATCTGCATCCTGGCGTTCGCGGGCGTCGTCGTCACGCTCGTCGGCGGCATCGCCTCGGTGATCTGGACGGACGTGCTGCAGACGCTCGTGATGCTCGGCGCAGTGATCGGGGCGATCATCTATCTCTTGTGGCTGATTCCGGCACCGGCCGGTGATGTGGTCTTTGCGCTGCACACCGGCGGGAAGGACGGGGCGAGCAAGCTCGCGGTCATCACCACGGGCTTCCCGCTGGACTTCAGCGAGAACTTCACGCTCATCACGGCGGTGGTGGGCTTCTCGCTGCTCTCGCTGGCGTCGTACGGCACCGATCACGACATGGTGCAGCGCATGCTGACGTGCAAGTCGGCGGTCAGCGGCGGGCGATCGGCGTTTATCGCGACGTTCGCCGCGATCCCGGTGGTGGGGCTGTTCTTGTTGATCGGGCTGCTGCTGTGGGTGTTTTACACGCGTGCGGATCTGATGGGCAGCGCCGGTCCCGGGCCAGAGGCGGTGGCCGCCGCGACGGCACCGGGAGCGCAGCCGTTCTTGCAGTTCATTGTGAACGAGATGCCCACGGGCTTGCGCGGGGCGATGATCGCAGGAATCTTCGCGGTGGGGCTCGGGTCGTTGAACTCGGCGATCAACGCGATGGCGGCGACGTTCGTGAAGGACTTCTACACGCGCTGGGTGCCCGCCCGCTCCGAGCGGCACTACCTGCTCGCCGGGCGCTGGGCGACGGTCGGCTGGGGCGTGGTGCTGGCGCTGTTCGCGGTGCTGTGCGTGTTCTGGCGTCAGGCGGACGCGGGCAAGACGCTCATCGCCTTCGCGCTCAGCGTCATGACATTCGCATACGCGGGTTTGCTGGCGATCTTCGTCACGGCGTTGTTTACCAAGCGCGGGAGTTCCGCCAGCGCAATCGGGGCGCTGGCGACGGGGTTTGTCGTCGTGCTGTTCTTCCAGGTGCCGTTCTGGCTGCTTCTGGCGCGGCTTGGGATTGTCCCGTCGCCGACGGTCGTCGATCCGCTCACGGCTCAGACGGTGACGACGGCGCACACCGCCGAAACGATCAAGGACATGCTGCCGTGGCTGAAGGCGGCGTTCCCGTGGCACCTGCTCTGTGGCACCACGCTGGCGCTGGGCGTGTGCCTGCTTGGAAGGCGACCGGCACAGCCGAGCGAGCAGACGATGTCATCCGATGCGACGGGTGTGGGCAAATGAAAAGCCGCGTGCAGGTACACGCGGCTTTGGTAGATCAGGATCATCGTCAACGCCGATCAGACGTGCTTGACCGTCCGCTCCAGCGGGAAGCGGACCTTCTTCATCGCGGCGATCGGGTCGGCGATGCTTCGATACCCGGCGGTCGCAACGACCGTTGCGCCGTATCCCTGCGCGGTGAGCCCGAGGATCTGGTCGTACTTCGAGGCGTCGAAGCCTTCCATCGGGCAGGCGTCAACGCCGAGGTTTGCGCAGGCGCTGAGGAAGAAGCCCAGGGCGATGTAGACCTGGCGTGAGGTCCATTCGTGCATACTGCCGCCGCTGAGGCTGGCGGGGCTGGCGATCGAGCCGAGCATCATCTTCTTGAAGCCGTCCAGCGCCGACGCGGGGACGTTGCGCGTCCTGGAGATGTCCTCGATGTATGCGTCGACATCCGCGGGCGTGACTTCGAGCTTGCGGCAGAAGACGATCAGGTGCGAGGCATCGGTGATCTGCGGCTGGTTCCAGCTCACACCCTTGAGCGTCGCGCGAGTCTCGGGGTTGTTGACGACGACAAACCGCCAGGGCTGCAGGCCGTAGCTCGAAGGCGCGAGCGTCGTGGCCTTTTCGATCGTGGTCCAGAGTTCGGGGGCGATCTTGCGCGTGGCGTCAAATCCCTTGGTCGCGTAGCGCCAGTTCAGATTGTCCAGGAGGTCTGAGGGAGCGATGGGTTTCATAGGTCTGATGACTCCAAAAGTGATGGGTAAGGCTCCGAAAAGGACCGAGCACACGCGGCCTTGAGTCGTCCGCGCCCGCGTCACGGCCGTTCAACGGACGGACTTCGGATGCCACCCAGCCCCGTGTGTTTCGAGTTCCCGGCACCATCCAGCATTGATCCGAATGAGCACTATACTCACAAGATACGAACACCGCGCGGAGTGCCCGGCTTTCGTCCGAGATTTACGCTTGCAAACGGAACCCTGCCGCGTGTGACCACGAACGGCCAAGGATTCCTTGCCCTTGGCCCGCTTTTCGGGATACTTCAACCATGAATCACCTCCGTTGTGTCGTCGGTATCGCTTTGGCGATCTCATTGTGTGTCGGCGGCGTCACGAGCGCGCTGGCGGCGAAGCCGTCGGGTGCGTGGAATGTCATTGAGGAGATGCCAGCGGCGGTGCTTGATGCGCCGGCGTTCGCCCGACCGGAGCGGATGGCGGCGCTGGAGGTTGATCTCAGCGTGCTGGAGCGTCAGCTTCGCGCTGCCCCGATGGAGAACACGCCCGGCGCGTCGAGGCCGCTGGTGATCGATCTTCCGAATCCTGACGGCGGCTTTGACCAATACGCCATCGTGCAGACGCAGGTGCTCCACCCTGAGCTCGAAGCGGCGTTCCCGACGTTTCGCACATTCTCCGGCCGGCGGGTGGGCAACGGGCGGATCTCCGTTCACCTGGACCTGACCGATCTTGGCGTTCGCGCCCAGTTCATCGGCCCCGACGCGTATTGGGCGTTCATCGATCCGGTCAGCAAGGGCAACACCTCGCACCACGCGGCGTACTTCGCCAAGGACGTCCCCCGCCCCTCTGGCGGCAGGTGTGAAGCGCACGATCACGAGGCGCCGGAGCCCGGCGAGGAGATGGTGTCGCCCGCGACCTCCGGCTCGCAGCTTCGCACATACCGCATGGCGGTCGCCACGACCGGCGAGTTCACCCAGTTCTACGGCGGCTCGGTGTCCTCGGGACTCAGCGCCGTGACGACCGCGGTGAATCGCCTGAATCAGATCTTTGAGAACGAGTTCGCGATCCGCTTCCAGCTCATCGCCAACAACCAGAGCTTCATCTTCACGAACTCCGCGACGGACCCGTACGACAACACCGACCTTGGTGCGATGATCGGCGAGAACGCCTCGACGCTCGCGTCAATCGCCAGCAGCTTCGACATCGGGCATGTCCTGGGCACCTCCGGCGGCGGCCTCGCGAGTCTGGGCGTCGTCTGCACGGTCAATAAAGCCCGCGGCGTATCGTCCAGCTACGGCCCTTTCTTTGGCGGCATTAACGCCCCGGCTGAGTCTCTGGTTTTCGCCCACGAGGTCGGGCACCAGTTCAACTCGCCGCACACTTGGAACGGTCTGGGCGGCAACTGCTCAACATCGCAGTGGGGAACCACGACGGCCGCGGAGCCGGGTGCGGGCGTTTCGATCATGTCGTACGGCGGCATCTGTGACATCAGCCAGGAGTATCTGACGACGCCGTCGCAACTGCCGTTCTTCCACGCCGCGTCGGCGGCTCGCATCCTGCGGTTCGTTGAGGCCACCGCGACCTGCTGGGTGCCGACGGCGACGAACAACGCGATTCCGGTGATCACGCCGCTGGTTGATCGCACGGTGCCGGCGAACACGCCGCTGCAGTTCGCCGCAGTGGCGACGGACACCGACTCGACGGACCTGACGTATCAGTGGGAGCCGATGGACGTCGGCCCGCAGGTGTCGCTGGAAGTCGGCGACAACGGCTCTTCGCCCCTGTTCCGCTCGTTCGGCCCCGAGACCTCGCGGGTGCGCACGATCCCCCGCATGAGCGACCTGATCGCCGGCACGGTGGGGTTGGCCGATTCTCCCCCCACCACCTCGCGTCTCATCCGCATGCGCTGCACCGTGAAGGACAACCGTCTGGGCGGCGGCGCACAGGAAGACACGACGGTCAAGCTTCAGGTGTATGTCGGCGCTGGCCCATTCCGGATCACTTTCCCGCAGGCCACGACCGACCGCATGGCTGGCAACTCGATCGTCCGGTGGGACACGGCGGGCACGAACCTGCCGCCGGTCTCGTGCGCGAACGTCCGCATTCTGCTCTCGCTGGACGGTGGAGCGAACTTTGATACCGAGCTGGCGGCGTCGGTCCCCAACACCGG
>JALHNK010000077.1 GCA_022843565.1 Phycisphaerales bacterium
TGATGCCGGTGATCCGGCGTGCGAGCTGGCGCACGCGATCGGTGTCGTGATTACCGAACACGCCGTAGACCCCCAAGCGATCGCGAGCCCTGGCGGCGACCGCCAGATCGGCCAGCAACTCCGCCGCGGCGGACTCGTGCCCGATCGAATCGTGGTAATCACCTGTGAACGCGACGATGTCCGCCGGTGTATCGCGGATCGCACGCTTGAGTGCCTGAAAATGCTCGTCACGCTGGCGACGCCGGAAGTGCAGGTCCGTCACGTGCAGGATCGACAACCCATCCAGCCCTCGCGGGACATCCGGGTGCTGGATCGTCATCCGCTCGATAGGATGGGGTGAGAGCGGCGTGCGATAGGCCCAGGGATCGACCGCCCGGCTGGGCAGCAGCGAGCCTCGCGCCGCCGACGCGGCGCGGGCGTTCTCGCCCGCACGCCGCAGACGGACCAGCCCGCCGCTGACGGCGCGCAGCGACTGCCGCCAGACGCCCGGGAGGTCGTCGATGCCGACCGGCGGGCGGACGTTCGGCCCTTGGAAGGACAGATGTCCGGGCGGTTGTGCTGGCCCTGCGAGCTTGCCCACAGTACACTCCGAGTCCCACGGCGAGGCACGATCGGCCGCGACGCGGTATTCTTGCTCCCCAAACCACGCCCGCCCTCAACCGGCAGACGCTTCCGATCGTATCGACCAATCCCGGAGTGAATCGCTATGGCCAAGATGTTCTATACGCTCGAGGAAGCCGCCGGCAAGCTGGGCGTCAGTGCAGAGAAGGTCCGCGAGATGGCCTCCAGCGGGCAGCTCCAGGAGTTCCGCGATCGCGACCGCCTGGTGTTCAAGGTCGAGCAGGTCAACATGCTCGCCGGCAGCGATGAGGGTGAGGACAGCATCCCGCTGGCCGATTCGGGCGCTGAGATCGCTCTGGCGGTTGATGACTCGCGCACCGGCTCCGGAGCCGCGGCGGGTTCCGAAGGCACCACCAAGGACAAGTCCGGCATCTCGATCTTCGAGGGCGATGACAGCGAGGACACCGACGCCTCGGCCCAGACGCAGATCACCAGCTCCGTCGGCGGCATCACCATGGGCGATCCGGGCAACAGCGGCTCGGGCCTGCTGGATATCACCAAGAGCGGCGATGACACCTCGCTCAACGCGGGCCTGCTTGAGGACGTCTATCAGGGCGGCGGCCGCAACGACGGCTCGGCCGATGAGAACGCCGGCGGCGGGCTCTTTGAAAACACCGGCGTCGCCAGCGATGTCGGCGTCGGCGCGGGATCCCCGGCGATGGCGATGATGCTCGCAGAGCCGTACGACGCGACGTGGTCCGGCATCGGAGGCGGCGTGGCCCTCGGGCTGACGCTGGTCGCGGGCGTGATGCTGAGCGTGGTGATCGTCGCGGCGATGGGCGTGAGCAACTTCGCAGTGACCTCGTTCCTGACGGGCAACGTGCTGATGTCCGCGGGCATCTTCGCGGGAATCGTCCTGCTGTGCGCGGGCATCGGCTTCGTGCTCGGCCGGAAGGGGTGAGTGGCGGGAAGGCACTGGGCACTGGGCACTGGGCATCGGAAGTCGCGAGACGTGAGTTCAACGACGCGAGGCGAGAGTCGCGTCGCGTTTTTCTGCTGACAACTGACAACTGACAACTGACAACTGCTGAAGGCTGGCGGCTGAAAGCTGGAGGCTTCCAAACATGCTCACCATCCAAGTTCAATACGCCGGCAACAAGAAGTGCGACCTCGTCCACCCCGCCGGGCCCACGCTCCGCACCGATGCGCCCAAGGACATCGGCGGCGACGCCTCCGCCTTCAGCCCCACCGACCTCATCGCCAGCGGCCTGGCCTCGTGCATCCTCACCACCATCGCCATGTGGGGCGAGCGCAACGCGCTCTCACTCGAAGGCGCCACGGCGACCGTCGAAAAGCACATGTCCACCCCGCCGGCGCCACGCCGCATCGCGCGCTTGCCAGTGGTGGTGACGATCCCCGGTGCGAGCGTGCCGCTGGAGATGCGTCCAAGACTCGAAGCCATCGGCCACGCCTGCCCGGTACACGCGAGCCTGCATCCGGAAGTGGATGCGCCGATTGAGTATCGGTATGTGTGAACCAGCGGCACAGCGGCCGTCGCGAGTGTCTTTCTCGCGGAGGACGAGACGGTCGCCCAAGCCGCACTGGTCCGCAGAGCCGGACCAGTGGCACGTTCAATGCCACGCACCCGCGCTGAGGGTTGGCTCAGAACGAGCAGCCGTCGAAGAAGATGCTGAAGAAGAGGTTGTAATCGCCCTCGGTCACGCCGTTGTTGGTGTCGAAGATGCCGAAAGGCGGCAGCGGGGAGCCGTCGTCGTTGGCGATGTCGCAGGCGAGGTCGGCATCGAAGAAGGTTGCGAAGAAGAGGTTGTAATCGGCTTCGGTCACGCCGTTGTTCGAGGCGCCCGCGTCGCACGCTCCGAGTGGGGGCAGTGCGTCGCCGTTGTCGTACGCGACATCGGCGGCGTTGCAGCGCACGCCGATCACGGCGATCGAGGCGGTGTTCGAGGTGACACTGCCGCAGATGTTGGTCACGACGCAGGTGTAGTCGCTGGCGATGTCGCCTGCTCCGGCGGGATTGATGGTGAGCGTCGCGGTGTTGGTGCCGCTGATGTTGCCGGCGTCGGTGAGGTTCGTCGCGCCCTTGCGCCACTGGTACGTGAACGGGCCGGTGCCGGTGGTGGTGACCGTCAGACTTATGGGCAGGCCGGCGCAGGCCTGAATAGACGTCGGGACAGAAGCCGTCGGCGAGGCGATGGTCAGCGTCGCGGGGTTGCTGGTCAGGCTGCCGCACGCGTTGGTGATCACGCAGTCGTAGGAGCCGGCATCGCCGGACTGGACGTTGGCGAACGTGAGCGTGGCGAACGCCGCGGAGGGGTTTGTGGCGAGGCTGATCGGCACGCCGCCCTTGCGCCACTGGTATGACAGCGGGGAGACGCCGGATGCGGACACCGAGAACGAGACCACCCCGCCGGTGCAGGTCTCCGCGCTGGCGGGTTGCTGGGCGATGGCGGGCGGCCCAGCGCTGAGCGGGACCGTGACGAACTGGTCGCCCGCGATGGCGCTGAAGTTCACGTTCCGCGGCTCGCCGAGGTTGGCCGTGCCGGGAGGCAGAGAGCCGAGCACCTGGTTGGAGACGAAGTCGTGCAGGAAGCCGTTGATGAACGCGCAGACTTTGATACTGCCGCACGTGCTGGTCACGCCGATCGACGACAGCGGGATCGCGATCTCGACGCCGGTGAAGACGCCATCGCCAGAACCCGCGGCGGTGCCGAACGGCACGCCGCCGATGTTCGAGTTGTTGATGGTCGCGCGCAGACCGAGCGTGTTGGTGTTGCCGCCGGTGAGCGTCCCGTCGCCGCCGGCGATGGACGTGCCGAGGTTGAAGCCAAATCCGCCCCCGGCCGTCGGCAGGGTGGCGTAGTAGAGGCCCACCGCATTTGGTTGGCCGACGGCGGAGAGGTAGTAATCGGCGGCGAAGCCCGAATCAAACGTCAGCCCGGGCAGTGTGGCGGTGGCCCCCAAACGTCTGGGGCCGCCGGCGCCGATGGACGGGTTATTGCTCCGCAGCACGTTCTGCCCGCCCGGCGCTGTGTCGAGGAAGATGTCGAGCTTGTTGAAGTTGGACTCAACATTGCCGGCGAAGAAGACGTAGAGCGTGCCGCCCTCGATGCGGGCGTGCATCGAGTCCAGTTCGGAGCCGTTGGCGGCGCCGACCTGGGCGAGGTTGTTATCGCCGAACTCGGTCTGGGTGGTCTGGACGTGGAGCGGATTGCCGTAGAGGCAGGGCTCGCGAGTGCCGTCGATGCGGAGAACGCCGCCCGAGGCGTAGCGAGCGAAGTAGGCGGAGACGTTGTCCCCGGCCTTGAGGAAGTCGCCACCAATGAAGAAGTCACCCGACGGCGCGACCGCGAGAGCGTAGACTGTGTCAATAACTCCGAGTTCCACGCCTACCCCGCTTCCGACGGCGGACCAGACGTCGGTGGTCGGGTAGTACCGGGCGAGGTTGTTCGCCAACACACCCCCGGCGATGGTGAAGCCGCCCCCCACGATCACGTCGCCACTCGGCAGCACCGCCAGGGCGTCGACGTCGGGAAATGAACCGCCGCCTAACCCCGATCCCAGCGCTAACCAGACGCCCGTCGTCGGGTTGTATCGTGCGATGCGGTTCGCCGAAACACCCCCGGCGGTGGTGAAGCCGCCGCCCACAATCACGTCGCCACTCGGCAGCACCGCCAGGGCGTCGACGTCGGGAAATGAACCGCCGCCTAACCCCGATCCCAGCGCTAACCAGACGCCTGTCGTCGGGTTGTACCGGGCGATTCGGCTCGCCGCCACGCCCCCGGCGGTGTCGAACCGCCCGCCCACGATCACGTCCCCACCCGGCAGGACCGCCAAGGCGTAGACGGAGTTGTTGGTCCCGTTTCCCAGTGACGACCAAACGCCCGTCGTCGGGTTGTACTGGGCGATGTGGTTCGCCGCCACGCCTCCGGCGCTGCTGAAACGCCCACCCACGATCACGTCCCCACCCGGCAAGACCGCCAGGGCTGAGACGGATTCGAATTCGTGTATCCCGCTCCCCAGCGCCGACCAGACGCCCGTCGTCGGGTTGTACTGGGCGATGTTGCTCGCCGACACGCCCCCGGCGGTGGTGAAGAACCCACCCACGATCACATCGCCTCCGGTCCCCGGAAGGACTGCCACGGCGTAGACGTCGCCAATCACCCCGCTCCCCAGCGCGGACCAAGCCCCAGTGCTCGGGTTGTACCGGGCGATGCGGTTCGCCGCCACGCCCCCGGCAACGCTGAAGCCCCCGCCCACGATCACGTCTCCACCCGGCAGCACCGCCATGGCGTAGACGACGTTGTTGGTCCCGCTCGCCAAGGCCGACCAGACGCGCGTCGTCGGGTTCACGCGGGCGACGCTGTTCGCCGCCACGCCCCCGGCGGCAAAGAAGTTCCCGCCCACGATCACGTCGCCGCCCGGCAGCACCGCCAAGGCTCCGAAAGAAGCCTCGGTAACGCTCCCCAATGCCGACCAGACGCGCGTCGTCGGGTTCACGCGGGCGATGCTGTTCGCCGGCACGCCCCCGGCCGTGGTGAAGTATCCGCCCACGATCACGTCGCCAGCCGGCAGGACTGCCAGGGCGGAGACAGATGTGCCTGAAGGGCCGCTGACTCCGCTCCCGAGTGCCGACCAGACGCCGGTCGTCGGGTTGTACCGGGCGATTCGGTTGCGACCCGACACGCCCCCGGCGGTGGTGAAACGGCCGCCCACGATCACGTCGCCACCCGGCAGGACCGCGAGGGCGTTGACGTCGCCGTTCAACCCGTTCCCCAAGGCCGACCACGCGCCCGTGGTCGGGTTGTACAGGGCGATGTTGTTTGCGGCCACGCCCCCGGCGGTGGAGAAGAATCCGCCCACGATCACGTCGCCACCCGGCAGGACCGCGAGGGCGTTGACGGTGCTCCCGGTCCCGCTCCCCAGAGCCGACCAGACGCCCGTCGTCGGGTTGTACCGGGCAATGCAGCGCGCCGGCGCGCCCCCGGCGGTGGTGAAACGGCCGCCCACGATCACATCGCCACCCGGCAGGACCGCGAGGGCGTTGACGTCGCCGTTCAACCCGTTCCCCAAGGCCGACCACGCGCCCGTGCTCGGGTTGTAGCGGGCGATGTTGCTCGCCGACACGCCCCCGGCGGTGGTGAAGAACCCACCCACGATCACATCGCCACCCGGCAGGACCGCCAGTGAGAAGACGCTGCCGTTCAACCCGTTCCCCAAGGCCGACCATGCGCCCGTGCTCGGGTTGTAGCGGGCGATGCCGAGTGCTTCCACGCTGCCAGCGATGCCGATGGATCCGCCCACGATCACGTCACCATCTGGCAGGATCGCCAGCGAGGAGACGGTGCCAACCACCCCCGGCACACCCTGCCCCGGCAGCCAGCCTTCAGAGCACTGCGCCTGCGCTGTGCTCGGTGTGCCCAGCAGGGTCGAGGCAAACACGATCAGCGTGAGCAGCAGAGACTTCAGGGCCGTGGAGCGAAATGTGAGCATGGCGGGCTCCTTCACGACGTTGGCCGGACAGATCAGGGTCCAGGGCAAGACCGCCGCACGCGGCCCAACCGCCGGACCCGGCCCAATGACCAAGACGCGGCGTTCGGCAAGGCCTCTGGGTGCAGAGCTTAACTGATCATCGCCACCGAGGCGAAGATAAACCGCGAAGCGGGCCTGAATTCAAGGGATCTTCGTGAAAACCATAGACGCACGATCGCGGGGCGATCGCTCGGTCTGGAAGGCCGGCTTGGACAGCCGTCAGCTTTCGGCTTTCAGGGGTCAGCAGATCAGCTTCGCGCGTCGTCGCCGGCGCGTGCTACGCACACGTTCGGTGTCTCAGGCCGCGGCACGCGCGCGTTGCCGCCAGCCTTGCACTTCTGGGTCCGTGGTTTCAGAGCGTCGGGACGGACGGCTGGCGGTACCCCGCTCACACCATCTCATCAGCCTTCGCGATCTGCCACTCCTCCAGCTCGACCGGCGCCTGACGGCCGAAGATCGTGACCAGCACGCGGACGAGGCCCTTCTCGGGGATGAGTTCGTCGACCGTGCCCTCGTAGCCGGCGAAGGGGCCTTCCTTGATCGTGACCGCCTCGTTCTTCTCGAAGACCAGCTTGATCTGCGGCATGTCCTCGACCTTCATCGAGGCGAGCTGCATCTTCTCGATCTCGTGCTGCTTCATCGGCGTGGGGCGGCCCTTGGTGCCGACGAAGTCGCCGACGCCGGTGGTCTCTTTGATCAGGAAGAAGACGTCCTGCGGGATGCGGCCGTCGTCTTCGAGCTTCATCTCGACAAAGACGTAGCCGGGGTAGAGCTTCTCTTCGGTCACCTTCTGCTTGCCGCCCTTGATCGTCTTCTTCTTCTCGGTGGGCACCAGGATGCGCCCGACCAGGTGCGACATGTTCTCGATCTGCACCTTGCGGAGCAGGGTGTCGCGAACGGACGACTCTTTGTTGGACGCGACGCGCAGGACGAACCAGTTCATCCCCGAGCGCGTCATCGGCTCGGCGGTGCTGACGTATGAGTTCTGGGCGATGACCTCGAGCGCTGAGGGGCGACCCTTGTCCGCGCCGGTCGCGTCAACGGCGCCCGCGGTGTCGGTCGTCTTGTGGTCCTGGTCCTGAGCCATGAGTGGTCCCTATCGCTTGGCGGCGGAGCCGGTGTTGGCCGGGCCGCGTGATGTCAGATTTGCAGAACGTCGATGGTCTTGAAGAACCACTGGAGCGTCAGGTCAAAGACGAACAGCGTGGTGGCCAGCGCGATCGAGGCGATGATGACGATGACGGTGGAGCCGACGATCTCTCGCCGGGTGGACCAGTTCACGCGCTTCATCTCGTAATCGGTCGCGATGAGGAAGTCGACGGTCTTCGGGCGCGTCGCGGTGAAGTAGTATGCGAGGATCGCGCCGATCACGATCAGGATCGTCGCGACGATGGACTGAGCAACCAGCGGCTCGACGGGCGGGTTGCCGCGCCGTTCGGAGACTTCGGCGATCTTCTCGCCGTTGACGGCGCGGAGCGACGCGGTCGCGCCGGCGTCAAAGCCCTTGTTCATCTCCGTCGAGTCGATCAGCACGCGCTGATCGCCGGCGGCCTTGGTGATCGGCGTCCGCACGATCGCGGTGCCGAGCTCCTGCTGCTTGCCCTCCGGGCCGGCGGTGCCCAGCAGGGTGACGGTCGTGCCGCCGGGAACCTCGGTCGTTGCGTTGCGAATGCCGAGGGTGAATGAGGTCTTGGGGAGCTGCGAGACGACGGTGGCGGTCTGCGACCACGCCCACGCCGCGACGGCGGTCGTCGCCAGCGCGATCAGCGTCGCGGTCATGACGCGGACCCAGTAGCCCTGCCCAGGTTTATAAATGCCGAGTGCCATAGGTATTCAAGGGGGAGAGGCCGACCGAGGGAAAGTGGAAAGACTCCAGATCGCGATGAAGCCCGTACGACCGTGGCCAAAGGACGCGAAACCCCGACCGGCATCGTCAATCGTGCGTTCGACACGCACGCGGCGCGATCCGATCATCCAACACCAGCGCGGCCGCGAAGGCCCGCGCCGACCCGCGCCCGATCGCACCGCCTCCGGAGCGATCAATCACGAGTAAGAGCACGCCGGGAGGGACTTGAACCCGCAACCTGCGGATTTGGAATCCGCTGCTCTACCAGTTGAGCTACCGGCGTGTGGGGGGAAGGGATCAGGGCCGAGGGCCGAGGTTTCAATGAAGGCCGAAGGCCAGAAAGCGCTTGCCTTCACTCGAACCTCGGCCCTCAAACCTCGGCCCTTCCGCGCTTACTTCCGCTTGATCTTGTGGAGCGTGTGCCGGCGCAGGCGCGGCGAGTACTTCTGGAACCCCGCCTTGAGCTTCTCGGCGATGCCGCCCTTGACGTTGATCTCGGTGCGGTAGTTCAGATCGCCCGTTTCAGAGCACTGAAGCCACACGAACTCGCGAGCCTGGGACTTTCCCTTCGCCATACATCACCTCGTGCATTGAGCCTCGGCCGGTTGCGGCCTCGGCGATTCCTCTTTGAACCCCGGTCAAACTCGATCTGGACCAAACCCGATCCGGAAACCGCATTGATCGAAATCTCAACGTTTGCACGCCGAAATCCTGGACCAATCCGACCCCTCTCCCACTCGGCAAAGCCGGCCCATCGGGGATTGCCCGATGAGCCGGTGATGAACTCGATCGTAGGCGCCGGTCCGTCGCGGTCTTTGGGGCTTGCTGCCCCGCCATCCCGCCGAGAGGCTTCGAATCCTACTGCTTGACGCGCCCGGCGCTGTCGCTGGGCGGTTGATCTCGAACCTTGTCAGCACCGGAGTGCCGACCTCCCCGACTCAGCCGATGATCTCAGCGACGACGCCCGAACCGACGGTGCGGCCACCCTCGCGGACGGCGAAGCGGAGGCCCTTCTCCATGGCGACCGGCTTATCGCCGAGGTCGACCGTGAGGGCGACGTTGTCGCCGGGCATGCACATCTCAACGCCGGCCGGGAGCGCGACGCTGCCGGTGACGTCGGTGGTGCGGAAGTAGAACTGCGGCTTGTAGCCGGTGAAGAACGGCGTGGTGCGGCCGCCTTCGTCCTTCGAGAGCACGTACACCTCGCCCTTGAACTTGGTGTAGCACTTGATGGAGTTGGGCTTCACGATAACCTGGCCGCGCTCGATGTCGTCCTTCTCGATGCCGCGGAGGAGCAGACCGACGTTGTCACCGGCGGTGCCGGAGTCGAGGGTCTTCTGGAACATTTCGACGCCGGTGATCGTCGTCGGCTTGGGCAGCTTGGCCAGACCGACGACCTCGACGGCGTCGCCGACCTTGCACTGGCCACGGTCGATACGACCGGTGGCGACGGTGCCGCGGCCCTTGATCGAGAAGACGTCTTCGACGGCCATGAGGAAGGGCTTGTCAACCTCGCGCACGGGCTCGGGGATGAACGAGTCCAGAGCGGCGAGCAGATCATCGATCGGCTTGCAGGCCGCGTCGTCGGCGGGGTTCTCAAGCGCGAGCTTGGACTGGCCGCGAACGATCGGGGTCTTGTCGCCCGGGAAGCCGTACTTGTTCAGGAGGTCGCGGATTTCCGACTCGACCAGCTCGAGGAGGTCCGGATCGTCAACGAGGTCGACCTTGTTGAGGAAGACGACGATGTGGGGCACACCGACCTGACGGGCGAGCAGCACGTGCTCGCGGGTCTGGGGCATGGGGCCGTCGGCGGCCGAGACGACGAGGATCGCGCCGTCCATCTGGGCGGCGCCGGTGATCATGTTCTTGACGTAGTCGGCGTGGCCCGGGCAGTCGACGTGAGCGTAGTGGCGCTTGTCCGACTCGTACTCGGTGTGCGAGGACGCGATCGTGACGGTCTTGTTGGAGTCACGGACCGTACCACCCTTGGTGATTTCGGCGTAGCTCTTGGTCGCGATCTTGTACTTGACGCCCGAGCGGACCGAGAGGGCCGCGGTCAGCGTGGACTTGCCGTGGTCGATGTGACCGATGGTGCCGACGTTGACGTGAGGCTTGTTACGAGTGAATACGCCCTTTGCCATGACTCATACTCCAGTGAAGATGCGGTTCGGGAAAAGGCGGTGACGGCGTTCCTGAACCGTACCCGCGAGGGACTTGCAAAATGGACCTGAACCCGGGGCCTCCTGCCCACGGATGACTCAGGGAAAAGCCGCTGGTGAGATTTGAACTCACGACCTCAGCCTTACCAAGGATGCGCTCTACCACTGAGCTACAGCGGCGGTCTGAAAGCCAAACCGTCGAACCAGATTTATCTGCACAACGCTGGGCGGCTCGCGGGGTCCATACGCCGCGAAGCCCGGACGCAATGACAGCCCAACGCGACGTTCGTCGCAAGGGAGGGGATGATACCCCGCCGATTGGCTTGGTCAACCGTTCGCGCCCGCTCGCCAGCCTTCATGTCACCCGCAACCCCGCACGACCCGCGCACCACCACCCACAAGGGCCGGCGAGCGATTCGCCGGCAGTCACCAACGCGTCGCTCGCGATTCGGACACCCCCGCGAACGCGGCCGCAACAGGCGGCAACATGAATGATCCGTCTCAGATCTCCGACGCTGGAGGATACCAATCAACAATCGAACACGCCGCACCGTTCACCCCCGAGAGAATTTTGCAGATTTCGCCGACATTTCGGGGTGCCGGCGCGATTTTCCCGTTAGATTGAGTGTGGACGAATCCCGTCCGCTTCCTGGAGCCTGATCATGAACGGCAAAGCCCTTGTCCTTGCAACACTCGCCATCTGCACCCTCGCGGGAACTGCCGCGGCCCAATCCACGGTCTCGATCGCGGCGAAGTTTGCGTGGGGTGAGAATGTCGGCTGGATCAACTTCCGCGACGCAAACAGCTCGACTCAAGGTGTTCGATTCAACCCCAACCTCGCCAACTACTTCAGCGGCTTCGCGTGGGGTGAGAACATCGGCTGGATCAACTTCGGCGACGGCACGCCCGCCAACGGCACCGCCTACGCCAACGTCAACGGCAACGACTTCGGCGTCAACTACGACCCCGCGACCGACAAAGTCCTCGGTCTGGCGTGGGGCGAGAACATCGGTTGGATCAACTTCACCGTTCCCGGCATCCCGCTGGCCCAGCAGCCCACGTACGACACCAACGAGCGCCGCCTGCGTGGCTACGCCTGGGGCGAGAACATCGGCTGGATCAACCTCGACTCGCTGGTAGACACCAAGTTCGTCCGCTTTGACTTCCGCTGCTCACCCGCCGACATCGCTGACGATCAGGGCACGCCCCTGCCCCCGTTTGGCAACGGTGGTATCCCGCCGCTGGTGAACAACGGCGTGACCGAAGGCGATTACAATTGCTTCTTCTCGAACTTCTTCGACGCCCAGCCAGTCTGCGACATCGCCGACGACACCGGCCAGCCCCTGCCCCCCTTCGGTCTCGGCGGCCTCCCGCCGTTCGTCAACAACGGAACGACCGAAGCGGATTACAACCTGTTCTTCTCGATCTACTTCGACGGCTGCCCGGTCTGACTCCGGCATCGCCGCGGCGGCTCGAGCCGATCGCGGAGGCGTCGTTGGCGCGGTCCGAGAACTCGCTTGTAAGCACAATCACCTGTTTCGCCGGTGCATCTGCAACGCGCCGAGGTCTTCCATTGGCGTAACACATCGTGGGTGCCCCTGGGATCACCAGATGAGGGCGGAACTTGTGTGCCCCGCGTGCGGAGATCATTTCATTGTCGCCCGGGCGAGCCGGTCATGCCCCCCCCGAAGACGAGGGTGATCGGAATCGACACGGTTTTGCGCTTGCAGTCTGCCGGATTCCCAGTATCTTTAGCAATCGATGTAGGTAGTTTCGGTCGCTGTTCTGGGTTTCTTCCCGGAGCGGTCGATACTTCCGACATCGTGACGAGCGTCGTTGTATCGCCTGCGTGGGCGTGCGGACGCTTGAGGGTCACTCTGACATTGGGAAGGCCATCATGAAGAAACGAGCTTTGTCCGCCGCGATCCTCGCGGCCTGCGCCTTTGCTGGCTCGGCCAGCGCGCAGTACAACCACCCGGCCTTCAATCTCACAGTTTCGAACTTCGAATGGGCGAGCGTGACGCTCAACGGTGACGCGATCCCCGCGGCGACCTATACGACCTCGCGCGTGCGCTTCAACTGGACCGGCTCCATCGCGACCGCCAGTTCCGACGCGTCCTGGGCACTGACCGACACCGCCTCCACCGGCGGCTTCAACCTTGACGGCAACGTCTACGCCAACCGCGGGCCTGCGCCGAACTCCGCCGCGAACAACACCCCGGTGCTGCTGGATTGGCCGCAGGCCACGCTGGATCTGAACTACCCCGGCGCTGCCCCGCTGCACTTCAACTATCGCCACTCGTTCAGCGGCACCTCCGGCGATTGGACCAACATCCAGGTCACGCTCGGCGGCGCCGTGCCCCCGCCGGCCCCGCCGACGAACGACGACTGCGCCAACGCGATCGACATCGCCGCGTCGAGCCTGCCGATCGCGATGCCCCCGATCGATGTCGGCGGCGCGAGCAACGCCACGACCGGCGACCCGACCTTCGCCTGCGCCGCGAACGTCCGCCGCACGATCTGGTACACCTTCACCCCCGCGGCCGATGGACAGTTCACGCTCTCCACCTGCACCGCTGATGCCCCCGGCACCAGCGTGACCGACACGGTGCTCGAGGTTTTCACCGGCGACTGTGTCAACGGCTTCACCTCGGTCGTCTGCGGAGATGACTCGACCTGTGGCACCCGCGCCAGCGTCATCGCGACGCTGACCGGCGGCACGCAGTACACCATCGTTGTCGGACGAAAGGGCACCGAGGCCTCGCTCCCGCTCGGCGAATCGGCCATCTCGCTCTACGTCAGCACATATACAGCTCCGGTCGGCGCGCCCAACGACGACTGCTCCAACGCGATCGCCATTCCCGCCGCGACCACGGCCCCATACACCTCGGACGTCGTTGACATCATCAACGCCACCAATATCGGCGAGCCCACCGCGTGCGTCACCGTCAACGCCACCGTCTGGTGGTCGTTCCGTCCCGCTCAGGGCGGTTCCTACACATTCTCCACGTGCGCTGGCGCCGCCTCCGGCACCACCGTCCCGGACACCGTCCTGGCGGTCTACTCCGGCGCGTGCGGCGGGCTGACCCAGATCGCCTGCAACGATGACAACGGCGTCAACTGCACCGGCACACGCGCCAGCACGTCCGCCATCCTTCTGGCGAACACCGACTACTTCATCCGCGTCGGCAAGTTCGGAGGTACGGCCCCCGCCGCGGGCGAGTCCAACGTCCAGTTCGCCATCACCGCCTTCAGCGGCGGCGTCACGCCCCCCACGCCCGCGCCCAACGACGCCTGCGCCAACGCGATCGTCATCCCGGGCACCTCGACGAGCTTCGTCTCGACCGCCACGGACATCACCAACGCCACGCGCGGCGGCGACGAGCCCGCCATCACCACCTGCACCAACTTCGTCGATAACACCATCTGGTACTCCTACACGCCGAGCCAGACCGGCGACTACACCTTCAGCTCTTGCGACGCCGACGCCCCCGGCGCCTCGATCGCCGACACCGTCGTCGCACTCTACAGCGGCTCATGCGGCGCGCTCACCCAGGTCGCCTGCAACGACGACTTCGGCATCGCCTGCGGTACCGCCCGCGGCAGCATCCGCGCCCGCCTCAACGCCGGCCAGCAGTACCTCTTCATGATCGGTCGCTACGACAACGGCGACATCAGCGGCACCAACAACACCGTCCGATTCGCCATCACCAACTTCGTCCCGCCGCCAACCGCGCCAGTGAACGACGACTGCGCCGGCGCGATCAACGTGAACACGCTGCCCGCCTCCACGCTGCCGTTCGTCTCCCCGTCCTACATCATGACGGGCGCCACAGGCAACCCCGTCGATCCGGCCTTCTCCTGCGCCGGCGCGACCGCCGTGAACTACACGATGTGGTTCTCCTACCAGCCCAGCGCCAGCGGCGAGTACATCCTGTCGACGACCGGCTCCGAGGCCCCGGCCTGCAACGTCCCTGACACCACCGTCGCCCTCTACACCACCAGCACACCGGGCAACCCGTGCGCCGGCACCTTCACCGAGGTCGCTTGCAACGACAACGGCACCGGTCGCGCACGTGTCCGGGCAAACCTGACCGCCGGCACTCGCTACTACTTCATGATCGGCCGCAAGGGCACCGGCATCCTCGGCGCTGCCGAGAACACCTACCAGTTCGCTCTGTTCGTCGCTCCGCCCGCGCCGGTCTGCACCGTGAGCGAGGTTGAGCCCAACGACTCCAAGGACAGCGCGACACCCGCCAACCTGACCCCCGGCCAGAACCTCTGCGGCGTCGCCGCGGGCGAGACCGACTACTTCCTCGTCGGCACGCCGACGGGCGTCAGCGGCCTCACCCGCTACCGCCTCGTGCTCACGTCCGACACCCCGTCGCAACTGGTCACCCTGCGCGGCCTGACGCAGACCGACGGCGCCGCGAACGTGGGCTCGAACGCAATCCTCCAGACCGGGCCCGGCACCGATCCCTTCGTCCAGTGGTACGCCGGCGGCAACAGCGCCGATCCCACGGCGCGGAAGATCTTCGTCGGCGTCGCCGGCGGCACCACCGGAACCGAAAACTACGCCCTCACCCTCGTCGCCGCGCCGGTCGTTCCGGTTGACGTCGCCGGTGGCAACTTCAGCGCCGGCTCTATCGAGATCACCACGGTCGGCACGACCGGCGCCGGCCAGACCGACACGGACATCTGGGTCTACGACAGCAACTTCAACCCCATCCCCGATTTCGGCAACGACGATGAGCCCGCTGGAGCCACGCTCGGTTCGAAGCTCACGCGCACGTATGTTCCCGGCACCTACTACCTCGCACTCGGCGCCTATCAGACTCAGAACAACCTCACCGCCGCGACCGATGACGACTTCAACGACGGCAACCTGACCGACTACGCCGGCGTCACCGTGACCAACATCACCACCGTCGGCCAGAATCGCTCGTTCCGAATCTCAGACTCGGTCGGCCCGCGTGAAGTCGCCGCCACGACCGTCGAGGCCTTCGAAGTCCTCTGGTTCAAGTTCATCGTCGGCGAGGGTGGCACCGTTGCCAACCGCTGCAACCCCGCGGACATCGCCAACGACGGCGGCCAGCCCATCCACAACCCCACCACCCCGCCGGACCCGCTGGTCCCCAACAACGGCGTGACCGAGGGTGACTACAACGTCTTCTTCGCCAACTACTTCGACGCGCTGCCGTTCTGCGACATCGCAGACGACCAGGGCATCCCGCTCCCGCCGTTCGGCGCCGGCGGCGTGGCCCCCAACGTCAACAACGGCGTCACCGAGGGCGACTACAACTACTTCTTCGCCATCTACTTCGACGGCTGCACGTTCTAAGCGGAAGGGCCGAGGTTCGAGGGCCGAGGTGTCAGTGTGGGGCAGGCGTCCTCGCCTGCCTCCCGCGGACAGCCGGCCGCCGCGATGCCGGCAATCGGGATTCGGCAATCGTGAAAGCAAACCCCAAGCCCCGGCTCATCTGAGCCGGGGCTTTTTCGTTGGGCCGGGCTCACGAGCCTGATCGCCCCGCAACCGCCCCACGCCCGCCCCACGCCCCGCGATTTCCCCGGTTCCTCGATCCCTCATCCATCTCGCTCGACCGATCGTCCGCGTCGCGGCTACCATCGACCTCGCGGCGACTTCCGCCGCTGAGTTCGCACGAAGCCGAGGTCATCGCACCATGCCACATGTCATCGCTGAGCCTTGCGTCGGAACCAAGGACACCTCCTGCGTCGAGGTCTGCCCCGTGGACTGCATCCACCCGACCAAGAACGAGCCGGACTTCGGCAAGACCAACCAGCTCTACATCGACCCGGGCACCTGCATCGACTGCGGCCTCTGCGTCGACGAATGCCCCGTCAAGGCCATCTTCCCCGAGGAAGACCTGCCCAAGGAATGGAACAGCTTCGTCCAGGTCAATCTGGATTTCTACAAGGCGAAGTGAGCCGCGGCGGCGCGGGTCTGCCGCTGTGCGCCCGGGCTCGCAGGCGGGGCGGGTGGGCCTGTGGATCGGCAATCGGGATTCGGCAATCGGCAATCGTGAGGACCGATCGCTTCGCGATCGCACGCGGCGAACGAACGCGCACCGCACGCGGTCGCGCCGACGCGGTGTGATCAAACGCGCGCTGGTCTTCGCCTTTCACGATTCCCGATTCCCGATTCCCGACCTCGGCGATTCCCGATTCGCCGTAGCCGCCGGATTCACCCCAGCGCCACCGGCTCATCCTGAAAACAGCTCGTCACGATCGGCCCCTTGGCGGGATCGACGTACACGTTGATCTCCAGTCGCACGCCGAAGTCCGGCAGGTAGAGGCCGGGCTCGATGGTGTAGCCGATGCCCGGGAGCATCTGTCGCGTGTCGCGGGTTTCGAGGTTGTCCAGATTCATGCCGACGCCGTGGACTTTGGGGCCGGGGCTGAGCGAGTGGCCGGTGCGATGGCGGATGTACTTCTGGTAGCCGGCGTTGACGAGCTCATTGCGAGCAGCGTCGTCAAGCTGCCAACCCTGGATGGGCTCGCCCCGTGACCAGGCCTGCTGCGCGAGCGCCAGGGCCGCGTCGCGTGCGCGTCGAACACTGTCGTAGACCTTGCGGCGCTCGGCGTTCACAGGCCCGACGCAGCCGCACCAGGTGATGTCGCTGAAGATGTGCTGCTCGCCGGGCGTGCGGGCCCAGAGATCGATGAGCACCCAGTCGCCGCGCTTGATCTCTGATGAGTGCGTGTGCGAGACTTCAAAGTGCGGGTCGCCGGCGTGCGCGTTGACGGCGACCACCGGCTCACCGTC
>JALHNK010000078.1:0-16491 GCA_022843565.1 Phycisphaerales bacterium
CCTTCTGCGCTAATCTCCGGAACACGCCTGTTCATCCCCGCCAACCCGGCATCCCCGGTCGACCCCGGCGCCTTCGACCTCAACGTCTACGACATCGCCAACCCCGCTGCCCCCGCCTCGATCGGCACTGTGCCCATCGCCGCGATGGAACCGAACACCACCGCGACGCTCAGCTCGTTCATCCCCGGCCCGGGAAAGCTCTACTGCGTCATCAAGGTCCGTGACAACAGCACGTTCAACTCCTCCTCCGAGCTGCGCGTCTACGACTCCACGCCCGCCCTCGCGGCGAACTTCGTACTCCTCGGGCGTACGGCCTTGCCGTTCACCGACCCAGTGCAAACACCGAAGGTCTTCGCGGTCCAAGCCCCCTATGCCTTCGTGGGCGTGCAAGTTCCGGCATTCGCCGCCTCACCGATCGACGTCTTCGATGTTGGTACCCCATCGAGCATCGCCTATCGCGGCTCGTACCGTCTGGGGGACGCCTCGGAGAACGCAACTCAGAACGGTGAGATGATCACCTACGGGACCGACTCGACGCTGCATCTGGTGACTGTTTCGCCGACGGGAACGTTCCTTCGCAAGTTCGCCTCCGGCGGCAGCCTCTTTTACAGCGCTCCCAGCGCACTCTTTGACGGCAACCTCGTCGTTGGTAACGTCCCAGCGCTCACCTCGCCCGGCCTCGCCGTCGGCGGCGTCGGCCAGTTCACCGGCACCGTGACCGCCGCCGCGTTCGCCGGCGACGGAGGATCGCTCTTCAACCTGCGTGCCGGGTCGATCACGGGCCAGCTCAGTGAGTTCACCTTGCCAAGCTCGGCCGTCCGCACCAACAAGTCGAACGCTTTCCAAGCCGGGTTCACCAACTCGTTCGCCGGCAATCTGAGCGTCGTCGGCTCCCTCTCCAAAGGCGGCGGCTCATTCCAGATCGACCACCCGCTGGACCCGGCCAACAAGTTCCTCTTCCACTCGTTCGTCGAATCGCCGGACATGATGAACATCTACAACGGCGTCATCACCACCGACGCGCAGGGCTACGCGACCGTCACGCTCCCGGACTACTTCGAGGCCCTCAACTCCGACTTCCGCTACCAACTCACCGTCATCGACGAGGCCGACGACTCCGACATCTTCATCTGGGCCAAGGTCGTCAAGAAAGTCAAAGACAACCAGTTCACCATCCGCACCGCCCGCGGCAACACCGAAGTCTCCTGGCAAGTCACCGGCATCCGGCAAGACGCCTGGGCCAAGGCCAACCGAATCCCTGGCAGCGTGGACAAACCCGCCGCGGAAAAGGGCAAGCTCCTGCACCCCGAAGCCTTCGGCCAGCCGACAGAGAAGGGGATCTACAACAGCCCAACGCGCCGCACCGACAACGCCGCGCCCGCCATCAAGTGAGCACGACAACGGAGCGTGCCACTTCTATGAAGACCGGTCGCAAGTCAAGCGCGGCGTTTCGTTCTTCTATACGAGCGCCGGCGTGGCGCCGTGCCCATGAACGACCCAGCATGGGGATCCAGTTTTCAAGAGGATGCCTGCAGCGCCAGTACTGTCCATCGACACACGCATCTGCTCACGGGAGCGGCGCGGTGATGGTGTAGGTGACGCGGATGCCGCGGAGCGAGGGGGCGTTGGGGTTGAGGACGGTGGGGCTGAAGTTGACTCTGACAGCGTAGTGGAAGGCGTTGTTATCGACGGTGGGGCTCGAGATCGCGAGGTCGGAGAAAACGCGCGTTCCCGTGGTATTGCCGCTGCTGGTGGCGGTGGCCATGGTGCCGCCGGCGGCGCCGTCGACGCCGCGGCGGATGAGGTTGACGCTGGCGTCGGTGTTGGAGTCGTCGAGGAGGTGAGCGAAGAGGCCGGTGACGACTGCGCCGTGCGGGAGATAGACCGGGGCGAAGATTGAGTCATCGACGCCGGTCACGGAAGATTGCGTGACTTCGACATCTGTGACATCCAAGAGTGATTGGCCGCCGTGCTGGTAGGGATAGAAGGCGACCATGGGGATGGAGTAGACGCGGGAGGTTGCGGGGAGGATGACGGCGTCGGTGGTGGTGGTGCCGCCGATGGAGGTATTGCCAGTGACGTTGAGGTTGCCGCCGATGTTGAGGCGTGAGGAACCAAGAACGGCTGCGCCAATGCCGATGTTGCTGCCGCTTGAAGTTGCGGCGCCGCCGGTGACTTTGCTGAGTGAGAGGGCATCGGAGGCGAGTTCGTCGTTGGTGATGGCGTTGCTGCCGATGTCGTTTGCGGTGAGGGTGTTGTCGGCGACCATCAGGCTGTTGATGCCATTGGTGGGGACGGAGAAGACCGTGCCGACGAGCGAGAGGCCAGAGCCTGCGGTGTACGCGGTGTTGAAATCGGCGGCGGGTGCCCAGGTGCTGCCGTTGAACTTGAGGACTTGTCCGCTTGTTGCGGCGGAGGTGTCGCTGCCGGTGCCGCCGCGGGAGGGGCTGAGGAGCCCGGCGGAGATGTTGCTGGCGTTGAGGGCGGTGAGACCTGAGCCAGAGCCGGAGAAGCTGTTGGCGGCGTTGGAGAGGGTGAGGGGCGACGTGTAGGAGCCCGAGAGAGCGGCGCCGGGGAGCGTGCCGGTGTGGTTCGAGCGGGCGAGGTAGAAGGCGGCGGATTGACTGTTGAGCTGAAGGGCGTTGTCAGCGGAAGTGGCGGATGTTGCCGTTGTCGCGGTGGTTGCGGAGTTGGCTGTGGTGGCGTTGAGGGCGGTCTGGGCGATTGCGGCGAAGCCGGCGTACGGGGCGATGGTGAGCTGCTGGCGCGGGCCGAGCGTGACGAAGCCGGCACTGTTGCCGCAGTTCAGGCCGGTATCGGCTCGCACGGCGATTTCGAGATAGAGGGCCTGACCTGTGAAGACGGAGCCAAAGTCAAGAGTGCTTGTGAAACGGCCGCGAGCGACGGCGGTGTTGTCCCTGCAGACGGTGGTGCCGACTTGGGTGCCGATTCCGGGGTCGTTAAAGAGGCGGAACTGGAAGTCGTACGTGCCTTCGGCGACCGTCGCGCCGTTTGCGAGTTCGCCCTGGTAGGTCCACGCTGTGGATTGCGCGTTTGCTGAGCCGGTGGTGAAGGCGAGGCGGTGAGGGCGATCAGGTCACGTGAGCGCATGGGATCTCCTGGACAGTGCTGATTGAGAGTCTAAAGGAAATAGCTCCCATCGGCCAACGAAAGTGGCTCGTGAGTCGCAGATGGGCGTTGATCAGACTCGCGGCTGATCGCAGCGGCCGTCGGGCATCCAGCGGACGAACCTCAAATAGGCAAGACGTGCACGATAAGGCGGCGCGTGGTGTGAGGAGATGGGTTATCTGCGAGACTCGTTGTTCGACGCTGTGGCTGTCTGAACGTGTGGGCAAGAGGTGTCGCATGTGGCGAGCGGGCTGAGGGCGATGGTGAGGAGGGCGAGGAGGGTACAGAAAACGTGATGTCGCACAGGAAATCAACCGGTTAATCGCCCACGAACCGCGCGGGCGGCTGCCGACGTTGCCATGTCATCGCAATCCTCGGACGCGTGCGGATGCTGCCGTCCCACTCGACCTCCAACCCGTGCTTCGCGATAATCTCGCAAGCTCTGGTGGCGATCGCTGTACTCCTCTGAAAATATGTCGCCTCGTCTGGAGACTCTTCGCAGCTGCCGTAGTTGAAATACAGTGATGACCCCGCCGCGGCACTCTCCGAATCTTGCTCGTGATAAAACACATAGCCGATCACCGGAACACCATCCCATACCCCGCCGATCCGCGCGAACTCATCTGGTATTTCTGCGCGACCGCAGGTGCCGCAGCACGCCCAGTTGTGCCGGGCCATAATGCCCGTCGAGTTCAGTTCTTCGAACGCTGCATCCAGGCGATCACAGTCCGTCACGTTTGGCCAATCTAGCGAATCTTTCCAAATGGCAAGGGCGCAATCAGGGGCGACCCGCTCGACCACGCGGCGGACGAGCTCCGGGTCGGAATGGTCCGAGAGCACCTCGATCGCGACAACCTTGGCGTCGTCGATGGAGCGAAACCCAGGGCGCACATGACTGTCGATAATCTGTTTCGCCTCGGTCTCCAGCATCTTTTCAGAATCGGAGGGCTGCGTCCCGCTCATGTCCTTGCCTCCTGAGGCCGCGTGCGATCTTGCGGCGTGCGGCGAATCGAATGATATCGCTTCATGTGAATTCGCGATGGTACCAGCGGACGTCGAGTCGGCGAGTGATCGACCGGGCGAGGAGCGAATCAGTCGGCGACAGCGCCACCCAGGAGCGTTCGCGTCATCGCGCCGGCGAGTTGGAGTTCGTTCAGGGCCAGTTCGACATCGACGTCGGTGACGAGCACGTCTTGTGAAGGCGCGCGTTCAATCGCGTAGACCGCGGCTCTTCGCATCAACTCCTTGATGAATGCTGCGCTCGAGCCTTCCGTTTCGGCGACCCATTTTTTGATGTCGGTCAGTTCGACGGTCATGCCGCGCGAGTACAAGTCGATCAGTCGGGCGCGACACGCGTCGTCGGGGAGTGGGATCTGGATCGCCTGATCGATTCGTCCCGGGCGAGCCGCGAGGGCCGGTTCGAGTACGTCGGGGCGGTTGGTGGTGAGCACGAACAGGACGTCGTAGTCTGATGAGAGCCCGTCCATCTGGTTCAGCAACTCAAACAGCACCGCGTTCGCGCCAACAGATTGGCTTTGACGTTCGGTGCCCACCAGATCGACATCTTCGAGAATGATCGTTGCGGGTTGAAGCAGTCGCGCCATGCGACCGGCCTCTTCGATGGCTCCCATGCCGCCGCCGGTGAGCAGCAACACCGTTCGGCCGGGCATCTGTGCGGCGAGATACATCGCGGAAAGGGACTTGCCGGTGCCGGGCGGTCCATGCAAAAGGATGCCTCGCTTCGTGTGGCGGCCGATCGCCCTCAGGCGTTCTGCATTTCGCGCGAAGAACACGGTGTGACGTTCGAGACGGCTGCGAACGACCTCGGGAAGAATCAGCTCATGTGGTGCGATCTTCGGGAGCTCGTGGAACTTCAGCGAGAACCCTCGATAGCAATCTCCCGCCATCGACATCACCTTCTCGCGGAGCGGGCTTTGCCGCCATCCCGCGAGGCCGATCTCGCGCAGCGCGTCTTGGGCGATCTCTCTGGATCGAGCGACACTTTCGAGCACGACCCCGGCGGGGTACTCCGACAACCTGACCAGAACGACCAAGGGTTCGCCACGATACTTGGCAAGCAGCATCCCGCCAGCGAGGCACGTCAATCGACTGCTTGGGCCGACGTCTTCGTCCACGAACTCCGGCGGACCGGCGAAGAACCGTCGATCGCTCGACGGGTGCGACAAGCGCACGAGCGAGGGACTTTCGTGGTGCGCGAGTCCGATGACGCCGAAGGCGTCGAGGGTGCCGTCCGGGGCGAGGACCGACTGCAGGCCGTTGTGAACATTCACGAGCTCGTAGCTCTGATATCTTTGAGTCACCACCGGCAGCCGCAGCAGGTCTTGGCCGAGGTGTCGCCGAATCATGGTGTGCGGCGAACGCGCCGCTGAAGTGTTGGACGTGCGGGGACTCTTCTTCGTTGTTGATTTTTGTTTAGACATTCGTGGGCGAACTCTATTCAACTCTGAGGCGGCAAGGAAGTGTCGCCGCCATGGCATGGTGCGACGTTGCGGTGTGCGATTCAACTCATCACATCGCGTTAGGTGAACGAGCAGTAGAACCAGCCGCTGCCGAGTCGGCGCGCGGATGTCATTCGGCCGCCGAACCATTGGGCGGCGGGGTCGGGGAGGGGCGAGTGGTTTGCGAGGTTGTCGAGTGTGTTGGTGGGGTCGTAGACGTAGCCGCACCAGTTGTCGAGCAGGCCGCCGTCGATGAAGGCGATGGGCGGGAGGAGGGGCGAGGCGGTGTATTCGACTCGGATATCGCCGCCGCTGGTGTGGACGCCGGTGAGCGCGGCGGCGTGGATGCGCTGGACCTCCGCCATCAACTGCGGGCGGATGAACGCGAGTCGAGCCTGGAGCGCGAGCGTGGCGCCGAACGACCACTGGAGCGGGAGCGTCGAGAGGAGGATCGCGGGCAAGATGAGCGCGCGGCGCGGCTGATACGCGAGGAACACGAACGCACTGACGACAAGCAGCGCGAGCGCGGCTGGCCAGATCAGAACGCGAATCAGAATGCCAAATGTGCTGACTGGGAACGCCGCGCTGAGTGAAAATGCGACGTTCCAGAGGATCACGAGTGCGAGAAGGACCGCGGCGGGGAGGGTGAGGAGCCGAGATGTTGGACGGGGTGTCATTTCGCGGCGCGGTGAGTTGTTACGGATGCGCGGGCGATCGTGTTCGGAGGTGGAGGGGAGAGCGTGGGTGGGGATGAGCGTTCGGGTGGCGGCGGTTGGTCGCCAGATTTCAGTTTAGACACTTGAGATTTCAGATCTTGCGTTCGCGCCGGGTTCGCGCCAGGCGCGGGGATTCCGGCGAGCGCGGGGGTTGCTGGAGGCGTGAGGGCTTGGGCGCTGGGTTGGGGAGTTGGCGCGGGTGAGGCATCGGCGGGGGCCGCGGCGGGTGCGGCGGGGGGCGCGCGGGGTTGGGCTTTGATGAGCGTGGTGGCGGCGCGCCGGGCTTCGAGTTCGTCGAGGCTGTAGGCGGTGATGTGCGCAAGGCGGTGCAGCGCGTTCTCACGCCGGATCGGGGCGCGGAGCTTGTCGCGCAGGGCGCTGAGCTTGCCGATGGCTTCGATCTCGGCTTCGGCGAAGGGCGTTTCCAGCAGCGCCATCATCTGGGCGAATGAGAGCCGGAACTCGTCGGCGATCTCGGGGATCGTGCGGTCCGAGTGCAGCATCGTGGCGATGATGCGCGCTGCGGTGTCGGGGTTGGTGGTGATTGACGCCGTGGGTGGTGATGAGGCGATGTCGAGTTTGATCATGTGGCGAGTGTGCGCCTTGGTCGGATGTGGGGCAAGAGGGTTTTGTGGGTGAGGCGCGATGTTGCGCGCAAGAGTGTCGCGAGGGGTGAGGAAGGTCTTGAGTGGCGAACGGGCTTCTCCAACATGACAACTCGTGCCGCGCTACTCACTTGACCACGCCAAGAAATCGCCGGCTCGCACTACCACCGCCCGATTTGTGTGGTATTCTCTCTCCGTGCGCTCGTCCATCGCTCGGCACTGCGCGAGCAGGCGCACGTAGTTTGTTCTCACGTAGGAGCACCCATGATCTCTCATCTGCTTGCCCGCGTTGTCGGCGTTGCAGCCGCCCTGTCGTTGGCAGGGATTGCATCCGGCCAGGTCTTTGTCAACAGCACCAGCATCACGATCCCAGACAGCGGCCCTGCGACGCCTTTCCCGAGCGTCATCGCCGTCAGCGGCGTCGGCCCCGTCAGCGGCGTCCGCGTCCGCTTGAAGGGCTTCGCCCATACCTTCCCGGGCGATGTCGGTGCGCTCCTGGTCGGGCCGAACGGGCGGGGCATCCAGTTGCTGAACATCAACTCCAGCGCAGCCCTCGACATCAGCGGCGTCACGCTCACCTTCGGCGCGGCGTCGACGCCGTTGCCCACGGACTACATCACCGGCAACTTCGCTCCGGCGGGCGGAACGCTTTCGTTTCAGTCCGCCCCCGCTGTGCCGCGGGCCGGCTCGCTCGAAGAACTCGTCGCGTCGGACGTCAACGGCGATTGGAGGCTCTTCGTTCAAGACTTTGGTGGCGGTGATGTGGGCAGCTTCAGCGGCGGATGGGAGATCGAGTTCGGCAACTTTGGCTTGCTCCCGCAGACGTTGAATCCCAACGTGTTCACCTACCAGGGACGCCTCGACGGCGTGGCGGGTCAAACCTCCGCCGACGTCCGCTTCTCGCTGTGGGATAACGCCGTCAGCACGAACGCGGTGAATCGAGTCGGCGGACCCAGTGCCGTCAGCGCTGTCACCCTCAACGACGGCGTGTTCTCGGTGCCGGTCGATCTCTTCGCGCGCGTCCCCAGCGACCGTAAAACCTGGCTCCAGGTCGAGGTCGCCGTTCCCAGCGGCACCGCTTTCTTCACGACGCTTTCGCCTCGCCAGCCCCTGACCCCGGCTCCGCTCGCGGCGGTCGCGGCGGCGCTGACGTCGAACACGATCGTGCCCGACATCGCGACCATCGGCGGTCGCCAGACCGAGTCACCCGGCTACGTCGGCGCGGCCTTGACGATCCAAGCCCCGGGTCAGCCCGTCCTGAGCGGCTTCGGCACCCCCGGCGGCGAGCTCCGCCTCCGCGCTGGCGATCACAACAACGGCTCCATCTCACCGACCACCGGCGTCAGCAACGGCGGCGACATCTCCCTCTTCGCCGGGCAGAACTTCTGGAACACCGGCTGGCAAGGCAACATCCGCTTCCACGCCGGCTTCAATCGAGTCGAGCGACTGCGCATCGTCGGCGATACCGGGAACGTCGGCATCGGAACCACGACGCCCGCCGCGACGCTCGACGTCCGCGGCGAGATCAAGTTCGGCGCCGCGGGCAACCTCTCGCCCGCTGCCAGCGAGGTTCCCCAGCGGATCAGCGCCGGAACGGTGACCGGCACCGGCACGCTCGCCAACGGTTCCGGCTTCGTCACATCCCGGCTGTCGCAGGGCAGATATCAGATCGGCTGGACGGCGGCGAACGGCTTTGCCACCAACCCGGTGGTCATGGTCACTGTCAATAACGGCGCCGCCGACGTGATCAGCGCTGTCACCGGCACCACACGGAACGGCGACGGCTCGGGTATCGCAGTGATCGAGTTCCGAAAGACCGACCTCAGCTTCGTGGACGTCGGGTTCTACGTCATGCTCGTTGGCCCGCGATGATCGTCGCTGCATCGAGAGAGCGGCGAGTACACCCACAAGGAGCTTCCGTCTGGACCACCGCGGCGAGCGCGCCGAGCTTCCGGCAGAGCCGCGGGCGCACGCACGCGGAGCCGCGGGCTTCCATGCTCGCGTTCGACGCATTCTCGTTGACGAGTGCGTTCGCGAGAGTTGAACCCGTGCCTTCGCAGAGCCTCAGACACGGCGTCCAAAGGCGCGGGACTCAACGGGCACGCGTGTTACCTGCAATTTGCAATCTTGCACACTTGCCATCTGTCCAGCACACACGCCGCCGCCACTCCCACCGCATACATCAGCAGATCCAGCCAGGCGAAGTGCTCGCCGAGGGCAAGGCGCATGAGTGGCACTTGCGCGTTGATGGCGGCGGGGATGGGCGTGGCCTGCATGGCCTCGACTGCCCAGCAGAGGGCGAGGGCGATGCCGCCGGCTCGCCAGGTTGGCAGTCGCGGGGCGATGCACTTGACGAGCCAGACCATCAGCACGGCGTAGAGCATGACGCCGAGGTGCTTGGCGGGCGCGCCGGTAAGGGCGGCGCGGGCGGTGAGGCCGAGGGCGATGGTGAGGATGGCGAGGATGGAGTAGAGGAGGCGCGGGGGCATGGGGTGATTTACGTGCGAGCTCGGGGCTTGGAATCGATTGCGAAACGATCGACCGATGCCACAGACGCTCATGTGAACGAGCAGTAGAACCACCCGCCGCCCAGTCGTCGGACGGAGGTCATGCGACCGCCGAACCAGTCGGAGGCCGGGGCGGGAACGGGTCGAAGGTTCGCGATGTTGTCGAGCGTGGCGGTCGGGTCGTAGATGTAGCCTGACCAGTTGTCGAGCAGGCCGCCGTCGATGAATGCGACCGGCGGGCTGGTCGGCGACGCCGAGTATTCCGCGCGGACTTCACCATCCTGTGGCTGCCTGCCCGCCGCCGCGGCGGCGTGGATGCGCTGGACCTCCGCCATCAACTGCGGGCGGATGAACTCAAGCCGCGTTTGTAACGCGAGCGTGGTCCCGAAGAACCACTGGAGCGGAAGCGTTGTCAGCAGCGCTGCGGGGAGCACGAACGCGCGGCGTGGCTGATACGCGAGGAACACGAACGCGCTCACGATCAGCAGCGCGATCGCGGCGGGCCAGATCGCCAGCCGACCGAGCACGCCGAGGAGGCTCACGGGGAACGCGGCGGAGAGTGAGAACGCGAGATTCCAAGAGAGCACCAGCGCGATCACCACGGCGGCGGAGCGGCTGAAGAGTTGGCGTGGCAGCCGGGTGGTCATAAGAGATGTTACGTCTCACCCTGCTCGTTGAAACCGACAACGCAATTGTCGCGTGTCTTCCTGCACCCCTCCGGGGTGCGAGTGTTTGCACGCACCGTTTCCGGAGGTTTCGCTCGAAGACTCGCTTCACCTCCGGCTACATTCCGTCGGCCCTCCGGGCCGAAACGCATCGATTCAACAACGCAGCCTCACCCCATGTGCTTGATCACCGCATCCGCGAACTCCGAGCACTTGACCTTTGTCACGCCGGTGTCGCCCTCGGCCTTCATCAGGCGCTCGAAGTCGTAGGTGACGGTCTTGGCGGAGATTGCGCCGTCCATGCCTTTGATGATCAGGTCCGCGGCTTCGGTCCAGCCCATGTAGCGGAGCATCATTTCGCCGCTGAGGATGACGGAGCCGGGGTTGACTTGGTCGAGGTTGGCGTACTTGGGGGCGGTGCCGTGGGTGGCTTCGAAGATGGCGTGGCCGGTGATGTAGTTGATGTTGGCGCCGGGGGCGATGCCGATGCCGCCGATTTGGGCGGCGAGCGCGTCTGAGAGGTAGTCGCCGTTGAGGTTCATGCAGGCGATGACGTCGAAGTCCTTGGGGCGGGTGAGGACTTGCTGGAGGGTGATGTCCGCGATCGAGTCTTTGATGAGGAGCATCTGCTTCCACTTGCCGCCGCCGTGCGTCGGGGCGAGTTTGAGGACGGTCTCGATCTCGGCGATGATCTTCTTCTGCTGGTCGGGGGTCATCATCGAGTAGCCGGGGTCGATCATCTGGGCGTTGGCCTCGGCGGTGAGGGCGGGGTTCGCGTCTTTGTTGCCGAGGATCCAGGACTCGCGCTCGGTGACGATGTGAGCGCGGAAGTGCTTGCGGGCGAGGTCATAGCCCCAGTCCTTGAAAGCGCCTTCGGTGAACTTCATGATGTTGCCCTTGTGGACGAGGGCGACGCTCTTGCGCTTCTCGCGCAGGGCGTATTCGATCGCGGCGCCGACGAGTCGCTCGGTGCCGAGGCGGCTGACGGGCTTGATGCCCAAGCCCACGGCGAGGTCGCTGTCTGCGTCGGCACCTTTGTGGCCGGTGGCCGCCTCGCATGCGCTGGTGAACGCGGCGCCGGCTTCCTTGGTGCCGAAGCGGATCTTCTTGAAGTCCTTGGGGAACTCCTTCGCGAGGAAGTCGAGGAGTTTCTGAGCCTCGGGCGTGCCGGCGGCCATCTCGATGCCGGCGTAGATGTCCTCGGTGTTCTCGCGGAAGATGGTCATGTCGCAGTCTTGGGGGCGCTTGACGGGCGAGGGGACGCCCTTGAACCAGCGGACTGGGCGGAGGCAGACGTAGAGATCGAGCATCTGGCGCAGGGCGACGTTCAGCGAGCGGATGCCGCCGCCGACGGGCGTGGTGAGCGGGCCCTTGATGCCGACCAGGTGCTGGCGGAACGCGGCGAGCGTCTCATCGGGGAGCCAGTTGCCGGTCTTGTTGAAGGCCTTCTCGCCGGCGAGGACTTCCTGCCAGTGCATTTTGCGCTTGCCGGCGTAGGCCTTCTGCACTGCGCCGTCCATCACTCGGACCGATGCACGCCAGATGTCCGGGCCGGTGCCGTCGCCTTCGATGAAGGGGATGATCGGCTGATCGGGGACGTTGAGCTTGCCGGCGGACATGGTGATCGATGAGGGCATGGGTGACTCCGAAGGAGAGTGAGCGTGGTCGCGGCGATGGCCGCGGGGGGAAGGGATCGCCAAGGGCGGGAGGATAGCGGGGTGATCGCGAGGGTCGGCGAGGCGGGGGGCGTGCGCGGGGGGTGCGGGGGGGGCGCGGGGCGTTGGCGCGATGGGTTTGTCGCGGCTGGCGACTTGATTCAGGGGCGGGAGTGGAGTTCCGGTTGAAGGCGCCGGCGCGTGGCGTGGCTTCTCAGAGCCGCGGATCGACTGGTTCGCTCTCCATGGCGAGCACGGCGAAGACGCACTCGTGAACGCGTCGCAGCGGCTCGCGCCGGACGAAGCGTTCGAGCGATTCGACGCCGAGCGAGAACTCCCTCAGCGCGAGCGAGCGTTTGGCCCCGAGGCTGCGTGATCGGAGGCGGTTGAGGTTGGCCGGCAGGGTGTACTCGGGCCCGTAGATGATGCGCAGATACTCCGGTCCGCGGACCTTGATTGCCGGCTGGAGGAGGCCGCGCGGCCCTTTGGCGATGAACTCCAGCGGCTTGACGACCATGCCTTCGCCGCCGCGAGCTGTGAGGGCGGTCCACCAGGCGGTGGCTTCGTCCTCGCTGGCCTGGCTCGACAGGTCCACGACTCTGGAGGGCGTGGCGAGGAAGACCGGGTCTCCGGTCGCGGCGATGCGGGCCAGCGTCGCCATGTGCCAGACGTGGTCGCGGTCGGTGTGGACTTTTCCTTCGCTGGCGAGAAGGTGGAACGGGGCGAGCCGGAGGTCGTCAGCGGTCGTGACGTTCCAGCAATACTGCCGGTACGCGGCGGTGTACTTTCGGACCAGCTCCAGTCGCTGGCGATGCCGATCGAGCAGCGGCCCGGCTTCGGGAACTCGCGTGTGCGCGAGTTCGAGCGCCGCGACGCTGCTGGAAAGCCCCGTCGTCGCTGCGACACCCACGGCGGCGTACTGCTCCTTGATCAGCGCCTGGGCCTTGGCCGACCACGGCATGAGCTCGCAGTCCAGGCACATCCAATCGGTCTGGAGTTCGTCCCAGAGTCCGGCCTTGTCGATGGAATCACCAAGTCGCCGCAAGAGCGATTGCTCGGTTGCTCGGTCGTTGAAGAATGGTCGGCCGGTCCGGGTGTAGATGAGGCCGAGTGTGTCGGCGGCTGCGTCCTGACCCAGGAGCGCCGCAGTGGTTGCCGGAGGCGCGACGCCGAACCGCTTCCTGGCGACCTCTAGCTCGCGGCAGACGATGGCCACGGCGCGCGAGCCCATATGCTTCTCTTCGCAAATCACGCGACCGACGCCATTGGTCCGAAAGTACTCGAATGCTTCGCGCGGATGCTCCAGCATCCCCGGTTCCCGGCTGGTTTCGCAGGGCGACATTGTGGGCGGCAGGTAGATGACCCATCGCGGGTCGGCGGCGAAGCGGCTCATGATCTCCAGGGCGGCCGCGGCGTTTTCCTGGCGCACTGAGATCGTGCGTGTGAGGCGCGTCTCGATCTGGCGCTTGCCGGAGATGTCGTCAAGGTCGAGCACGTCATCGTGCTGCTGCTGCAATGACAGCCCCGCGTCAAGCACGGGCGCGAGTTGCGTTTCAGGCAGGAAGGGCTTTCTCGACTCGGCGTACTTTGCGTGCGCCGGCACGGCCACGAACTCTCGCTCGGGCCAGCGGAGGGCGGTGAGCGAGCCGCCGAAAACGCAGCCGGTGTCGATGCACACGGTGTTGTTCAGCCACTGGGGGTCAGGCACGGGGGTGTGGCCGTAGACCACTGCCGCCTTGCCCCGATACTCGGCCGCCCAGTTGTAGCGGACGGGGAGGCCGAACTCGTCGGTCTCGCCGGTGGTTTCGCCGTAGAGCGCGAACTCGCGCACCGCGCCGGAGCCGCGTCCCTGCATGGACTCTTTCATGCCGGCGTGTGCCACGACCAGTCGGCCGCCGTCGAGAACGTAGTGGCTTACGAGATCATCGATGAACGCTGCGGCCTGCGTGCGGAAGTCTTCGGGCTCGGCCCCGAGTTGTGCCAGCGACTCGGCGAGCCCGTGGGTGATCTGCACGTTCTTGCCGCGCAGGGCGCGCAGGAGCTTGGCGTCGTGGTTGCCTGGCACGCAGAGCGCGGCGCCCTCCTGCACGAGTTTCATCACGAGGCGCAGCACTGCGGGCGTCTTGGGCCCACGGTCAACGAGGTCGCCGACGAAGACGAGCTTTCGTGGCGGGCCTGGCGGGCAGACGAGCTGGCAGTCTCCCTCCGGCGCGCCGGGCGTCTGCACCAAGGAATAGCCGAGCGTCGCGATCAGCGCGATGAGTTCGTCAAAGCAGCCGTGTACATCGCCGATGATGTCGAACGGTCCGGCCACGTGCTTGAGGTTGTTCCAGAGTGGTTCGCGGACGAGCGTCGCGGCGTCGCACTCCTCGGGCGTGCGCAGGAAGAAGACATGGCGGAATCCCTCGCGTTCGAGCGAGCGGATCCCGCTACGCAGGGCCGTCCTCTGATTGCGAACGACGTGCGGCCCGAAGCTGCGATCCGGCCGGCTCGCGTTGCGATCGTGGCAGATGCGTTCGGGCGTATCGACGACGACGGCCACGGGCAGGCAATGGAACTCCCGAGCGAGTTGGACGAGCGGCTTGCGATCCTCGGTGCGGACGTTTGTCGCGTCAACCACCGTGAGCAGGCCGCGGGCGAGCCGCTTGCGGGCCAGGTAGTAGAGCACATCGAACGCGTCGCCGGTGGCCTCCTGACTGTTGTCGTCATCGGACACCCAGCCGCGGCAGGTGTCGGAGGAGAGGATCTCCGTCGGCTTGAAGAGCCGGCGCGCGAGGGTGCTCTTGCCGGAGCCGGAGGCGCCGATGAGGACGACGAGGGAGAGTTCGGGGAGGGTGATTTGCATTGCTTGCCGGAGCGGGGGAGGGGACGGGAGGAAGGCTACTTCACAAGCCAGAGGGGCTGGCGGTTCTGGATCGCGTGCGTGCCAGTGATCCAGAGGTGGCCGAGGCACTGGATGTGCGTGTCGTCGTCGCAACGGTCGGCGGCGGCGTAGGGCTCAAGCATTGTCTGTAAGCCCGCGATCGTGGGCTGCACTTTGAGGTGGCGGAGCATGGCTTCGGCTTCGGCCATGAGCTTGGGGAGCGAGCCGACCTGGAGAGCTCCACGCTCGCCGTCACGCGGGCCGTTGGCTCGCATCATTTCATCCATCACCTTGCGGATCTCAGCCGGAATCTCGTCTTTCGGCGCGAGACCGACGAGTTTGCGGAGGCGGTTGGCGAACGAGAGCTTGCCGATGACGGTCGTGGTGACCTGCGGCGTGCTGACATCACCGCCGAGCCGCATCACCTCGCGGTCGATCAGGGCGTCAATGTAGACGCCTTGCCAAGCGTCAACGGCGCGGAGTTGGCGCGTCGCTGCTTCACCCAGCGATAACGTCGCGGCGGCACCGAGCGCGGACCACCAGGACCATCCCATTTCATCAGGCATGCAGAATACGTTGCCGGGCTTGCCAAGCGGAACATGGTCTCCGAATCGCTTTCGGAGTGCTGCGGCGACGAGCTCACCATACTCAGTGTCAAAGACCTCGGTGGAGTGTGCGGATCGGAGGTTGAAGCCCATCGGAAATCCTTGGCAATCGCTAGGTGATGTGTTAGTTGCGGCTGAAGACGCCCATCTGCGTCGGCGTGCCCACGTCTTGGCCGTCGGGGGCTACGCCCTTCTCGCCGATGTCGCGGAGCTCGACTCCGTAGCCAAACCGTGAGCACACGCCCGCCGCCCACGTGCGGAACTGCTCGCGCGTCCACTCGAACCGATGATCGCGATGCCGCATCGTCCCCGCGGTGAGCGTTTCCCACATGACGTTGTACTCGCTGTTCGGCGTCGTGATGATCACGATTCCTGGGCGCGCGAACTCGAAGACGACGCGCTCCATCGCCGACAAGCGTGGCTCGTCCATGTGCTCGATCACCTCGCAGAGCACCGCGGCGTCGAAGCCCTCCAGCCGCGAGTCGCGGTACATCAGCGAGCCGTGGAAGAGCTCGACGCGCTGGCGGACCATCGGCGGCAGATCCTCCAGACGCAGGCGATCCGCGGCGATCTCGAGCGTTCGATGCGAGACATCCATGCCGACGACCTTCTCAAACGTCCGGTGCTTCAGCAGATCACGCACCAGCTTGCCCTCGCCACATCCGAGGTCGATGACGCGCTTTGCGCCTTTGGCCTGGAGTATCGAGAGCACGGTGCCGTGGCGCTGCTGGTGGAGGCTGAGCGTGCGCTCAGCCGCTTCTTCGCGCGGGTCATCGGGTGAATCGGCATCGATCTCGTCTGGTCCTTCGCCGTCTTGTTCACGCAACTGCTTGATGGCTTCGTTCGCCAGGTTGCGTCGGTACTTCAGGTATCTGGTGGCGATGATCTCCCGCTCCGGATGCGCCGCGAGCCATCCCTCGCCATGACGGAGGAGCTTGGCGACTTCGTCGTCACCCACCCAGTAGTGCTTCTCGTTGTCGAGTACGGGGATCAGTACGTACAGGTGGCTGAGCAGGTCCGACAGCGTCTTGGTGCCTTCGATCGTGATGGTGAAGAGCGAAGACGCTCCCCACTCTGGAACCTGCTCATCGAGGAGATGAGAGATGACGGCCATGCGATAACCCAGCGGCTCGAAGAGCCGTTTCAGCAACTCCTCGCCGCCGCGGCAGGGAATCGATGCGATCCGAGCGGACAATGGGATCGGCGTGGTCACCAGCTCAGGGCGGTCCTTGCAGTTCCCGGCGAGGGCGGTTCCGAACACTTGGGCGATGGCCACTGCGAGCATTG
>JALHNK010000078.1:16501-16785 GCA_022843565.1 Phycisphaerales bacterium
AGCATTGACGAAGCCACATACGGGCGGTCGTTGACGTACTGGTCAAGCGTTCGCTCGCGGTCTTTGGCTCGAACAAGGGCCACCGGGTCAACATCGATGAGAAGGGCCGCGGTGCAGCGCTCGGTGGTGAGTTCTGGGTAGAAGACGTGCGCATCGCCGAAGGCGAGTTTGAACGTCTGGACGCGGCCCGGATGCTTGTGCAGCAGGTACCCGAGGTCGCCCGGAGGAGCATGTGTTGTGGAGATCTCAAGCAGCATTGCGGCAGAGGATACCACCGGAGCGGG
>JALHNK010000079.1 GCA_022843565.1 Phycisphaerales bacterium
GCCTTCAACTTCCCCTCCGCATCACCCACCGCCAGCGGCACCACCGCCCCATCCGCCCCGATCATCAGCCCCACCTCGCGCAGCTCTTCCGCGCCCCAAGCGCTCGCCGCGACTTCGCCCGCCGTGGGCTGGCGGACCAGCACGCGATCGCCCTCGCGCAGGCCCGCGCTGATCGCCGCGAGGCGGTCGCTGCGCTTCTCGATCTTCACCGGCACGCGCCGCATCGCCCCGTCACGCCGCGTGATGACATACCGCACCGGTCCCTCGGCGAACACCGCCTGCATCGGCACGCTCAACAAGTTCTCCGCGCGGTCCAGCCGGATCTCGGCTTCGACGCGCATCGACGGCTTCAGCCGCGCGTCATAGTCCTTGTCCAGCAGGATCTTCACGGCGTATTCCCGCACGTTCGATTCATCCCATCCGCCGTTCTCCGCCAGCACGCCAACGCTCTGCACCACGCCGCGAAACGTGACGCCCGGCAGTGCGTCGGCGCGCAGCGTGGCCGTCTGACCAGCGACGACCTTGGCCGCGATCGACTCGCCGATGCGCACGCTGGCCAGCAACTCGGTGGTATCGGGGATCGCGAGGATCAGTTCGTTTGGAGAGATCTTGCGCCCCACCTGCATCGGGCCCTGGCCGCTGAAGTACCAGGAGGGGCGAAGGCTGGTGGAGTACACGACGAGCCCGGCGGTTTCGGACTTCATCACCGCCGAGGCGATGTCGGTCTTGAGCTTCGTGATCGCCGCCTCGCGCAGCGTGAGCTGCTTCCGCTTGTTCTCGCGATCCGCAAGGCGTGAGGCCAGGTGGCTCTCGTTCTTCCGCCTGGTGCGTTCAAGCTCGCTGCGCGCTTCCTCCAGCGTGCTTGTCCGCGTCCGCTCGTCCTTGGGCATCTCAAACTGCTCGAAGACCTCGCGATCCAGCTTCGCCTTGGCCAGCGCCGTCTCGGCCCGCCGCAGCTCGATCTGGTTCCGCTGCGCCTCGTCCTTGGACATGAAGCCCTTGCCCAGCAGCCGCTCGTCCTGCGAGACCTTCTCGCGCAGCCGCTCAACCTCACGAGTCTGCTCATCCTCTTGCTGCGTCAGCGTCTGCCGCCGGCTCTTCACCTCGCCCTCGGCCCACTTCTTCAGATCCAGCTCCGCAAGCTCCACCGCCAGCGTCGCCTTGCGAATCCCCGACTCGTTCTCGTTCACCTGGATCTCGTACGCCTGCTCGGCGGAGATCACCTCCGCACGCGCCGATTCCAGCGCCAGGCTCTCTTGATCAAGTTGCTTCTGCACCAGCTCCGTATTCAGCCGCACCAGCACATCACCGGGCTTCACGCTCTGGCCTTCTTTCATAATCTCCAGCACCGAAGCCTCGAACTCCAGCGTGTTGCGAAACTCCGTCTGCTTCTTGGCCTCAAGCTGGCCCGTGCCGAGCGTCGTGACATCAAACGACTGAAGCGACGCCACCGCCCAATCCCCCATCGGCGCGCCGGCGTGTCCGGCCTTTGACCCGCCCGCGACAGAACCAACGCCCGCCGCGTAGCCAACCGCCCCGCGCCCGCCGAGCACCGCCGTGAGTACGGCGCCGATGACCACAACGCTGCCGGCGATCGCAAACAGCAAACGCCGGCGCGCGATCCCAAGCCGGGCCTCGCCGCGAACTCGCCGTCGCGCGATCATCGTGTGTGAACTCATGCCAACGCCCTGCATCGAAAGCTCCATGCCACCCGAACGGCACGCCCGAACACCATCCACACCCAATCGCCGCGAGCCGCCGACAGCTAGACACCGAGATACCACCACGATCCGAACCCGTCGCACTCTGTCGCATCGATTGCGGCTCAGCTCGCACTCTGGGCCGCAAACCCCCGCCGCTACCATCGCTCCCGTGCGCCCCGACGACCCCGAACTCATCCGCCTCATCCTCAGCGCCTATCAGCGCGGCGTCTTCCCCATGGGCACCGACACGCCCCTCCAGCCCTCCGACCTCGGCCTCCCCGGCGCCTTCGGCCCCTGGGTCCAGTGGATCACCGTCGACCCGCGCTCGATCATCCCGCTGGACACCTTCCACACCAGCCGCTCGCTGCGCGCAACCGTCCGCGCCAAGAAGTTCGTGATCACAAGTAACAACGCCTTCGCGCGCGTAATTCAGTCCTGCGCGAATGTGCCGCGCGGCACAAATTCCGGCGGCTCCTGGATCAACCCCTGGATCATCGACGCCTTCCAAACACTCCACAACGCCGGCCACGCCCACAGCATCGAAGCCTGGCTCCCGGCCCAATCGCCCGACACCAAACCCACGCTCGTCGGCGGCCTCTACGGCGTCCACCTCGGCGGCGCGTTCTTCGGCGAGAGCATGTTCAGCCGCCCAGACCTCGGCGGCACGGATGCCAGCAAGGTGTGCCTGGTCCACCTCGTGAATCATCTTCGCCGGCGCGGCTTCGCGCTGCTGGACACGCAGTATTCGAATCCGCACATGGAGCAGTTTGGGGTGCGCGATGTGCCGCGGGGGGAGTATCTGCGGCTCTTGAAAGCCGCGGCGGGCCATGAGGTGGCCTGGGGCGATCTGGAGTCGCTAGCGATCTGAGGCCAGCGCGACGTAAACTGAGAGTGTGAGCGCTGAGAACACCAACGCTGAGCGACCGTTGCTGCCGGAATCCGCGGCGCTGAAGCAGACGCGTCGGCGTGCGACAGATGCGGAGCAGAGGCGAATCGATTCCGAGTCCTCGTGGGGATGCATGGTCGGGGCAATCGTCGCCGTGGTGGTGACCAGCGGCGTGTTGGTGTGGAGCTATCTTGACGCATTGAGAGCCGACGCGATCGGTGCATCTCTTGTCGTCGGGCTGTTCTTGTTGCTGGCGCTGGCGGCGGCGGTCTTGACTGTTGCGAAAGTCGCGAGTGCGGCATGGCGGCATGTGATGCGCAAGCGTGAGTACGCGACGCTGACCGAGTGGCGATTGGTGATCCGCGATGCGTTGATCGTGCCGGTGTGTGGCGAAGGATCGATCGATTTTGACGAGCATGAGATCGCGAGCAACTGGGATATGGTGATCCTGCGGCTGGACGACGATCGCCTTGTGAGTGTTCATCGGGGCGGGTGGGGCGACGCGCGGAGCGTGCCGGGTGATCGCATGGCTCGTGGAGTCACGATTGTGACGCGCAGGGACAACGCGGGCGACGATGTCGTGCTGTCGATCACGCCGACGCTTCGCAACGGCGCGGTGGCTGCTGAAGTCACGGCGGGTGGCCCGCCGGCGATCAACTGGACCGATGACGGGGTGGCGCTGACGCCGCGGCGCGTGGAGCGGCGCGACATGATGATGTTCGGCGGTCCCGGTGTGGCGTTGGTGAGCGAGGATGACTTGCCGGGCTGGGCGGTGAGGGAGCTTCGCGGCGGTGGGGCGGGTGACGCGGTGGGATCGTGAGCGATCGGCCGCGTGCTTGCGCACGCGGCTCTGATTGGGCGGGTGATGGCGTGGGTGGTGGCAGGGGGTGGGCGTGTGGCTGGGGGGACGCCTGCCCCACGGGTGTGGTGGGCAATATCATCGCCGATGAGCGGATCACGACCAGCGGCGACGACTTCGGTTCAGCGGTGCATCAATCCGGCGTGCGGCGCGGAGTATGCGATTGGTGATGTGCGGACGGGGTGCGCTTCGTGTGGGGCGTTGCTGGATGTGCGGTATGCGTGGGGGCAGGGCACGCCGGGTGATTGGTCGTTTGCGGATCGGCGGGGCAAGGCTGGCGCGGCGGCGTTGGGTGGGGATGCGGCGCTGGATGCTTCGGGGGTTTGGCGGTTTCGGGAGTTGATGCCGTTCTTCGGGGCCGAGTCGGACATCTGCTCGATCGGCGAGGGGCGGACGATTTTGCAGCGGGCGGATTTGCTGTGCAAGCACTTGGGCTTCTGTCCGGGATCTGGGTGTGCAGGCTGCCCCACGGGACAGGGCTGCTCGGGGACGGGCGGGTTGTACTTGCAGTACGAGGGGATGAACCCTTCGGGTTCGTTCAAGGACAACGGCATGACCGCGGCGTTCACGCACGCGCGGATGGTGGGGGCGAAGGTGGTGGCGTGCGCGAGCACGGGGAACACCAGCGCGTCGATGGCGGTGTACGCGATTCGCGCGGGGATGAAGGCGGTGGTGTTTATTGGCGACGGCAAGATCGCGTTTGGGAAGCTGAGTCAGGCGCTGGACTATGGCGCGCTCACGTTGCAGGTGGCGGGGGACTTTGACGCGTGCCTGGCGCGGATCAAGCACATCGCGGAGAATGTGCCCAGCGCGGGCGTGTATCTGATGAACTCGGTGAACCCGTTCCGGCTTGAGGGGCAGAAAGCGGTGATGTATCGCGTGCTGGAGGGACTGGGTTGGCAGGTTCCGGATTGGATCGTCGTGCCCGGCGGGAATCTTGGGAACTGCTCGGCGTTTGGGAAGGCGTTTTTGGAGATGAAGGAGTTGGGATTGGTGGATCGGGTGCCGCGGCTGGCGGTGATCAATGCGCAGGGCGCGAGCACGCTGGATCGGATTTACAACGGGCTGGGCGTGCGGTGGAACGGGGGCGCGTACTTCGTTGATGGGGGCCTTGAGAAGACGAACGCCGAGTACGCGCGGATGGACGCGGCGAACGAGCGAGCCCACACCGTCGCGACGGCGATCGAGATCAATCGGCCGGTGAACCTGGCCAAGGCGCTGCGGGCGCTGGAGGTGATGGACGGCTCGACGCGCGCCGGCGGATGGAAAGACGGCGGCGGGGGCGTTGTGCGGAGCGTGAATGACGAGACGATCAAGGAGTTCAAGGCCTTGGTGGGCAAGTTTGGGTATGGGTGCGAGCCGGCGAGCGCGGCGAGCGTGGCTGGCGCGCACGCGCTCTTAAATGAGGGCGTGATCAAGCGCGGGCAGCGCGTGGTGTGCATTTTGACCGGGCACCAGTTGAAGGATCCTGATGTGACGGTGGGGTATCACACCGGCAAGGGAGACAAAGCGACGGTCGGCGGGAAGTATGCCAATGCGCCGGTGAAGGTGGCGGATGATCTGGAGGCGATCTTGGCGGCGATGGGGGCGGGGATGTGATTGGGAAGTGGCGGGGTGGCGGAGTGGCAAAGTGGCGGAGTGGCAGAGTAGTAGATGCAGAAGCAGCAAAGCAGCAAAGCTCAAATTGAACTGGCGAGTTGGTGCATTGTTGGTGGGGGCGGGGCGTGAGTTTCGTGTCTTGATTTGTTGATTTGAGCTTTGCTGATTTGAGCTTTGCGGGGATCGCCGCGGCCGTGATTCTGCGGAGGCAGGCGGGACGCCTGCCCCACGGGTGGGCATGGTCAGGCGGTTGGGCTGGCCGTTGCTTTTTCGACCTGTGCCGCGATTTCGATGAAGCGGACGAGGAGGCGGCGGGCGATGGCGTGGTGTTCGTCGAGCAGGACGGAGATGACGTTGAGCCAGTCGGCCAGGACGACGCCGAAGTCTTCGTCGGGGTGGTGATCGGACATGCCCATGGGCACGAGTGTTTGCCAGAGGCTGCGGTACTCGGTGGCGGTGCTTTGGAAGGGGTCGGCGAGGTGGTGGGTTTCGGCGTCGATCTGGTTGATGAGGTCGTCTGAGGGTTTGAGGAGGGCGTCGAACTGTTTGCGGACGAGTTCGGAGGGTTCGCGGCCGCTGAGCTGCTGGGCGAAGGCCTCGAGTGCGGTGCGGGTGCTTTGGAGTTTGCTGGTGGCGGGCCAGGCGCGGCGCAGGGCCTGATTGACTTCGACGAGTTTCTTGATCTCGGTGGCGAGGGCGGCGCGGCCTGGGATGAGCGGGTCGAGCTTTTTGCTGCAGGCCAGTTGCAGGGCGCAGAGGATGTAGGTACGCAGGGCTTTGGTGAGGGGTTCTACGCCGCCGGAGGCGTCGCTGATCTCGGTGCGTGCGTGGTTGATGCGGTCGTCGGCCTCGGTGAGGCTGGGGCGATCGAGGCCGAAGTCTGCGGCGTTGATCTTGCAGTGCATGCGCAGGAGCATCTGCGCCTGGGTGGCTTGTTCGAGTGCGAGGTCCGCGGTGCGGACGCGCTTGGCGGCCTGCTGGGCGGCGGGGCGCGCGGCTTTGATCGCGGCTTTGGCCTGGGCCATGCGCTGGCGTGTGGAGGCGGGCTCGTCGGCGGGGGCGATCTCGTCGGCGGAGAGGAAGACGGGCTCGATGGTGAGGGTGTGGGCGACGTCATCGCCCAGGATGGCGCGGAGGGTGTCGATGGCGCGGTCGGTTTTGTCGTGGGCGCTGAGGAACTCGGCGACGGGGACGAAGGTGATCTGGCGGTGGGCGCGGGGGCCGAGTTTTTCGCGGACGAGCTGGCGGGTGACTTCCTCGCTGACCAGGTGGGGGCTCATGAGCAGGGCGGTGCCGGGGGCGTCAAGGGTGCAGATGCCGGGCTCGTTCTCGGCGCGGGCGCGATCGATGCGTTCGCGCCCGGTGGGGTGAGAGGCGAAGACGCTGCTGCGGGCGCCGACGCCGAGCTTGACGCGCTTGGTGAGCTGCTCGGGGGCGAGCTGGCGAGCGGAGCGGACGAGGACTTTGATCATGTCGTTTGGCACGCGGCCCTTGGCGAGCCAGAGGCTGGTGCGGCCGAAGGCGGTGCCTTGGGCCATCTCCAGCTCGAGCAAACGCGTGGTGATGTGCTCGCTGGCGGCGCTGCCGGCGACGCGGGTTTCGTACTTGTCGGCGTCGTGCTCCATCTGGCGGGCGAGCAGCGAGTCTCCGGCGGCGACCATGTGAACGAGCGCGGCGGGGAGAAGGCGGACGATCTCGCTGAGCAGGAGCGTGATGCTGGCGATGAAGGAGATGTAGCCGTCCTGGGCTTGTGTGAGGCGCCAGAGTTGATAGTCGAAGATGTCGCGGACGTAGGCGATCTTCCAGAGCCAATAGGCGATGGCGCGGCTGACGAGGCTGATGCGGACTGCGCCGCCCTGGCCGAAGTGGCCGAGCTCGTGGGCGATGATGCCGGTGACTTCGCGAGCGGTGAGGCCTTCGAAGAGGGCCATGCCGACGCAGAGGTCGTAGCGGATGCCGAGCAACCCGAAGAGGACGGGGCGTGGCGCGGCGTAGGCGTTGACGCTGGAATCGGTGAAGATGCGCGCGGGGCGCGGGGCGCCGAGTTTTTTGGCGAGTGCGGCGACGTAGCTGTGCAACATTGGTTGCGAGAACTCGGTGAGCTCGACGGGCTCCTGCTCTTCTTGCTTCGGAAGCATGATGGGCTTGACGAGGGCGATGAGGATGGCCAGGGACATCAGGACGCCGACGGCCTGGAGGGCGATGAGGAGGAGGGGGAGAAGGCTGCGGGGTGGGAGGGCGCTGAGCTGAGACTTGATGCTGATGATCCAGGCGTAGATGCCCCAGCCGACGGCGAGGACGACGGCGAGGTAGATGGCAAGTGCCAGGAGGGCGGTGGTCATGGCCAGGAGCATCGCGCCGATGTATGCGGTGGAGGGGCGGACGGGCTTCATCTCGGCGGACATGTGGGCGACCAGATGGGAGGCGTCGCCGGCGATGGTGGTTGCGCTGGGTGCGGGCGAGGTTGCTTGCTGTGGCATGTTGAGGCCCCCGGGTGGATATGAAGTTGCGAGAGAGCGTAACAGATCTGGTTTGTTTGGGGGCGTAGATTGAGAAACTGGAAGCGGCGGAGTGGCGATGCCGCGCTGGGGACATCCCGAGTCGGTCCCGCCGCGGATGGGTGGGGGTTGCGATACCCTGCGGGACTATGAGCAAGGCGAGCAAGGCGAAAGGTGTGCGGAACGTTGTGGCGGGGGGCAGGCGGGGCGCCCGCCCCACGGGTGGGGTTGGTGAGATTGATCTGGCGGCGCTGCGGGTGCGGATTGATGCGATCGATCGGCAGCTCGTGGAACTGCTCAATGCGCGATCGGCGCTGGTGGTGGATGTGGGGCGGTACAAGCGGGCGAACAACATCCCGATCTATGCGCCGCATCGGGAGCAGGAGGTGCTGTCGCGTGTGCTGGCGCACAACGGCGGGCCGCTGGGGAATCGGACGATCGAGGGTGTGTATCGGGAGCTGATGTCCGGCTCGTTTGCGCTGGAGAAGCCGCTGTCGATCGGATTCCTCGGGCCGGCGGGCAGTTACAGCCATCTGGCGGCGGTGCGGCAGTTTGGGTCATCGGTCGCGTTTGAGGATTTGCACGAGATCGCCGGGGTGTTCACGGAGGTGGAGCGGGCGCACGTGGACTATGGGATTGTGCCGATCGAGAACTCGATTCATGGGAGCGTGACCGAGACGCTGGATTCGTTTGCGAATCGGGCGGGGAAGATCAACATCTATGCGGAGGTGCAGCTTGATGTGCGGCACGCGCTGCTGGCGAACTGCGAGCCGAAGGCGGTGATGCGGATTTACTCGAAGCCGGAAGTGTTCAGTCAGTGCCGCGCGTGGCTGGCGACGCAGTATCCGAGGGCGGAGCAGATCGCGGTGGCGAGCAGCTCTCGCGCGGTGCAGATGGTGGCGGAGGAGGCGAAGCTGCCGGTGGAGAAGCGGACGAGTGCCGCGATCGGAAGCACGCTGGCGGGTGAGTTGTATGGGGTGAGTATCTTGTTTGAGGGCATCCAGGACGAGCCGAATAATATTACGAGGTTCGTGGTGATCAGCCGCGAGAAGGCGCAGCCGAGCGGGGGCACGGGCGGCAAGGGGGTGAAGGGGGGGAAGGGGGGTGTGTCGTCGGATAAGACGAGCATCATGTTTACGACGCTGAACAAGCCCGGCGCGCTGGTGAAGGTGCTGGGGGATTTTCACTCGGCGGGCGTGAACCTGACACACATCGACAAGCGGCCGAGCCGGCGAGACAACTGGACGTATACGTTCTTCATTGATGCCGAGGGGCATCAGAGCGAGAAGCGGATGGGCGATGCGCTGGGGCGGGCGAGGAAGCATTGCAAGGAGTTGCATGTGCTGGGGAGTTATCCGAGGGCGAAGCGGATTTTGTAGGGCGGGCGTGGGGAGGGCGTGGTCTTTGCGTTCACTTTACGGCGGGACGGCGCGGATTCTGTGCTTGCGGATGTCTGGTTTGGTGGTATCTTCTGACCATGAGCCAGATCGACCGACGGTTTTTGCTTGGTGGGATTGCGGGCGTGGCGGGGGCCGCGGCGGTGGCGCGGATTGCGCAGGGTGGGCCGTTGAATCCGCCAGCGGGCGCGGTGGGGCCGACGGGGCGAACGCTGGATGAGGTGTACAACGCGGTCAATGACTCGGCTGAGCTGCGCACGGTGATCATGAGCATCTCCTCGGGGCTGCTGATCAACACCCCGGGGTCGTACGTGCTGGGTGAGGATTTTGTCGTCGGCGCGAACTCCAACGGAATCACCATCGGCGCGGCGGACGTCACCATCGACCTCAACGGGTTCACGATCAAGAACACCAATGTCAATGGCAACACCGTCGGCATCACGATCAACAACCTGGGCCAACGCGCGATCATCCGCAACGGGCGCGTCTTCGGCTTTTCCTTTGGCATGTTGAGCAGCGGCACATTCACGCTGGTCGAGGACGTGGCCGTCATCGGCTCGCGCCTCGTGGGTATCAGCAGTTCCCAGACACACTTCACCGCCCGGCGGTGCATTGTGCAGAGCATCGGCTCGGGGACGAGCACGACGGAGACCGCCGACTCGCGGGGGATCGCGACGCAGGCCGACTTCGCGACAATCGAGGATTGCCAGATTGCGCAGGTCATCACGAACACCACTGCGCGTTTCGCCTACGGCATCTATCAGAATCTTGGTGCGAATGGGACGCACGTGCGGGGCAACATCGTCACTGCGTGCGTACGCGGCATCCGAATGAACGGCGCGCCGGGCGTCGTGGCCAGCAACAACGTCATCGCGGCGAGCGAGGTCCCGTGGCCGACCTCGGGTTGGACCAACGCGGGCGGGAACTTTCCGGTGCCGTGACGGGTGGGTGGGGGCGCGAGCGATCACACAACCTCATCCCGCCGTATCTCCCCCGCGCCCTCCGGCGGCGTCTGGCGTTCGTCCTGGGTGTGCGGGTCGATTTCGCGGAGGTAGTCCCAGGAGTAGATGCCGGTGGAGTGGCCGTCGCTGAAGGTGATTCGGAGGGCGTAGTTGCCGACGAGTTCGGCGTTGAGGGCGGTGAGTTGTTGGGGTGCGCCGGGCATTGATCGCGGCGGGAAGGTGCTGGACGGAAGCACGGTGAGCGGGTTCTTTTTGATTTGGTCGCGGAGCTCGCGGGCTTCGGCGCTGGGGGACATTTTGCGGAGGTAGAGGATGGAGTAATAGGAGGAGGAGCCATCGGCCCAGGCGATGGTGAGGCCGCGGTCTTTTTTGAGGTCGATGTGGAGGGGGGAGTTCATCGGGAAGTGGCAGAGTGGCAAAGTGGCGGAGTGGCAAAGTGGGGAGGCGTGGGCGTGGGGCGTGAGATTTCAGGCTGCGGAACGCTACGCTTGGTTTGCTTGCGGGAGTGTGCCGCTCGGCGTCTGTCGAAGTCTGCGGAGGCAGGCGGGACGCCTGCCGCACACTCTGCCACTCTGTGACACCACATGCCAACGCCGCCGCCGCGCTTTGCTGACCGACTGCACAATGCCATTGAGCGGGCGGGTTCGCCTGTGTGTGTGGGGCTGGATCCGGTGTTAGAGTCGTTGCCTGCGGTGGTTCGGGCGAGGCACCATGAGCCGCTGGCGGCGATCGAGGAGTTCGGGCACGGCGTGATTGATGCGGTGGCGGGCGTGGTGCCGGCGATCAAGATTCAGTCGGCGTGCTTCGAGCGGTATGGCGGGGCGGGCGTGTCGTTGCTGGAGCGGCAGGCGCATCAGGCGGCGGAGCGTGGGCTGGTGGTGATTTTGGATGCCAAGCGCGGGGACATTGGGATTTCGGCGGCCCATTACGCCGCGGCGGCGAAGCGGAGCGGTGCGCACGCGATCACGGTGAATGGGTATCTGGGGCTGGGGACGGTGCGGCCGTATCTGGAGGCGGGTTTGGGCGTGTTTGTGCTGGTGCGGACGAGCAACCCTGAGAGCGATTCGATTCAGTCGCAGCGGCTGGTCGATGGGCGGAGCGTGGGGGAGTTGATGGGCGCGGAGGTTGCGGCGCTGGGCGCGGGGTGTGTGGGCGAGTGCGGGCTGAGTGATGTCGGCGCGGTGGTCGGGGCGACCAAGGCGCAGGATGCGCGGGCGCTGCGTGAGCGGATGGCGGATCAGGTGTTTTTGATTCCCGGGTATGGCGCGCAGGGGGGCACGGCGGAGGACATCCGCGGGATGCTGCGGGCCAAGCGCGCGGGCGCCGCGGACGCGGGCGTGCTGGTGACGGCGAGTCGATCGATCATCTACGCGTTTGAGCGCGGGGCGACGGAGTGGGCGGGGCAAGTTCGCGGCGCGGCGGAGACGCTGCGCGATGAGATCGCGGGGATTGTGCGGGCTTGAGCGTTGTGCCAGTGCCCAGTGCCTTCCCACTCACATCGGCTTCTTGCTGATCGTCACGTCGTAGACGTGCAGGAGCTTTTCCTTGTCGAAGATCATCTCTTGGCGGGTGAGGCCGACGATGTCGTACTCGGGGGTGAGTTCGATGGCGTCGACCGGGCAGGCCTCTTCGCACATGCCGCAGTAGATGCAGCGGAGCTCATCGATCTCGAACTTGACGGGGTACTTTTCGCGGTCGTCCCAGGGGCTCTCGCCGGCGATGATGTGGATGCACTTGGCCGGGCAGATGGTGGGGCACATCATGCAGGCGACGCACTTGACGCGGCCCTTTTCGTCGCGGTTGAGGCGGTGGAAGCCGCGGAAGTTCTTGAGCTCCATGCCGCCGTCTTCGACCTTCATGTTCTCGCGGCGTTCTTCGGGATAGGACATCGTCCGGCTGTTGCCCATGCCGCCGAAGCTGGTGAAGAAGTGGCGCATGGTGGTGCCGAAGCCCTTGATGACCTCCGGGAGGTACGCGGCCTCGAGGCGGTTCATGCTCGGGGTCTTGACGTGCAGGATGTCTTCTGGGCGGATGGCCATAGGTGCGAGGGTATGGCGTTGTGAGCGGGAGGGGAAGCGGGACGGGCACTGGGGATTGGGGACTGGGCACTGGGGGAGGCGGGAGGACGAGAGGTGATGAGGTTGGATGGGCGATCACGGCGCGCGACGTGTGTTTCGCGTGCGGGGAGTTGGCGTCGCGGGAGTTGGCTGAAGTGCGTTCGAGGGGTTGGGAGTGGCCGGGGGTCTGCGGAGGCAGGCGGGACGCCTGCCCCACGGAATCGGTGGCAGGCGGGACGCCTGCCCCACGGGGCGGGCGCAGAGCCGATACGCTTGCCGGTGTGCTTGGGTGGCGTGTGGGGGAGCGCGCACGGAGGCAGCGGTCGATTCATGGCGAGCTTTCAACTGACGTCCACCGATGGTCGCGGCTACTGCCTTCAACTCGGCGAGGGCGCCGTCACGATTGGGCGGGCCAAGGACAACACGCTGTCATTGAACGACGACGCCGCGTCGCGGTATCACTGCGTGCTGGAGTCTGACGGGCGGGGCGGGGTGCGCGTGCGAGATCTGGGATCGCGCAACGGGACGAAGGTGAACAACCAGAAGGTCATCGGCAGTGAGCACCCGCTCAAGGCCGGCGACGCGGTGAAGGTCGGCTCGCACAGCTTCGTGATCGAGGTCGAGCCCGGCAGCGAGGGGGCCAAGGCGGCGGCGCGCGAGTCGGCGCGGGCCAGCGCGGCGGGCGATGGCCAGGCGTGGATCGCGGACCTTCGGGCGGCGTTGACGGCGCTGCCGCCGAAGGCCGAGGGGGATGAGAAGGTCGTGCTGGTGGACTCGCGCGGCGAGAGTAATGATGCGCTGGCCAGCGACGGGCCGGGGCCGATGGCGTTGCGTTTGTTGCTGTTGCTGTCGGCCAAGAGTCGCGCGACGGACTTGCATTTGGAGCCGCGGGCGACGAACTACCACGCGCGGCTGCGTGTTGATGGGCAGATGGTGAGCATCTGTGATATTCCGGAGCGCGTGGGGACGCTGGTGGTGGGGATGGTGAAGACGGCGTGCCAGATGCGGATGACGCATGACGATGCGGTACTCGATGGGCATTTTTCGAGCCGGTTGAAGTCGCGGCGTGTGGATTATCGCGTGAGCATCACGCCGAGTGTGCATGGGCAGAAGATGGTGGTGCGTGTGCTGGACGCCGCGATCGCGCCGCGGAGCCTGAGCGAGCTGGGGCTGCCGACGTACATGCACGAGCGCGTGCGGAAGGTCGGGCAGAAGGAGCAGGGGTTCATTCTGGTGTGCGGGCCGACGGGCAGCGGCAAGACGACGACGCTGTACAACGCGCTGCGGGAGATCGATCGCGAAACGACGAACGTGGTGACGATCGAGGACCCGGTGGAGTATCAGCTTGAGGGGACGACGCAGATCCCGATCGACGAGAAGAAGGGCAACGGGTTCAGTCAGTTGCTGCGCTCGGTGCTGCGGCAGGACCCGGACGTGATTCTGGTGGGTGAGATTCGCGATGAGGAGACGGCGCGGACGGCGATGCAGGCCGCGATGACGGGGCACTTGGTGTTCTCGACGGTCCACTCGAAGGACTCGATCTCGGCGGTGTTCCGGTTGCTGGACTTGAAGGTTGAGCCGTTCCTGGTCGCAAGCTCGCTGGAACTGGTGCTGGCGCAGCGGCTGGTGCGGGCGTTGTGCGACAACTGCAAGAGTCGCGTGAGGATCACGCCGCGGCAGGCGACGACGATGGGCAAGTACCTTGAGGGCAAGAACGAGCTGTGCGTGCCGGTGGGGTGCGCGGCGTGCCTGAAGACGGGGTACCGCGGGCGGCGGGCGATCTTTGAGCTGCTGGATTTCACGGATGAGCTTCGTGACATCGTGCTGAAGGATCCGACGATCGCGCAGATGAAGAAGGTGATCGAGAAGGGGCTGTTCACGACGCTGCAGCAGAGTGGTTGGCGGCTGGCGGCCGAGGGGGCGACGGATATGGAAGAGGTCGAGCGGGTGGCGGGGACGGCGTGAGCTCGCTGCGCGAGTCGCGGTGATCGAACTCGTTTGCGCGCGCACGATTGCGACCGACCGTGCGCGAAGATGGGCGATTCGTGGAAAGCTGGCAAACTCTCGCGCTGGACCCACACGCCACGGAAGCACGGGGCGGGTTGGGTGATCGCCGGAAATCAGCGGGATGTCTGGGAAAAACCCCGGCATTTGCTTGCACGACATTCGTGATGACTTCATACTCCTGCCCGGAGTGTTGTGCCGCGCCGCGTTGGCGTGGATGTCCGTGTCGTGGAGGAGTTGCCCATGCTGAAGCTTTCATCGGTCGCGGCCTTGGCCGCGGTGTCGGTTGCGTCCGTGGCGTTTGCTCAGTCGTCGTATTCGCCGGTGGCGTTTGGCCCGCTGGGCGCGACCGACCCGGGTACGTTCTACACGTTCACGAACGACATCTCCGCTGACGGGCAGTATGTGCTGGCGACCCTGAACAACGGCGAATCGCGGTACATCACGCCGGGCGGGACGTACAGAATGTCGGGCACCGGCTTCCCCGTGGCGATCTCCGGTGACGGGCAGACCGTCGTCGGCGGGCAAATCGGGAGCAACCCCCAGCGGTGGCGGCTTGCGAACGCCGTGGGCAACAACATTGCCAGCCAGAACATCACGTGGCCCGGCGGGCCGACGGCGTTTGGCCCTGGCTACGGAACGAACTTCGACGCCAGCGTCACCACGCTGCTCCAGCCGGGTGTCTCGGTCGTCGGGTCGTTTGGTCGTCGAACCGCCCAGAGCGACTTCAGCGCCGTCAACATCGCTGGCACCGCCGGTGCGTATCGCGGCAACGCCAACAATGTGCCGGTCGTCGGGATTCTCGGCAGCCTTCCCGGCAATCCGACGAACGCGTATCGCTGGAACTACTCGACTGGTGCGCTCTCGCCGCTGAACCTGCCGGCGGGCGCATCGAGCATCGGCGTGCCGACAAACAACGCGTCGATCTCGTCCGACGCTGGCGTAATGATCGGAAACGTGTCCACTCGCCCCTATTGGTGGGACATCAATGGCAATCCTCACGCGTTGGGAACGCTTGCTGGAACAACCCTGAACACCGTCAACGCCGTCAACGGCACCGGCACGCTCGCCGGCGGCTTCGCGAGCTTCCCGCTCAGCGTGCGCCACGCCTTCATTACGTCGCTGGAAGACAACACCGCGTACAACCTGCACGTGCTCGCCTCAAACGCCGGCATCCTGCCCGCGGGCTGGACGCTCACAGCGACGCAGCAGATCAGCGACGACGGATCGCGGATCTTCTGCCTGGCGACGGACCCGACGGGCGTGACCCGCTCGGTGCTGCTCAACGGCGTGTTCACCGTGCCCTCGCCCTCGGGCCTCGCGATGCTCGGCCTGGCCGGGCTCGCGGCGTCGCGCCGCCGCCGGGCCTGATGTCGGGGTCATCGTGCCACCGACCCGTCTTCGGGTCGGTGCCCGAGATCACGCGGTAAACTGGGCAGCATCGACCCGCAAAGCCGGGTCGCTTGCACGCGTCGCCATGGCGTAAACTGCGGCATGACGTACACCGTGCTTGCAAGGCGCTACCGCTCACAGGATTTCGGCGAGCTGGTCGGGCAGAACGCGATCGCTCAGACGCTGCAGGCGGCGATCGCGCAGGGGCGCGTCGCGCACGCGTATCTGTTCACGGGCACGCGAGGAGTGGGCAAGACGTCCAGTGCGCGGATCTTTGCCAACGCGCTGAACAATCCGAAGAACGACGCGGAGATCCGCGGCGCGATCATGGGCGGGCGCGATACCGACACGATCGAGATTGACGCGGCGAGCAACTCGAAGGTCGAGGAAACGCGTGAGCTGATCTCCAACGCGGTGTACCGGCCGCTGCGCGGGCACAAGAAGGTGTACATCATCGACGAGTGTCACATGCTGTCCGCCGCGGCGTTCAACGCGCTGCTGAAGACGATGGAGGAGCCGCCGGAGCATGTGGTGTTCATCCTGTGTACGACCGAGACGCACAAGGTGCCGGCGACGATCCAGTCGCGCTGTCAGCGGTTTGATTTTCGGAACATCCCGGTGGCGCAGATCGCGGGTCATCTCAGCTCGGTGTGCAAGCAGGAGAAGATCGACGCCGATGACGAGCTGCTGCACATGGTCGCGCGCTTAGCCAACGGCTCGATGCGCGACTCGCTGTCGTTGCTGGACCGGTTAATCGCGGCGGGCCGCAAGCGGCTGACGCCGGAGTTGCTGGAGGAGTTGCTGGGCCTGCCGGATCGGACGGTGGTCGCGGAGCTTGTCGATGCACTGGCCGAGGCGAACGCCGCGGGGGCGCTCGAACGCGCGCACACGCTGCTCTCTCGAGGCACCTCGGGCGAGACGCTGATGACGACGCTCGCCGAGCGATTCCGCGATCTGATGGCGCTGAACCTGTGCGGCAGCGGCACGGAGCTGGTTGAGCTGACGGGCGAGGCGCGGGATCAGGCGGTCGAGCAGTCACGCCGGTTTGATGGCGCGGCGCTGGTTCACATGATCGCGCTGTGCGAGAGTGTTTCGCGGAATGCCAAGAGCTGCTCGTTCCCGCGGGCGCTGGTGGATGCGCTCATGGTGCGGCTGGCGTTCACCGAGAAGTTCGCGGATGTCACTGCGGTGCTGACCGGCGGCGGCGCGGCTTCGAGTGCGTCGCGCCCGGTGGTTGCGCCGGCTGGCGCGGCGATGGCGGGCGCTGGAGCCGGCGCAAAAAAACGCTGACCGGGTCGGCGGCGGTCGCGGGCCCCGCGCTGGGCCCCACGCGACCCATACTTAACGACCCGGGGCCGCGAGTG
>JALHNK010000080.1 GCA_022843565.1 Phycisphaerales bacterium
GACCGGGCGACTGAAGTTGAGCGACTGGCTGCCGGTGTTGCGTGAGCTGGGCTTCAACCGGTATCAGGACGAGGTGAGGCGGCTGCTGGGCGAGCCGGTGTCCGGGAGCGGAGCAGACGCGAGCGCCGCCGCGGGGGCGCAGCGCGAGATTACAAAGGCCAGCACGAGCGCCAGCGGGTCAGGCACGAGCAGCGCGAGCACCGCCGCCGCGACCACCACGACGCCGCCGGCTCGAAGCGCCAGCGCCGGCCCGTTGCTCTTTGATGCGCCGGGGCTGTTTGGGCAGAGTGATGAGGCGCGTGCGGGGGGGGCGGGGGCTGAGGGAGAGCCAGGGGCGGCGGGCAGCGGCGAGGCGCACGAGGTGCGAGCGATCGGCGAGGCGGGAGCCGCGACGCGCGGCGTCTACCGCTGCGTCCGCACGCGCGATGACCTCGACGAACTCGTGCGCGAGCTGAAGAACGCGCCGATCTTCGCGTTTGACACCGAGACCACCGGGCTCTCGCCGATGATCTGCAAGCTGTGCGGCCTTTCGTTTTCAACCAAGGCGGGCACGGGCTGGTATGTCCCGGTGCGCTCGCCAGACCCCGCGGCACATCTCGATGAATCTCGCGTGCTGGAGGCCCTGCGCCCGCTGCTGGAAGACCCGGCGCGGGCCAAGTGCGGGCACAACCTGAAGTTCGACATCCTCGTGCTCGCCGGCGCGGGCGTTCAAGTCGGCGGCATTGGCACGCGCGGCATTGACACCATGGTCGCCAGCTACTTGATCGATGCTTCGCGATCGTCGCACTCGATGGACGCGCTGGCGCTGTCGCTGCTCGGGCACACGAACATTTCGATCAAGGAGTTGATCGGCAGCGGCGTGAATCAGCGGACGTTTGACACGGTGCCGCTGGAGCTCGCGACGACGTACGCCGCGGAGGACGCGGATATCTCGCTGAGATTGATGGAGGCGATGTCGCCGCAGATCGTGGCGATGGGACTCGGGAGTCTGTTTCGAGATGTGGAGATGCCGCTGGTGGAGGTTCTGGCGACGCTGGAGCACAACGGCATCACGGTGGACGCGGCGGAGCTGGACCGTCAGCGAGCGCGGCTCGAGGTCAAGATCCGCGCGATCAAGGGCGAGATCGACGAGTCGGCGATGCAGACCGTCGGGCGGCCGTTCAACCCGGACTCGCCGAAGCAGCTCGCTGGCGTGCTGTTCAACAAGCCCAGCGATGTCGAGCCGGGGCTTGGGCTCAAGCCGGTGAAGAAGACCAAGACGGGCAACAGCACGGATGTTGAGGTGCTTGAAACGCTGGCGGAGGACGCGAGCGTGTCGAGCCCGATCCCGCGGTTGATCGTGGACTATCGCCAGCTCACCAAGCTCACCGGCACGTACCTGGGCGCGCTGAAGGACGCGATCAACCCGCAGACCGGACGCATCCATGCGAGCTTCAACCAGACGGTCGCGGCGACCGGTCGCCTCAGCAGCAGCGATCCGAACTTGCAGAACATCCCGATCCGTACCGAGGTGGGGCGCGAGATCCGGCGCGCGTTCGTCGCCGGCGCGGGTAGCGTGCTGATCTCGGCGGACTATTCGCAGATCGAACTTCGGCTGCTTGCGCACCTGTCGCGAGATCCGGCGCTGATCGAGGCCTTCATGACCGGGCAGGACATTCACAGCGCCGTCGCGGCCCAGATCAACAAGGTGCCGCTGGAGCAGGTCACCAAGGCGCAGCGCGACGGGGCGAAGATGGTGAACTTCGGGATCGTTTACGGCATCACGCCCTTCGGGCTCGCGCGGAGGCTTGGCGTCTCGAACGACGAGGCGACGACGATCATCGACGGCTATAAGCGGCGCTTCGCGGGAATCACGACGTTTCTGCAGGAGTGCATCGAGCAGGCCCGCAGCAAGGGGTACGTCGAGACAATGCTCAAGCGGCGACGGCCGATCCCCGAGATCGAGAGCAACGTGCCGGCCCGCCGAGCGTTCGCCGAGCGCACCGCGATCAACAGCGTCGTCCAAGGCTCCGCGGCGGATCTCATCAAGCTGGCGATGGTGGACCTGCACGCCCGCATCGGCGCTCGCGAGCCGGCGCTGCGGGGCGTGAAGATGCTGCTGCAGATCCACGACGAGCTTGTGTTCGAGTGCCCGACGCCGCTGGCGGAGGACGCGCAGCGCGTGATCGTCGAGCGCATGGAGAGCGCGATGACGCTGAGCGTGCCGCTAAAGGCCGACTCGGGCATCGGGACCAACTGGTTCGAGGAGTGAGCATTGCGCGCGGGCGCGACGCTCGCGGAGTTGTCATAGACTCCGCACATGTGGTCGTTTATCCGAAAGCTGTTCGGCGGCGGCGAGTCGCACGCCAGGCCGAGCGGGCCGGCCGGTTCGCCGGGCCGCGGCGCGGCTTCGCCCGATGGCGTTGTGCCCGGACCGCGTGCGCCGATGGCGATGAACGCGAGCGCGGATGCTGTGGCGCCGGCGAGTGCGGCGGCGACGGCCCCAGTCTCGGCGCGCGTGCAGTCCGGCGGCGCAGGCCAGGAAGATGATCGTTTCGTACCCGATGAGAAGGCGGTGCGGTTTGACGAGTTGCCCGGCTGGGCGGCGCCGCTGGAGAACGTCGAACAACTGAACGACTTTGTCGCGCTGGTCCACCGCTATTTCTCTCTGCGCAAGGTTCCCTCGAAGCTCGAAGACGGGCGTGTGCTCGCGGCGGATCCGGCGTTCGCCGACGATGGCTCGACGGACGAGAGCGACGGCGGATCTTCGGGCGGCGGGACGCCAGCGGGCGAGCGCCGGGCGATGACCGATGGGTCCAGCGCGGGGACAAGCCGCGCTTCGGGGAAGCTGCACCGGTTCGGGCTGTGGAATCTGATGCAGGTGTGCGCCGGCACGCCTCGGGAGGAGTGGGCGGGGACAGTGGCGGCGCACCTGGATTCTGTGCGGCGAGCGCCGGCAACGGAGCAACGGTACAGCGAGCGGCTGGGGTCGCTCGCCGCGGCGAGGGATCACCTGGTCCTGCGTGTGTTCGATCAGGCCCACCTGCCCGAGGACGTGCAGAGGGAATCGGTCGCGCGCCGGGAGGTGCCCGGGCTGGTGACGATCGTGGTCGTCGATTTCCCCGAGACGTGCCGGAGCTTGCAGCGCAAGGAAGTGGCGGCCTGGGGCGTGAGCGATGACGAGGTGTGGGCGGCGGCGATGAGCAACACGCCGCGGATGGCGAACGCTGAGACGCGGATGATGGGCGATCGCGAATCGCCGATCCGGCTGCTCTCGGGCGATTCGATCTACGTCGCCTCGCTGATTCACTCGATCCAGAGCGTGCCGGAGGCGACGGGGGTCTACGGCGGGTTTGTCAGCGTGCCGACACGCAGCGTGCTGATGGCGCTGCCGTTTGATGGGGCCGAGGCGATGCAGAGCCTGGCACTGTTCATCGGGATGACGAATCAGATTGAGGCGATGGGGCCGGGCTCGGTCAGCAGCCGCGTGTGGTGGTCGGATCGCGACGGCATGGCCGAGATCTCCTACCGGCTGAAGGACCGGCAAATCGAGATCGACGGCATGCCCAAGTCGCTGCAGCAACTGCTGATCTCGCTCGGCAGCGGGCCAGAGGATGACGATCAGTTTCGCGCCTGAGCGGCGCTCGGGGGCGGCGCACTACGCTCTGGTCATGGTCGAAACTCAGCCCGAGGCCTGGACGGTGCGGCGCCTGCTGGCGTGGATGCAGCGCGCGTTCCAGGAGAAGCAGATCGACTCGGCTCGCTTGTGTGCCGAGGTGCTGCTGGGGCACGTGATGGCGCTGGATCGGCTCTCGCTGTTCACGCAATCCGATCGCGTCGCGAGCGCTGATGAGCTGCAGGTGCTGCGGTCGCTGGTGGCGCGGGCGCTGCGGCAGGAGCCGGTGCAGTATCTCGTCGGCGAGGCGTGGTTTTTCGGTCTGCGATTGCATGTTGACCGGCGCGTGCTGATCCCGCGCCCGTGTACGGAGATGATCGTCGAAGAGGTGATTCAGCACGTGCGGCGGAGCGAGCGCGACGGAGCGCCGAGCGGATTTCACAACACGCTGCCGGCCGCGGTCGTCGCGGGGCGCAGCGCAATCGACGCCTCGGCGGCGGGCGGCGGGATCGCTTCGGGCGACGCACCGATTGAGACCGACGACGAACGCGAGATCGAGCGCCAGCGCGTCGAGGCCGAGCGGCGGTTGCTGGCTGAATCCAGAGCCCGACGGGGCGCTGTGGGCCAGGGCTTTGTGATCGCCGACATCTGCACCGGCTCGGGGTGCATCGCGATCGCGCTGGCCAAGAACCTGCCGGCGGCGCGGATCATCGCGACGGATGTTTCGGCTGACGCTCTGGAGATCGCGGCGATGAACGCGCAGCGCCACGGCGTTCACGAGCGGATCGAGTTCTATCAGGGCAACCTGCTGGAGCCGCTGGCCGATGCGCTGCCGCGGGTGGCGCCAGGGGGCGTCGATGTGCTGGTGAGCAACCCGCCGTACATCCCCGATCACGAGTGGGCCGACGTGCCTGCGAACGTGCGCGACTTTGAGCCCGAGCTGGCCCTGCGCGGCGGGCCCGAGGGCGTGGACCTCGTCGCACCGATCATCCGCGACGGCCCGGCACTGCTGAAGCCCGGCGGGCTGCTGATGGTTGAGCTGGCGGCGTGTACGAGCGCCGCGATGCTCGCATACGCGATCGAGCGAGGCGAGCTGGCCGGAGCGACGATCAAACGCGATCTGGAAGGGCTGGAGCGGGTGGTGATGGGGCGGCGGGGGTGAAGCTGAGCGAGGGTGCTTGGGGCAAAGCTCAAAGCAGCAAAGCAGCAAATTGAACGCGATCCCTTGTTCCCGTTCTCTGCTTTCCACGATTGCCGATTGCCGAATCCCGATTGCCGTCCCCCCCCCATTGCCGGCCCCCCGGCCAAAAAACAAACAAGACGGTCTCGATGGGAGCGAGATTCGCTTCCACGGAGGCCGTCTTGTTCGAAAGCGGGCGAAGGGACTTGAACCCTCGACCCTCACGTTGGCAACGTGATGCTCTACCACTGAGCTACGCCCGCAACCGACTTGTCGCCCCGCCGGCTGGTGACCGGCTGGGTGGGAAGAAAGATACGCGCCGAACGCTGGCGGGTCAACTTTCTGGGAGGAGTCTGGAGTCAGCCGCCAGCCGTCAGCCGTCAGCAATCGGACCCCGAGCGGTGAGATCACGACCGATTGTTATCGGCTCGCACGGTCCGCGGCCTGCTTCACGAGGCTGGCGGTGGTTGTGCCGCTGGCCTTGTCGATCGCGGCCACCAGGTCGCTGGGTTTGAAGAACGACTGGAAGTAGATGGGCTTGTCGATCTTGGGGCCGAAGATCGCGATGAGAGGGATGCCGCCGCCGCCGGAAATCTGGCGAACGACGCCCCAGCCGTTCTCACCCGCCGGCGTGAGGTCCACTTTGAACGCCACCACGTCGGGGCGACGAAGGGCGACGAGGCTCTCGTCGGCGTAGATGATGTTCTTCTCGATAACGTGGCAGTTGGTGCACCACTTGGCCGTGAAGTCGATGACGACCGTTCGCCCGGCCTTCACTTCGGCCTCGATGGCCTGAGTGATCACGTCGTCGCTGACACTCACAAACGTCCGCCATTCAATCGGCGGGGGCTTGGTGAGCGAGTAGGTCATGCCGCCGAAGGCCAGCACGCCCAGCACGCCCAGCGCCACCGCAGTGGAGCGACCCGTCGCGGTGCGGAGCGTGCGAACGCCCTTGATGATCAGCCACACGCACGAGGCGATGGCGATCGCACCGACGACAAACCAGGGCCACGCGGCGCTGGTGAGGTTCCCGGCCAGGAACGCGGCGACCGCGACCATCAGGCCGCCCATGACTTGCTTGAGCAGTTCGCTGCCGGGCCCGCCGCGGGGCATCTTGGCCAGGAGCTTGGGGAAGCTGATGAGGAGCATGTAGGGCGCCGCCATGCCGGCGCCCATCAAGAGGAAGACGCCGAAGCCGATCCACGCCGGCTGCGTGAGGATCCAGGCCAGCGTCGCGCCCAGGAGCGGGCCGGTGCAGGGCACCGCGAGGATGCCGGTCAGCACGCCGCCGATGAAGTTGCCCGTCAGCGTGTCGCCGGTGGGGTTGACGGAGTAGACGGCGCTGGGGAGGTTGATGGTGAAGAGGCCCATCATGCCGATGCCCATGACGCCGACGATGAGCGACATGGCGACGACGAACCACCAGACCGTGAAGATCTGGCCCCAGTCAAACTTCTGGCCGCCGGTGATGACGCCGAAGGCCAGCAAGCCCAGCACGCCGTACATCGCGATGATCCCGAGGCAGTAGACCAGACCAAAGGTGAGCATCTTGCTCGGCGTCTTGGCGTGATTCTGGATCGAGATGATCTTGATCGGCACCACCGGCAGCACGCAGGGGGTGAAGTTCATCAGCACGCCCGCGGCGAACGCGATCAGCAGGATGAGGGCGTACGCGTTGTCGGCGACGCCGAATGTGTAACCGAAGAAATCAAACTGGCGCGTGCCCACCACTGCGGCCGGGACATCGCCGCTGTCGATGCGCCCGAAGACCGAGGGATCAAACCCCGCGAAGTCCGAGGCGTTCGGGTTCATCGCGATCGCGGTGCCGGGCGAGACGACGGTGAAGTCGATCGACAGCGGCACTTCCTCGGGCGCGAAGCAGACGGTCTCGTTGCACGCTTGGTACTTCACCGAGAGGTTGAGCGTCGCGGCGCCGGGCTTGGCGCTCGCATCGATCACCACGGGCACGTAGACGGTCGTCCGCTCGGCGTAGCTCTTGATCGAGATCGGGGTTGGCCCGAACGCGACCTTGACATCTTGCGGCGCAGGCCATTGCGTGAGTGTGATGAACGGGCGGATGGGCGACGGCGCGCTGGCATCGGGCACGGAGATCTCGGTGGGGACGGGCACGAGACCGTCGAGCTCCTTTGGCACAACGGGGACGTTGGGCCAGATGTGCATGTGCTCGGCGAACTCGAACGTGATCGCGATCGCCAGCCGATCGCCCGGGGTGACCTGAGTGCGCTGAGCGGCGGCGGTCACGGTGACGCGGTTGGCGTCGCCGGGCTGGGCGATGGCGACGGTCGACGCCGCAGCGGTCGAACCGACGGCATTCGCCGATAGACCTGCGAAGATGGCCAAGGCCGCGGCGAGCGTGATGGCGAGCCAGTGGGACAGACGAACGGGCATCAGAGGTCTCCAGAGACACGCGGTGAAACCTGGGCGGATTCGTGGGAACGACCATCATACGAGCGTTCGGACGGTGGCAGGTGTTCGATGCTTCGCCGGATCGCTTCGTAACAGGGCGAGTGTGGGGCAATGGTTTGATCACTGAGGTGTGGTGGTTGGAAGCCGGACGGTTGCGTCGCGGCTGCGGACATCGACCAGCGACCAGGGTGGCCGCGCAGTCGCGACGAGCGTCGGCTGAGCTGCTGCGGTGTTCCTCAAGTGACACCGCCCGCAGGTCCGATAGGGAAATGGTCAGGGCGCGAGGACGACCGGCGCTTGCCGTCGAGTCCCTGCGCTGCCCGGCGCGAGTTCCGTTTCACGTTCATGTTCGCGTTCACGTTTCCGTCCCCCCCTCACCATGCCCGAAGTCCTCGACCAATCTGAAATCGACGCACTCCTCGCGGCGGTCGATGCCGGCCAAGTCGCCGAGGACGTGCAGCCGATCAAGGTCTTCTCGCGCCATCGCAAGAACCTGACGAACATCGAAATCCGTCGCTACGACTTCAAGCGCCCCGAGCGCGTGAGCAAGGACCAGATGCGGTCGCTGCAAACGCTGCACGAGGGCTTCGCCCGCAACTTCGGCGCCTCGCTCTCGGGCTTCCTCCGCACGATTGTCGAATGCAAGGTCGCCACCTGCGAGCAGATGACCTATGGCGAGTTCATCGCCAGCCTGCCGAACCCGACGAGCTTCAACCTGATCAACGCGGCTCCGCTGGAGGGTCAGGTGTGCCTTGAGGTGTCGCCGCTGATCATCTATCCGATCATCGACCGCCTGCTGGGCGGAAACTCGCAAGAGGTCTTCGTGCCGCAGCGGCCGATGACGGTCATCGAGAACCGGCTGATCTCCAAGGTCATCGCACGCGGTTTGGCGGCGCTTTCCGAGGCGTGGTCGGGCATCAAAGAACTGACGTTCTCAGTCGGCGCGACCGAGAGCAACCCGCAGCTCGTGCAGATCGTGCCGCCGAACGAGGTCGTGGTGGTGATCGGCTTCGAGATCAAGATGGGCCCGCGCGCCGGCACCATGAACCTGTGCATCCCGTTCAACGTCATCGAGCCGGTCATGGCGTCGCTGTCGAGCGAATCGTGGTTCAACACCGCCAAGGGGGCGCGTGGGAATGAGTCCTCGCGATCGATTACCAACACGCTGCACGCCGCGGCTTTGGGCGTGACAGCGATCCTGGGCGAGACGACGATCACACTCTCGGATCTGCGCGGGCTGTCGGTCGGAGATCTGGTGACAACCGAGAAATCCGCAAGCCGCCCCGTCGTGCTCAGCGTCGAAGGCAACCCGAAGTTCATCGCGCACATCGGCCAGTTCAACGGCAAGCGCGCGGTGCGAATCATCCGAAGCGTTCGCGCGGGCGACCGGCTGACTTGAGGCTGAGTGCTGAGTGCTGAGAGGCGAGCAGATCGTCGCTCAGCGGGCGTTCACCACGAGCGCCACGACGATCGCTTCGTCAACCGTCGGGGCGATCGTGAATCGCCGATCGAGCTTGAGCTGGCTCAGGAATCGCGAGATCGCCTCGGGAAGTTCCGCGAGCACGAGCTTCGCCCCGCGGGCCTTGCACGCGTCCTGCAAGTGCAGCACGCAGGTGATCGCGATCGAGTTCATCAGTCGCACATCGCGGAAGTCCAGAACAAGAGCCGCGTTGTTCACTCGCGGCAGCCGATCGGCCACCTCACGCTCCACCGGCGCCACCCACTCGTCGGTAAACTGCGACGGCAGATGCAGCACGAGGACTTGCTGATCCGGCCCGACAAGCTGTGCACTGAGACTCTGCATTGTGCGAGCATAGCCGGGATTGGAGGAGGGCACGCGGTCTGGACGGCGATCGGGAATCGGCAACCGGCAATCGGGGATCCGGACGCCAACCGGCCAATCGTGGGAGCGGTGCTCAGCACTCATCGCTGATCGCTCAGGACTCACCCCCGCGCCGCCGGCCCGCTGAGAACTGACGGCTGAAGGCTGACGGCTGGAGGCTCCCCGCCCCCCCCCACAACTCGGTGCTTTGCAATCTTCACACCAGCCCCGCCCCGCGATCTGGCCCGGCCGCTTTCCTCGGGGGCGCGGACCGGATAAACTCCTCACGGATAACTGAAGAGTTCTCTGACCTTTCCTTGTGGCCTTGGAGTTTCCTTTGACCAATCACCTCCGCCATGCCCGCTGACCTCCGCACGAGTGCTGTGGCTCGATCGGCTCGGTCCGTGGTCCGGTCCTTGGGCGCACGCCCCGGGTTCCGGTCAATGGCTTCGGTCTTGGTCCGCTTCGCGGGAGTCACTCGCGATGCATCGGAGATCGGCATGGTTTGATCGCTTCGATCAATCTGCTGCCGACCGTTGCGTCGGCGAACCTGCGGGGCCACGAGCTGTTTGAACTTCAGCGTGGCCCTTGTCTTTTTCTGGGTCCGCAGATCTGCCTTGTTTCTGCCTCGAAAACTCAACATCTTGTTCTTGGAGACCTCATGAATACGACCGAAATGATGCGACTGCTGGACACCATCGCGCGTGAGCGCAAGGTGGAAAAGGCCCAACTCATCCGCGTGCTGGAGCGCGCGATGGTCAGCGCCTGCCGCAAGCACTACGGCACGCTGGACTCTGAAGAGTTCCGCTGCGAACTGGACCCGATGTCCGGCGCGATGAAGCTCTATCGCCACAACGAGCCGCTGGAGCTAAGCCCGCAGGAGCTCGGCCGCATCGCCGGCCAGACCTTCAAGCAGGTGATGATCCAGGGCTTCCGCGATGACGAGCGCACCAGCCTGATCCAGGAGTTCTCCAAACGCGTCGGCGATATCGTGACCGGCGCCGTGCAGCGTTACGACGGCGGCGCCCTGGTCGTCACCATCGATCGCGCCGAAGCCTTCATGCCGCGCTCGGAGCAGATCCCCGGCGAGATGTTCCAGCCCGGCGACCGCATCCGCTGCCTCGTGCTCGACGTCCGCGACGCGGGCAACGCGGTGAAGATCGTCCTCAGCCGCGGGCACCCGGACTTCATCAAGCGACTGTTCGAGGTCGAAGTCCCCGAGGTCGCCGAGAAGATCATCGAAGTCAAGGCCATGGCCCGCGAGGCCGGCTACCGCACGAAGATCGCCGTCGCCAGCGTCGACTCAAAGGTCGATCCGGTCGGCGCCTGCGTCGGCGTCCGCGGCTCACGCATCAAGAACATCGTCGATGAGCTCAACGGCGAGAAGATCGACATCGTTCGCTGGAACGATTCCTCGGCCATCCTGATCGGCAACGCCCTCAAGCCCGCCGAAGTCAACGAGATCAGCCTCTGCTTCGAGCTCGGTCGCGCCACCGTCGTCGTGCGCGATGACCAGCTCAGCCTCGCCATCGGCAAGCGCGGCCAGAACGTCCGCCTCGCCGCCCGCCTCACCGGCTGGGACGTGGACATCCTCACCCCCGAGGAGTTCAACAAGGGTCTGGAGATCATGACCTCGACCCTCTCGGCGGTCGAAGGCATGAGCGAGCAGAGCCTCGACAAGCTCGCGGCACTCGGCGTCGTCAGCGTCTTCGATGTCGAAGAGATCGGCGCCGAAGTCCTGATGACCGAGCTGGGCATCGACGAAGCGACCGCCAAGCTCGTCGTCGAAACCGCCAGCGTCAAGTCCAAGGAAGTCGCCGAGATCCAGGCGCGCGAGAAGGAAGAGCAGGCCCGCAAGCGCGCCGAAGATGTCGCGGCCACAGACAAGATGCTCGGTTCCGGCGCTTCGCCTCTGGGCGATGCTCCGGCCGAGGCGGTCTCCATCACCGACGATGCCCGCGCCGCGGACATTCTCGGCGGGCCGTGATCTCACGATTGTTTGCCCCGCCCGCGCCCTGACCGGCGCCGGTGGGCTTGTCTCGGATCGGGTTCGTGGTTCGGTTCAGTGTTTTACGCCCGCTTCGGCGGGATCTCCCTGTCGGCTCTGGAGCATCGCTTGGCCAAGGTTCGCATCAACGATCTCGCAAAGGAACTCGGCGTCACCTGGAAGGACATCCAGGCGAAGTGCAAGGCCGAGGAGGTTCCCGACGATGTCGTGAAATCCGGCATGTCCTCGATCCCCGTCGGTCTGGCGGAGTCGATCAAGGAGTGGTTCGCCGACGCCGAGCGCCAGAACAGCAACGGCACCGCGATCGAACGCACCGAGCACCCGAAGATCGAAGAGCTCAAGGCCAAGGCGCCCGCCGCCCGCCGCAAGACCTCGCCGACCGACACCGAGCAGAACGGCACCGCGCCCAAGGCCGCTGGCCCTGCGGCTCAGCCCGCGACCCCGACCGAAATCACGCCGCCGCCGGCGCCGAAGCCGCTTCCGGTTCACCGGGCACCGGTCCCCCCGCCGCCACCGCCGCCGTTGACTGCCGCGGCTCGCGCGCCGCTTGCGCCGGATGTTGATCCTGATCCGTCGCACCACAAGGCTGTGCGCCTGCCGGCACACCTTGAGCCGACGCCCGCCGCTCCGGCGACATCAGAAACCGTCGTCGTGCGCCCGGGCCAGATCCCCGCGCCGCGCATCGTGACCCCGCCTGCGCCGCTGACACCGACCGGCGCACCCGCCGCCGCCGGAACACAGACGCTGCCGACAGGCACCGCCCCAGGCTCCGGGCCCATGGGCTCGGGAGGCTCCGCGACTGCGACGCCACCGAGCAGCGGGCCAACCCCCCCACCGACATCCACCGGCGGGCCCGAGGGCGCACCGCCAGCGCGACCGGTGAACCGCGCGCCGATCAAGCCGCCGGTGATGAACGTGCCGCGCCGGCCAAGCGTGGTCGTCCCCGCAGGTCAGAAGCTCGAGATCAAGACCGCCGTGAAGCTTGCGGGCCCGCGCGTGGTGCGTATTGAGGCGCCGGAGCCGGCGTCCGCACCGCCGCCGCGACGGTTTGGTCCCGCTGCGCCGGGCTCGGGCGCGGCTCGCCCGGGCGTGAGCCGCGGGCCGGGTGGGGATGATGATCGTTCACGTCGCAACACGCGCCGGGCCACCGGGCCGGGCGCGGACAAGACGACGACCGCGCGCCGTCGGCCGCAGTCCGGCTCTGGCGTTCCGGATGACTTGCAGCTTGGCACCGGCTTTAGCGAGCAGGACCTCGCGGAGCGTGAAGAGCGGTTGGCACGCGCCAGCGGCCTGCTGAAGCAGCGCCGGCGCGAGGCCAAGAACCGCGCCGCACGCGACGGCATCGGCGGCGATGACATCCTCGAGGGCAAGGTGCAGATCCAGGCACCGTTCACCATCAAGGACCTGTCGGCGGCGTCGGGCATCAAGGCCACCGACATCATCAAGAAGCTCTTCATGCAGGGCACGCCTGCGACGATCAACTCCGGCATCGATAGCGCCAAGGCGCAGGAGATCATGATCGACTTCGATATCGAGCTGGAGGTCATCGAGGCCACCACCGCCGAGCAGAAGGTCGAGCGCCAGTTCACCGATCGCGCCAAGATCGACGAGCGCCCGCGCTCGCCCATCGTCACGATCATGGGCCACGTCGACCACGGCAAGACCAGCCTGCTGGACGCCATCCGCAAGACCAACGTCGCCAGCGGCGAGGCCGGTGGCATCACCCAGAAGACCAGCGCGTTCAAGGTCGCTGTCACCGTCAACGACGTCACCAAGCACGTCGTCTTCATCGATACCCCGGGCCACGAGGCCTTCACTGAGATGCGCGCCCGCGGCGCGAACATCACCGACATTGTGGTGCTGGTCGTCGGTGCGCCCGAGGGCGTGATGCCGCAGACCGTCGAATCGATCAACCACGCGCGGGCCGCTGGCGTGCAGATCGTCGTGGCGCTGAACAAGATCGACTCGCCGCAAGCGACCGATGCGCAGATCCAGAAGGTCTACGGCCAGCTTGCCAGCAACAACCTCAACCCCGTTCAGTGGGGCGGCCAGACCGAAGTCATCCACACCAGCGCTCTCAAGGGCACAGGCATCAAGGAACTGCTGGAAATCCTCGAACTGCAGGCCGACGTGCTCCAGCTCAAGGCGGACTTCAAGGGTGCCGCACGCGGGCGCGTCATCGAATCCACCCGCGACGAAGGCCGCGGTCCCATCGCGACCGTACTCATCCAGGACGGCGAACTGGAAGTTGGTGACTTCATCGTCATCGGGCGCGCGTTCGGTCGCATCCGCGACATGACCGACGACCTGGGCAAGCGCCTGAAGACCGCCGGGCCGGCGACGCCGATCAAGATCTCGGGCTTTGACGAAGTACCCGACGCGGGCGATGCATTCTTCATCTCTGAGACGCTGCGCCAGGCCGAGGAAGCGGCCCAGCAACGCCGCGATCGCGATCGCGAGGAATCGCTGCACCAGCCGAAGGTCACGCTGGACAGCCTCTTCAGCCAGATGAAGGATGCGAGCGTCAAGGAAATCCTCATCGTGCTAAAGGCCGATGTGCAGGGCTCGGTGGACGTCATCGCCCACCAGATCGAGAAGCTCAGCAGCGACGAGGTCAAGGTCCGCGTGCTGCACTCGGCAGTCGGCGGCATCACCGAGAGCGATATCGTTCTGGCCGATGCGAGCAAGGCCGTCATCGTCGGCTTCAACGTCATCCCCACCGGCAAGGCCCGCAACCTCGGCGAGCGCAAGGGCGTCGAGATCCGCACCTACCAGGTCATCTACGACATCATCGACGACGTCAAGAAGGCCGCCAGCGGCATGCTCGCCCCGGAGATCCGCCAGGAAGTCCTCGGCCACGCCGAGGTCCGCAAGGTCTTCAAGGTCACCAAGGTCGGCACCATCGCCGGCTGCTACATCACCGACGGCATGGTCCAGCGCGACGCGCTCATCCGCGTCACCCGCAACGGCATCGTCATCGAGCAGGACCGCGTGCTGGAGCAGCTCAAGCGCCTCAAGGACGACGCCAAGGACGTCAAGGCCGGCATGGAATGCGGCATGAAGATCGTCGGCTACGACGACATCAAGGAAGGCGACGTCCTGGAGTGCTACAAGAAGGTCGAGATCAAGCGGACGCTGTAAGCGGCGGCGAAAGGGCCGAGGTTTGAGGGCCCAAGTGGGGCAGGCGTCCTCGCCTGCCTCACGCAGACTCCCGGCCAGCGAGACAGTGTCCGAGCCGAGAATCGGAGCCGCGTGCGCGAGCACGCGGCGCGTTCGCTCTTGCGACGGTCCTGCTCGACCGTCGTGATGTGACGCGGCCGCTGGCTGTTTCACGGAATCTGGCCTCATGACCGAACCCGCCCCGCTCCCGATCGCGTAAGCACGCCGTGAACACGCCAGTCTTCCATCGGATCCGTACGGGGCGGATGTCAACGCCGATGTGCTTCGCGCTCATTGGTGTTTCGATCGCCGTCCTGGCGATGTGCTTCGTCTTCTGGTGGCATTACCTGCACGCCCGAGACCCGTTCGGGCAAGCACGCGACGGCACGCTCATCGGCAAGCGACTGTGCGATGTCGAGCGGCTCTGCGGCCCGGCTCGCCCCGTGCGGAGCTACGAATGGACCGCGGCCTGGCAATCTCCCACGGGGTACTTGCCCGACAACTTGTACGCAGCGGCTGTGCGAGTCGATCCCAAGGGGGTCATCACCGATTGCGCGTACATGACCGTCCTCGCCGGCTCACCCGGCAACTTTCAAGTTTTGGAGATGTTCGAACGATGGCCGCGTTCCACCGAGCCAGCGCCGGATGAACAATCCGGGCGATGACACCGCAAGTGATCGCTCGCCCCGCGTGCTCGCGCCCGCGGCGTTTCTATGACGTTCGCACGCCGAGATCGCGCAACCAATAGAGCCGAGCCCAGGCAGAGCCGCTCCGACAATCACGACCGGTTCACTTGCCGTCGGTCGCCCGCCCGGCGGTGGCACCGCTGCTCCGCTGACGCATGATCTCGTCGAGTGTCGTCGTCACAGCGTGGACGGTGATCCAGCCATCAGACAGTTCGTTCGATGGCTTGTGGACGCCGCCAGCGGCGACATCCAGTGATGCTCCCGGGCTCGTCCGAAACGCGGCCCAATCAGCGACAGCCACCATCTGACGTTTCGGCGACGAGAGATACGCGTTGTTCTGCAGCGATCGCAGACGGTCGATCTTCGACTCAAGCGCGAGCTTGATCTCCGCCTTGTCCGACGGGCTAAGTGCCGCACCCGCCTTCGTCGCATCCACCGCGGCGTCGAGCTTCGCCTTGAACTGCTCGTCAAGCACCTCGCCCGTCAGGTACATCACCTCCCTCGCCTGAATGACGCTGGTCACAATCGCACCGTCCCCACCTCGCAGGCCGGCGATTCCGGCGAGCTTCTGCCACGCGCTGTTGTGCTTTGCCCCGCCGCGCTCAAAGTCAGCGCCGATAACAAGCCGAACCCGCCGGAACCCGTTCAGCACACCGTACCCGGTCAGTTCCTTCTGCTTGTCGCTGGACGCAGACCCGCTCCCCACAAAGACCGATCTGAACGCACCCACGATGCCACCGGTAACCTGCACGCGGGAGCCCTCGTTCCAGCGAAAGACAACGACATTCGGTTTCGAGAGCGCGGCCAACAGCTTATCCTGCTGTTCCTTAAACGACAAGACAACCTTGTCCTGATCATCTGCAGCCTTCCCCGCCGCATTCGTTGCGGCGTTCGTCTCGCTCGCGGCTTTCCCCGCCGCCTCGACCGCTTCGAGCTTCTCCGCTGTCTTGGCTGCGAGTACGAGTGTCTTCTCCTTCAAATCAGCCTCGAGCTTTCCCAAGTCCTGCAACTCCGCGTCCCGGAACTTGGTTCCGCCAGTAAATGCCCGAATCTCGCTGTCGGTCGCCGGACGAGTCCTACTGACCTCTGCCAGTTTTTCCAGGCGAGCATTGATCTGCTTATTCCATTCCACCGCCTCAGTTTTCGCCGCTTCGGCTTTGACCTTCTCTGCGGTCGCAGCCGCAACGCCGCTCTCGGCCTCAACGACCTTCTGATCGGCTTGCGCCTTGTTGTCCTTCGCAGCGATGGCGTCGACCAAAGTCGCGACCCTCTTGATTCGCTTGCCGACTTCCTCCTCGACCGCTCGCGTCAAATTCTCCATTGCCGTCCGAATGTCTTTCATGTCGTCCTTACTCGCGTGCGCTTCAAACGTCTCGATCCGTAGATAGCTCGCATCGCTTGCGGTGTGCTCTACCAGCGCTGAAGCTGTCGATCGCCCATTCTCCGTGGGCAGCGCGAGCGCCGCACCCGGGTCGACCGATAGCGAATGAAGCGAGAGCAGGACGCTCTGCGTCTTATCGATCCGCTCCCGGCTGCTTGCAATCCCGTCAACCGCTCGAATCGTCGGCGGAGTGCTGAAGCACCCCCCCAACAGCCCCGCCGAACAGAGAAGTGTGATCGCCGCGATTCGCGTCTGACGTGTGTTCATGGGTAGTTCCTCGAAGCGCAGCGGCACGGTCGGCCCGGCTCGGGCGCACCACGCGGAAACTAACGCGGTGCCCTCCGCCGCGGCGGTGCC
>JALHNK010000081.1 GCA_022843565.1 Phycisphaerales bacterium
CCGAGGCCGGTTGCCCGATCTCATGCCTTCGACGCCGATCGACAAACGCCCCCCACCCCGACTACACCACCCTCATTATCGGCCCCCTGACCGCCTCGCTGCACGCGAACCCCGCGCCCCCCACCCCCCCCACGCCCCCACGCCCCCGCACCCGCCCGTACCCCCGCACACGAAGAAGGCCCGGACGGCTTCCCGTCCGGGCCTCGTAGTTTTTCACCGCGACGGCTCGCTCAAATGCGGCCGCCGACGAACCTCAGCGATGAGGCCCGATCAGTTCTTCTTGGCAGCAGAGCCGTACTTCACGCTGCAGCCGTAGGGCTTGGTCTCGCTCTCGGCCACGGTCTCGCCCTTGAGCACGCTCTCCAGCGCGTTCTTGACATGGTTCTTGTCACCGGCCTTCGCGGCGGACTTGTCGTTGTCGATCGCGCCGGCGTACGCCAGCACGCCGTCCTTGTTGATCACGAACATGTGCGGGGTCGTCTTGGCCTCGTACGCACGGCCAACCTCGCCGCTCTCATCCAGGAGGATCGGGTACTCGATCTTCCACTGCTTCTTCATCTTTGCGTTGAGCTCTTTGCCCGCGCCCTCTTTGCCCGGCGCGCCGCTGTTGATCGCGACCCACTTCACGCCCTTGTCCTTAAACGCCTTGTAGGTGTCCGGCATCGTCGTGTTCTTCTCGTACTGCTTCACGACAAACGGGCACTCGGGGTTGAACCACTCGATCACGACCGCCTTGGTGTCCTTGTCGGCCAGGAGGTCCGCGAGCTTGACGGTCTTGCCGTCGGTGTCGGTGAGCGTGAAGTCCGGGGCCTTCTCGCCGACCTTCGCAGTGGCCTTCTTGGCATCCTTCTTCTCGTCGCCCTTGTCCTTGATCTTCTTCTCGATCGCGCCGGGCTGCGCCTGCACGCCCGCGGTCGGGACGAACATGGCGAAGCTGAACGCAAGAACGCCGCAGGACAGGAGGGCCAGAACCGTGTTGCGAGACTTCATCAGAGACTCCTTGGTGTTGAGGGACCAGAACCTTGAGACCACAGTGTACGAAGCGGTCAGTTGTCAGCGGTCAGTTGTCAGCGGTCAGTTGTCAGCAATCGGCAATCGGCAATCGGCAATCGGCAATCGGCAATCGGTGAACCCTCTTGAATGTCCGGCCGCGCTCTGCGTCACGGCGAAACGCCCGAACCGCCACCGCCATTGCCAGCCGCGCCAGACGGCTTGACCGGGGGAGCATCGGGCGGCGCGAGATCAATCGTGTAAAACTCGCTCGTCGTATTGGTTGCGACGGGCTTCGCATTTGCTCCCCCCGCGCCCTTGTCCGGCGCTGACGGAGCCTTCTCCGCAGACATAGCCCGCCGAACCTCGATCATCCCGCGCACGCGCTCGGGCTTCTTCCCCGCCGCCTTGGCGCGCTCAAACTTCAGCGAGAGCGAGCCGCCGCGGGTGTTCTCGCCCGTGTCGACGAGCTCGACGGGCGAGAGCGAATCCTCACGCGGGTAGTACGCGATAAACGAAGCCTCTGGAGCTGTTATCTTCAGCTCTGTCGGCGAGGCCCACGCGACCATCGGCCCCTTGCCCGGCGTTCCGGTCCCCAGCCCGATCGGCGTGCCGAGCCGCGCCTGGGCCGCCTTGATTAGGCTGGTGCCCGCTGCGTCCGGATCGCCCTTGTCCTTCACCGGCAGGTCGATCGTCAGCGTCGAGCGGCCCGGAATGCAGGTCTCCTTGCAGACCAGGAACTCCAGGTCAATCTCCACCGTCACCCGTTCGCCAGCCTTGGCCGTCGCCGCGACCTTGGCCGGGATCAGCAGCGTCGCGGCTCCCTCGTACACATGGTCCAGCAGTCCCACGTTCAGGTACCGCGACGGGGCCGGGTATTCCACCGGGCCGAGTGTCAGGTTCTTTGATGACTCAGTCTTATGAAAGATTGGGGCCACGCCCGTGTCGTTCATCCCCGGCCAATACGTGTGCCAGCCGGCCTTGATCTCAAGCTGCACGCCGATGAAGAATGACTCACCCGGCGAGACGGATGATTTGTCGCTGATCAGGCTGGTTTTCAGGAAGGCATTGCCCGCCCGGTCACGATCGACCGCCGCCGGATCGTCCATAGGCTCCGACGCGTTCGCGATGGTGCCGTTGACGAAAACAGCCGCAACGACCGACGCCGCGATCCGCCCGACGATCTCACGAATCTTCGAACGATTGGGCATCTGGCCAACTCCTCGAACAACTTCTGGTCGCGAGTCCACCGCCATGATCACCGACATTGGCGGCCGCCGCCTGCTGAAAAGGCCAACTCCGGCTGAGCGCCTTCGCGACCCGAGCCCGCGCCGATTCAGACCCGTCGAGTTCCAGAGTACGCCCGCGCCATGACTTGTGTTCGCCAACTCCGTATGCTGCTTTCGTATGAACATCCCGCTTCGCCCCATTCGCGGCTTCATCGCCATCACGCTCCCACTGGCCCTTGCCCTGCTCACGCTGCTCAGCGGGTGCAACAAGATCGATGACCGGCGCATCGAGGACGAGCAGATCGTGCTCTCGGAGGTCCGCTCGCTCATCGTCAAGCAGAACGCCGGCAAGGGCGCGACCGAGGTGATCCTGCTCGACGCCCGCCGTCCGTCGGTGATCGCTCGCGGCGGCATTCCCGGCTCGCAACCGATCGATCTGCTCTCGATTGACAGTGTCGGCAAGCGCCTGGACCCGAAGATCGCCAAGTTCAGCACCAAGGTCGTCTACGGCGACAACCCCGCCGACGCCATCGCGCGAGCCGTCGCCAAGAAGATGCTCGAAGCCGGTTACGAGGACGTGCGTTGGTATCGCGGAGGATGGGAGGAATGGGCAAGGACGGTCGGCACCGGCGCTGCGCCGGGGGCCGCGCCACCAGCACCCACTCCGGGGGCGACGGGCGCCCCGGAGCCGGCTCGATAGAGAGGATCGTGGCGGACAGACAGGCGGTCGAGATCGTGGATGTGGGGGTGGCTGTACCGACCACCCCATCAGTTTGGGGTTTTCCTTTATCGCAATTTGTTGGCTTCGCGCGTGCAATCGCGGCGGCGGCGTGTAAATTAGATGTGTGCGATGCATCGTCGTGAGCGCCCTGATTCTCCGGGCGTGGCATGTCGATCATCGGTTTCGCCTCGTTCGTCGGTGGTGCGTTTTTCCAAGAGATTTGTTCCCTGGCGATGACGAGTGCGTCGCCGGTTCAAACGATGGGTCACTTTTCTGAGGAGCCTTCCAGATGAAGAAGCTTGTACCTGCCCTGCTCGCTGCCGCGGCGCTCTTTGCCGCGACGAACGACGCTCGGGCCCAGTTGGTTTACGGCAACGACCACTCCAGCGGCCAGTTGTGGGTGATTGACATCGTGAACGCGGGCGCTGGCTCGCGTCAGATCCTCTCGGGCACCGACGCACAGATTTACGGCGTCGCGGCGAACAACGCCAGCGGCACGCTCTTCTGGATCGACAACTTCACGCGGTTGTTCCGGGCGCCGCAGGTGCCAACCGGCACCGTGACGCCCGAGTTTGTGACCACGCTGGGTCAGCAGTTCGTCGGCATGGCGTTCGACTCGGCCGCGAACAAGCTCTACGCGTACTCGAACGTCTCGGCGACCGAGGGCATCTATGAGATCGATCAGGTGACCGGCGCTCAAACCCTGGTGCTCGCGCTGAACTCAGCGTTTGACATGGGCGGGTTTGATTACGACCCGACCACGGACGCCTTCTACGGCACGAATGACGCCACGTCCGCCTTGACGCCAGGTCGCGGGCTGATCAAGTTCACCAAGCCGCTGGCCAGCGCGGTCCCCACGTTCGTTGCCGCGTACCCCGGCACGGATACCGACGTTGACGGCCTCGCGTGCAACGGCGGCATCGCGTACCTGATCAACGATACCAACACCCAGGGTATTTACGTTTACGATCTCACCACGAACAGCTACGGCACGCCGCTGGCGACGACCTACGGGACTAACGCCACCTTCTCCGGCGGCGCATGGGCCACCGGCATGGTGATCGACCCAGGCGCGGGCGGCGCGAACGTCGCGATCACAATCTCCGACTCGCCCGACCCCCTGACGATTCCCCCGGGCGGGCAGATCACGTACAACGTGACCGTCAACAACTTCGGCCCCGATGCGGCCAACAACGTGACGGTGAACGGCACGCTCCCGGGCAATGTGACGTTCAGCTCGATCACCGCCCCGGGCGTGCACAACGCCGGCGCGATCACCGCCGACCTCGGCACGATCGCATCGGGTGCCTCGGCGAACTTCACGATCGTCGTCGATGGCCCGGTGACCTTCCCGGAGACCGTGACCTTCACGCTCAACGCCGCGACGACATCGACCGACCCGACACTCACGAACAACACGTTTACCGCGACGACGGCCGTGACGGCTCCGGTCGCGAACCTGTCGATCGTCGTTGTCGACTCGCCCGCGACGCTCGTGGTGCCGCCGGGCGGCGACATCACGTTCACCGCGACGATCAACAACACCGCCGTGGGCAACAACGACGCGGCCGACGTGGTCGTCACTGCGACGGTTCCGCCGGAGTACGACTTCGTGTCCGTCTCGGCGCCCGCGACGTATGACTCGGGCACGCGCGTGATCACCGCGAACCTCGGCACCGTGACCTTCGGCTCTTCGCCGCAGATCATCGCGGTGGTGAATCGCACGGCCCCGGTGACGGGCTCGACGACGGTCACCTTCCCGTGGACTGTGACGTCATCGGCGAGTGACCCGGTGCTGACCAACAACACGGACAACGAGCTCACGACCGTCCGCGAGAATCAGGCGGCCCTTGCGATCACCAACGTCGATTCGCCGGACCCGATCGCAATCCCCCCGGGCGGCAACATCAACTATCTGATCACGGTGACCAACAGCCAGTCGGCAACGACCGACCCGGCTGGCGCCGCGAACGTGACCGTCACCGGCGTTCTGCCGCCGGAAGTCACGTTCGTCTCGATCGATCCGCCGGGCACGTACGACTCGCTGACGCGCACGATCTCAACGAACCTCGGCACCGTGTCCAATGGCGCGCCGGCGTCGTTCAACGTCGTCGTCAGCGCTGACACCATCGGCAGCGCCGTCTTCCCGGTGACCGTCGCGACCACCACCTTCGAAACCAACACGACCAACAACACCGCGACCGCGACGACCACGATCCGCCCGCCGCAGGCCAACCTCGGCGTCGCGATCATCGATCCGCTGGATTGTGCGATCGATGCCGGCGAAAACTTCTCATATACGGTCAACGTGACCAACGCCGGCACCGAGACCGGCGAGGGTGTCGTCCTCCAGTTCACGCTCCCCAGCGATGTCGATGCGACGTTCGTCTCGTCGAACCCCGCGCTGGTCCCTGTCGCTGGCGTCATCACCTACAACATCGGCACCGTGAACGTGGGCACGCCCGTCTCGCTCACCGTCAACATGACCGCCATCACCGCCGGCGCAACGCTCTCCAGCTCCGCCAGCGTCACCGGCACACTCGTTGACCCCACGCCCGCCAACGACAACGCATCGCAGACCACGCTTCTCAGCTCCGGCGGCGGCCCCACGACCGCCGCCATCAAGGGCGTGATCTCCACCGTCGCCGGCTCGACCAGCTCCAACGTGCCGGGCATCCCCGGTGCCAAGTTCTCCGGCACGACCATGAACACCCCCTGGGGCAGCCCGGACGGCTCGAAGTTCATCATCGTCGTCGATTCCGACCTGCCGACCACCTCAGACTCACTCCTGATCGTCTCGAACAACGGCGTGCTCTCGGTCGCTGCGCAGGAAGGCAACCCGATCGCTGGCGTCACCCCGGCGATCGCGACCAACTCCGTGTCGCTGTTTGACACCAAGGCCGGCATCAACAACGCCGGCAACTACGCCTTCTCCGGCACCTTCACCGGCTCGGTCTCCAACGACTATGTCGTCAAGAACGTCGCCGGCGTGAACACGCTGGTGATCGATGAGGACACGACACCCTCGGACACGATCATCACCGGCTCGACGACGTGGAACGACGTCTCGGGCAACGTGAACATGCTGCCGAACAACCAGGTCGCGTTCAACTCCGCGGTCAACGGTGCGCCCGCGACCACCTCGGACAACGCGGTCGTCCGTGACGACGGCGCGACGGCGATGGCGATCGAGGGTGTGACGACTCCGGGTAACCTGGCGGGAACGCCCTCTACCTGGCAGAACTTCAGCACCGCCGACACGCTGGGCCTGACCTTCGACGCCACCGGCAACAACTGGACGCTCTCGGGCGACACCAACAACGCGACGACGACGAACGACAACATCGCCGTTCGCAACGGCGATGTCATCATCCAGGAGGGCGAGGCGTTCACCGGCGCGACCGGCACGGTCACGACGATCGGTCGCGTCCGCACTGGCTCCAACGGCGACTGGCTCGGCAGCTTCACCGGCAGCGATACCACGGTCTACGTGGTCCGCAACGGTGCCATCCTCATCAAGACCGGCGACGCGGTCCCCGGTGGCAACGGTGAGACCTTCAATCGCACATGCTTCGCGGTTGCCAGCAACGCCAACGGTGACTACATCTACGGCGTCGAAACCACCGAGGCCGACGTCCTCCGCGACGCCGTGATTGTGCTCAACAACACCACCGTCATCGCCCGCCAGAACGACCCGGTGGACCTCAACAACGACGGCATCTTCAACGATGACGCCTTCATCCGCACCTTTGAGAACGACAACATCTTCATGTCGAACGACGCGGTCTACTGCACCGTGACCATCCGCGGCCCCGGCGCGGCGCTCTGTGCCGGCTCTGACACCACCGCGATCGGCGCTGCTCTGATCCGCATCCCGTTCACCTCGAGCCCGGCGTTCCCGCCGCGTTGCAACGGCGCCGACATCGCCTACGACAACGGCGACTTCCTCCCCCGCGCCGAGATCGTTGACGGCACCAACGGCACCCCGGCCATCCCGGGTCCGTTCACCGGCACCAACAACGGCGTGACCGAGTCCGACTACAACGTCTTCTTCGCCAACTACTTTGACGCCTTCTCGGTCTGCGATATCGCCAACGACGACGGCAGCAGCCGCGTCCCCACCCCCGCCCCCGGCACCGTCGTGAACAACGGCGTGACCGAAGGCGACTACAACTACTTCTTCAGCTTCTACTTCGACGGCTGCACGCTGTAAACCAGTGCTGAGCGATGAGTGCTGAGTCACCGGCAATCGGGATTCGGCAATCGTGGAATGTCAAATGCAACAAGACCCCGGCGCACCGTGCGCCGGGGTCTTTCGTTTGAAGCTGAAGGCCGACTGCTGAGGGCTGAAAGCTCCCCGGCTGGCGTCCCGCAGACAATCGGCTGACAGCACTCAGAACTCTCGACTCGGAACTCGGAACTCAGAACTCGGAACTCGCGACTCGCGACTTCACCCTCCCCAAGCCCCGGCTCATCTGAGCCGGGGCTTTTCACTTTGGCGGCACTCCCCGCCCATCGGGCGGGCGATTGTGCTGGTGACCGCGCGAGCGGACGCCAAGGATCATGCAATGACCGACGCGAACACAACCCCACACGCCGCGACTTCTGGCGTTCGCCGTGCAGACCGGCTGCTCTTGGATCTCGCCGCCCGCGCGGCGTATCGCGGCGCGGGACATGTCGAGCCGAATCCGCTGGTGGGCGCGGTGATCTCTCGCCCTGCTCCGGCGGGCGAGGGTGGCGCGGGGCTCGTCGCGAGCGCCGTGCTGGATCGCGTCGTGAGCATCGGGCATCATCGGCGCTTCGGCCACTGGCACGCCGAGGCCGACGCGATCAACCGCGCGCGCCAGCTCGGCGCCGACGTGCGCCGGTGCGTCATGCACGTGACGCTCGAGCCCTGTGCACACACCGGAAAGCAGCCGCCCTGTGTGGATGCGATCCTGGGCGCGGGCATCGCGGAGGTGGTCATCGCGCGTGCGGATCCGAACCCAGTCGCCGCTGGCGGCGCGGCACGCCTGGCCAGCGCCGGCGTCCGCGTGCGATTCAGCGAGGCCTCGCCAAACGCGCTGGCGCTCAGCGAGCCGTTCGTCTCGCGACTGACATCGGCGCGCCCCTGGGTGATCGCCAAGTGGGCACAGACGATCGACGGACGCATCGCGACGCGCTCGCTTGACAGCAAATGGATCAGTTCGGCTCACTCGCGCCATCGAGTGCATCAGCTTCGCTCGCGCGTGGACGCGATCATCACGGGCGCTGGCACGCTCATCGCTGACGACCCGCGTCTCACCGCGCGGGACGTGCCACTGCGCCGCGACGGACAGCCCGCGCTGCGCGTCGTTGTCGATCCGCACTTGCGTGGCGTGCTGCGTCATCTTGTGTCAGGACGCCACCTGTTTGATGGTGGCGCTCCGTCGCTGGTGATCACGCTCGAATCGAGCGCCCAGGCACACGCCGCGGCGGTCGATGCGGTGAAGCGTCAGGGCGCTACGGTGCTGGCGATGCCGGCGATCGGCCTGGGCGTGATCGATCTTGCCGCCGCGCTCGGCACGCTGCGGCGCGACTTCGGCGTGCTGACGGCGATGATCGAAGCCGGCCCGCGCCTCACCGGCTCGCTGATGTCGCGCGGCTTGATCGACGAGTGTCAGGTCTTCATCGCGCCGATGGTGATGGCGGACGGCTCGGCACTCGGCCCGGCACACGCGGGGCCAGTGAACGCAATCGCCGATGTGGCGCGATGGCGACTCATCGACCATCGCACGATCGGAGCGGATGTGCGGCTGGTGTATCGGAAGCGGTGAGGGGAGATGCACTGGGCACTTGGCATGAGGCACTGGGAACTGGGAACTGGGAATCGGGAATCGGGAATCGGGAATCGGGAATCGGGAATCGGTCTGCATCTGTTTGCTGCTTTGCTGCTTTGAGCTTTGAGCTTTGAGCTTTGAGCTCTTCGCTGAAGGCTGAAAGCTGGCGGCTGACCGCTCCCGCAACGACTTATCCACAAACACCACCCGAATACCCGAACAGACTTGACGGCGTTGTTCGGGTCGTGGTATGCTTTCGGAGCAGGCTCGCGACCGACGTCGCCCCTGTTCGCTCGCCGGGCGTGTGCTCGGCAGGCGCCTCACGTCGGCGTTCGGATGCCCGCGATCCGGCACGTCCTCGGCCCGTTGAGATGCGTCCTGATCATGCTGCCGCGTGCTCACCATGGCACGAACCAGCCCCTGATCGGCACACGCGTCACAACACACAAGGCTGAATGACGACGCCAGACCCGCGGCCACCTCCGGCAAGAAAGGATTGGCTCTATGTCTCGTACTCCGTCATCGTCCTCGTCGTCCGCCGCCGCCACTTCCAACGGTTCGGGGCTCAAGCCCAAGAACGTTGTGGAGGTGAAGCCTGGCGCGGGCCCCGTCACTTCAACGGCCACCCCCACTGCCAGCTCATTCACGAGCGGCTCGCCGGTCGCGTCAAGCGCGTCCGCGTCGAAGCCGGGCGCGGGTGGATCGCCGTCAACGCCGTCAACGCCGGCCAGCGCGAGCGGCGCGAAGCCCACAGGCGCCGGTGCGCCGGGTTCTGGTGCGTCCAGCGGCGCTTCGGGTGCGAAGGCTGGCTCCGCGGCTGGCGCGGGCGCGGGTGCGCCGGCTGGTCAGGTGCTGACGCGCCCGAATCTTGTGCCAAGTAAGGAGAAGATGCACGCCGTGGGCCAGGCGGTGGGCCAGATCGAGAAGACCTTCGGCAAGGGCTCGATCATGAAGCTGGATGAGCAGGCGTACCTGAGCATCCCCGGCATCTCGACGGGCACGCTCTCGCTGGACCTGGCCCTGGGCGGCAAGGGCATCCCGCGCGGGCGCATCATCGAGATCTTTGGCCCGGAATCCAGCGGTAAGACCACGCTGGCGCTCACGGTGGCCGCGAACGCGCAGCGCGACGGCGGCGTCGCGGCGGTCATCGACGCCGAGCACGCGATGGACCCGTCATGGGCCCGCAAGATCGGCGTGGACATCGATCAACTGCTCGTCAGCCAGCCCGATAGCGGCGAGCAGGGCCTGGAGATCTGCGAGCTGCTCGTCCGCTCCAACGCGGTCGATCTGATCATCGTCGACTCGGTCGCGGCGTTGATCCCACGCTCCGAAATCGAGGGCGAGATGGGCGACGCCACCGTCGGCGCTCAGGCCCGGCTCATGAGCCAGGCGATGCGCAAGCTCACCGGCATCATCGCCCGCAGCAACTGCACCGTGATCTTCATCAACCAGATCCGCGAGAAAATCGGCGTCATGTTCGGCAGCCCCGAGACCACCACCGGCGGTCGCGCGCTGAAGTTCTACGCCTCGGTTCGCATCGATGTCCGCCGCACCAGCTCGATCAAAGAGGGCGAGATCAGCGTCGGCAACCGCACCCGAGCACGCGTGGTCAAGAACAAGGTGGCGCCACCCTTCCGCGAGGCGGAGTTTGACATCATGTTCGACGAGGGCATCAGTTCCTCGGGCGACCTGCTGGATCTGGCGGTGGAGTCCAAGGTCATCGATAAGTCCGGCGCGTGGTTCAACTACGGCGATGTCAAGCTCGGCCAGGGACGCGAGAACGCCAAGCGGTTCATCAAAGAGAATCCCGAGCTCTTCAGCGATGTCCGCAAGAAGACGCTCGCGGTTCGCCTCGCCGCGACCGCGGCGGGCGGCGCGGCAAAGTTCACGCCCGGCGCGGACGATGAAGACGGCGAAGAGTAATGGTTCAAGGGAGCCCTGAGCGCAAGCTCAGGCGTTGCCCCGAGAGCGCGGCCCAGCGATGCCGCGAAGTGAATCAGTCGTGGTCGGTGGTCGCAAGGCCACCGACCACCTTGCGTTGTACCGGACCGTGCCACCGATCCGACTTCTGGTCGGCGCGTCTCGGTGGATCCGGGCCGAGGTGTTCGACCGCAGACCCGTGAGGAGGAGCGTGCGAATGGGTACTTGGGGCGTCGGCGCGTTTGAGAACGATGATGCGCTGGATTGGGTGGCCGAGCTCGAGGAGACGCTCGGATTCAATCTGATCGAGCGGTCGCTCGATCAGGTCAATGAGCTGTTGAAGGATGACTATTTGGAGGCGGGCCTCGCCCAGAACGCGCTGGCCGCGGCGGAGGTGCTCGCGGCGATGGCCGGGCGGGGGCGTGCAGACTTGCCCGAGGCGGTTCGAGCGTGGCTCGAAGCGAATACCGATCAGCCGACGCCGAAGCTCGTGCGCGTCGCCGCCCGAGCAGTCAAACGCATCGGCGCGAACTCGGAGCTTGCGGAACTTTGGGCGGCGACGGAGCACGCCGCGGCGTGGCACGATCAGCTCATTGATCTGCACACGCGACTAATGTAGAACGCCAGGCACCGGGCATCGGGCTGAAGATGCTCGACTGAGTTCGACACCGCACGAGCACCCCTTCGGGGTGCCAAGCACATTGCTTCGATTCCGGGGGTGTCGCTCGAAGACTCGCTTCCACCCCCGGCTCCTTTCGTGCAGCCCTTCGGGCTGAACAATGCGAGACGATCTCGACAGAGCATACCGATGACGAACGACGGACGACTACTGACTACTGACCACTGACCACTGGAGACTCCTCGATGGCTCGTGAACTCACCTGGTTTGATGGGCACCTGGATCTCGCGATGCTGGAAGTGCTGGGGCGCGACATGCACGCGCCCGCGGCGAGTGCGGGCGGGCCGGATCTGCCGGCGGGCGTCACGTTGCGGACGCTGAAGGAAGGCCGCGTGTCGCACGCGCTGGCCACGATCTTTGTCGAGGCCGATGGGAAGGATCCGCGCGGGTCGTATCCCAGCGGCGACGCCGCGGCGGCCAAGATCGCGGGGCTTGCGCAGCTTCGGATCTATGAGCGATGGGTGCTGGAAGGGCACGCGAAGTGGATGCGCGGGCCGGCGTCGCATCCGCCGGGCTCAAACCCTGCGCTGACCATCGGGATCCTGATCGAAGGTGCAGACGTCATCGAAGGCCCCGCCGAGCTTGGCTGGTGGAAAGAGCGCGGCGTCGTCAGCGTCGCGATGGCCTGGTGGAAGGACTCGCGCTACGCCACCGGCAACGGGCACGATGTCAACGGGCCCAACGCCAACATCGGCCTCACGACGCTCGGTCGCGACCTGGCCCGCGAGATGGATCGGCTCGGCGTCGTACATGATGTGTCGCACCTGTCGGATCGCGCGCTCGATGAGCTGCTGAGCATGACGAGCAAGCCGGTGATCGCGAGCCATTCCAACAGCCGCGGGCTGCTGGGTGATCCGAAGAATCAGCGGCACCTGACCGATGGCGCGATCAAGGAGATCGCCAAGCGCGGCGGCATGATCGGCCTGAACCTCTACAGCAAGTTCTTGAACGCGGCGTGCGCCGAGCCGCCGCGACGCGCGAGCGTTGATGACTGCGTTCGACACGTTGAGCGGGTGTGCGATCTGGTCGGCGGGCGAGGCAGCGTCGGTCTCGGCAGCGACATGGACGGCGGCTTCTCCGCGGCGCGATTGCCCGAGGGCATCGACCTGCCTGAACACCTCACGCGACTCACCGACGCACTCTCACTCCGCGGCTGGAGCGATCGCGAAGTCCAAGGCTTTGCACACGGCAACTGGGCTCGATTCTGGCGGTGAGTCTTCTTGTCAAGAGACGGGCGCTGATCGCGGAGGGCGCGGAGAAGAGCGGAGAGGTCTCGTGCGGATCGAGTCCAAGGTACGGATTGTTTTCAACGAAGGGAAGGAAGGGATGGAAGGGGAAGCGGGGAGAAGTATTGGGTAGATTTCTAAATTTTGGAATTTGTAATCTTCGACTTTATCTCAAATATCATTTCCCACTTTCCTCTCTTCCATTCCTTCGTTGAAAACACTCCTGCTCACCTCGACAACGCGCCGCCGAGGAGCGCTCTGCCGAACGTCAGCGCAAGTTTCGGGCGGCGGAAGGCGAAGGATGCCAGTTCCAGCGGGCGAATCTCGGAACGCAGGCCTCTTGCGATGGAGCTGGGTGACAGGCCTTGCATGACTTTGGCGACCATGTCCCATTGCTGGTCGTTGAAGGACGCGATGCGGACGTTCATTTTCCACGCGAGCCAGAACTCGTAGCCGTAGCGCTTGCGCCACCAGCGCTCATAGGTGGCCAGGTGAGTTGCGGCGGCGTCGGGCTCGCGGGCCGCGCTGGCGATCGCGGCGCCTGCCACGCGCCCCGCTTCGATGCAGTAACGAATCCCCTCGCCGATCAGCGGCAGCGCCTGCATCGCGGTATCGCCCACGCACACGATCCGCCCGAAGACCGCCCGCTCGTTCGGCGTTTCGCTCGGCAGCACGCCGAAGTGCTTCTCGATCAGCCGCCCAGTCACGAGCCCCAGCTTTCGCGGCAGCTCCGACGCCATGAAGTCATCGAGCATCGGCTGCGGCCGCGCTTTGGTGTCCGGCTGCAAGACGCCGACGCCGACGCGGATGCGCCCGTCTGGCCCCGGAAGCGCCCAGCCGTAGCCAGCGGGGAAGTACTGCGAGCCCACGAGCAGCAGGCAGTGGTGCAGGTCGGGCGAGAGATTCTCGTATTCGTACTCGGCGCCGACGCCGTACCGCGTCGGGCGCGGCTGGAGGCCCAGCGGCGCCGTGACGGCGCGTGCAGAGCCGCTGGCATCGACGATGAAGCGCGCGCGAACCGTGAACTCGCGCGTGCCTTGCGAGTAGATCGAGCGGAACGATTCATCAGCGAGCTGCTCGGTGCGCACGAATCGCGAGCCGGTGAGGACTTCGGCCCCGGCATCCGTCGCGAGGCCCGCGAGATACTCGTACGTCTTGGTCACGTCGAGGGCCACGGCGTAGTCGTCGGTCACGAATCGCGTCGTGGCCTGGACGTTTGGCGAGGCGAAGGTCGCCGAGCGGATGGGGTGGTGAAGATGATCGGGGATGCCGAGCTGGCGCAGGTGAAAGAGCCACGAGCCGCCGCTGGTGCGGATGGGCAGGCCGATGCGGGCGTCGCGATGGAGGAGCAAGACGCTCGCGCCGGCGCGTGCCGCGGCGTGCGCGGTCGCCAGGCCCGCAGGCCCGCCGCCGACGACGAGAAGGTCAAACAGTCGGTCCATTGGCCGGCGAGCATACCCGGACAAAGCCCTGCGGGTGGCGGTGCGGCCGCCGGAATCGCGCCGAGCGATGCCTCGCGGCGGCGACCCACGGGGTGATTCAGGGGGGCAACTACAGAATATATCCCGAACACACTCCTGAGATCAGGCCAAAGAAGCCGTTAATTCTGGATCTGAGCGGCATTTCTCGGCGCACGTGATATTGTTCAGTGGTTCATCCTTCTGGGAGGAAGGCTTGAAGAGTGTCCGCGTCCAATTGGTCGCGGCGGCGCTGCTTGGCGCAGGCGCTGCCGTTCATGCTCAACCCGTGCCCCTTGGTCAGTCTGCGCGCACGCAGACCGGCTGGACCGGGATCAGCATCAACGGCGTTTCGCCGTCGCGGATCACCACCGACGCCGGCGCGAGCGGCATCGCCAGCGCGACGCCCGGGAGCCACGGGTTCTCGACGATGGTGCTGGGCCAGATGATGACGTTCTCCGCCGGGGCCTCGGCCATGAGCGAGCCGGCGATCACCGGGTTGCCGCCGCTGGGCGAGGGGTTCACGCTCGGTGCCGGTAGTTCGATCAGCCTGGTCAACTCTCGCGTGGCCGGCAGCGCATTCTCCTCGTCGTCCACGGCGTTCTTCGCCGAGACGTTCAACGTCAACGGGCTGACCAGCACGCCGGCGTTCATCGATCTGGTCTTCCGCGTGCAGGGCACGATGACGCGCAGCGCCGCGATCAACAACATCATCTCTCGCGTCGTGGTCAGCACCGGCACGCCGGCGGGCATTACCGATGCGGTGTATGTCGACACGCTGGGGCAAGCGCCGACGCTCAACGGCGTTGCGACGGGGCCGGCGAACGCGCTGGAGACCAGCCGCGTGGTGGATCAGACGATCGTGCAGCGGCTGGTGCTGCCCGCGGGCGGCACGGGCTCGGCATCGATCGCGCTGGCGCTCAACGCGTTCACCAGCGCGAGCACCGGGCAGTTTGTGGGCCTGAACGCGACGGCGAGCTCGCAGTTCACCGGCGGCCTGGTGCTGACGGGGATCTCGGTGCGCGACGCGTTGGGTGTGCAGATCACCCCGGGCCGCTTCGACTTCACCTCTGCATCGGGAACCGAGTACAGCCTGCTGCTGCTGCCATCGCCCAGTGCTGGAGCGCTGCTGGCCCTGGGCGGGCTCGCCGCGTCGCGCCGTCGGCGGGTGTGATTGCTCGTGCTTGAGATATCTCACGGCTCGGTTGTCTGCGGGCGATCGCCCGCGGTACTCGTCGGCAGCGTGCGCTGGTCACCATCGCGGGCCTCACCGTTTGCGTTCGCCTGATCAATCGCGCGGGCCGGGGCCATCACCGCGAAGCGCACCGACTCTGCCCCGCCCATGCCGGCGACGCAGGCCCGCACCTGCGCCGGCGTGATCGAGCGATACTCCGCGGCCGGCGTGGCCAACGCGTCGGGCGAGAGCGCGTAGAACTCCGAGAACGACAGCACCACCGCCCAATAGTCCGGCACTTTCAAACGCGTTTGCGCCTCATCGCTCACGCCCTGGACTGCGCGGGCGAACTGCGGCTCGCTCAGGCCCTGCGCGTCGGTGATCGACGCGAGCGCACGTTCCACCAAGCGCAGCACGTGCTCTCGCTGGCGATCAGAATCATCGGCGTTGTCGATCCGCAGCGTGACGAAGATCGTGCCCTGGCCGGTGAGCGCTCGCGACGGCGCGGGGTTGATGGCAATCACGGCCCCGCGCGGGGCGGCGCCGTCGGCGTTGTCGCCCTTGAGCAGCCCGTTCAACCGTTCCTTGATGATCGCGCACGCCAGCGTCGCCTCGCGCACCGCCCGAAGATCGCCCGTGTCCGGCCCGGGGAGCGCAAGGTGAACGATGCCGCGCGGCGGTCGAAAGCCCTTGACCAGCGCCACGCCGCCGCCGGCTCGCGGCAGCGACGCCCGAAGCGACGCGTGCGTCTGGCCCGACACGCGACCGGCCGACTGCACGCCGGCCATCTGTTCGAGTACCGCGGCCCGCGCCTCTTCCAGCGTGATGTCGCCGGCGATCGCCATCTCGATCGGCGAGTCGGCGAGCACGCGCTTCAGCCAGCGATCGGCATCGCGGGCGGTCCAGCGATTGACCACCTCGGCGCGTGCCGGCAGGGCACGCAGGTCTTGAGAGCCAGCGAGCGCCGCGTTGAGCGTGGTGCCCTCGCTCAGCGGGCCGCGCTGGGCGCGGGCCAGCGCCGCGCTGTGGACGGTGGGCCAGCGCGACTCGTCGGCGACCGGGTTCTTCAGCAGCGTCGCGGCGTATCGCAGCGAACGCGCAAGCCCCGAGGCATCACCCTGATACCGCATCGTGATGCTCTCGGCACCGACCGTCACCAGGAGCGGCCGGGTCGCGGCGGACTCGGATTGCCACGCGCCCGCCGCGGCGGACTTCATCGCCAGAGACCTCGCGGGCGACCACCCGGTGGACCACCCGGTGGACCACCCCTTCTTCGAGTCGCTGCGGGTCCGCGCGCGCTACGAAGA
>JALHNK010000082.1 GCA_022843565.1 Phycisphaerales bacterium
GCGCGTCATGCCGCTCAGGCGTCCCTCGACGACCGGGCCCGGCACCGCCGGTGCGCTCGCAGCGCCCTTGGCCGGCGCTGGCGTGATGGTCACGTTCTCAATCGGCTTTGTCACAATCCCTCCGGGCCGCATCCAGCACTTCCGAGAGCCGCGCGATCGCTCCGATCGCGGCCGTGATCTTCCCATCCAGCGGGAGCAGGACATCTTCCTCGAGCTTGCGTGCCGCGCCGTCGTCCCACTCGCCCTTGGCCTTGTACCAGGCGATGCGCAGCTCCTTCAGCGCGTCTTTCATTCGAGATTGCGAGGATTGCAGGCTCACTGGAGTCTCCCTCCGGATCGCGAAGACGACCCGCCATCGACATCACCCGCCACCCGCGTGTCGGACTCATCCAGCACCGCGCCGACGGCGCCCGACATGATCGTCACCAGGAACCCGCGCGGCAGCCGCAACAGCTCACCCAGCGCCGGACGCCGCGCTCGGAGCCAGCCGACGCTCACGCTGACAATACCCACGCCCGGGTCCGCGTGCGCGACCCATTCGACGCCGCCGACGAACCAGCCGGTATCGCCGCTGAATGCCGGCGCGAGCCTCGCGAGGAAGATGTCGCGTCCGTCCAGCGCACCCGGTGAGAGCGACACGCGCTCATCGTCCCGCGGCGATTCGCCAAGATACGCGCTGAGCGAGCCCGTGCCGCAATCGTCGCGCTCGGCGTCGGCGTGCCCGTCGCCATCGTCGTCCTCGTTGAATCCCCCATCGACTCCCCGGCGCGGCGCGCTGGGCGACGCCGTGCCGCCAGCAACGGCCCACGCGCGTACCAGCCCGTCGTCGCGCGGCGCACCGGCGCGGGCGATCTCGCTCGGGCACAGACGCCGCAACTTCGCGAAGGCATCGCCATCCGATCCAGCCTCGCCCCCCGCGTCCGTCTCGGCCAGCGCCTCGGTCTCCGCGACGATGCTCATCATGTCCGGGCCGTCTTCGGTGTCTTCGGTCTCGCTCGATGCGTTGCCCCCGGGCGCCGGCGGCTGCGTTCCGATCGCGGCGTATTCCTCGAGTCGCTTCACCATGGCCGCGAGGCGGATCGACGCCGCGGGGATGTCGCGCTGGTGCGTATCCGAGAGCCCGCTGGTCGCGCCGCGATACAGCGTGTATTCCTTGTCCACCATCGTCAGCCACTTCTTGACGAGTCGGACCTTCTCATTCGCGTCCTCGATCGCCTGCTTCGCCCGCTCGACCGCGCGCCGCTCGTCGATACACGTCGGGTCGTCCTGCATGCTCGAGAGCTGCTTGCGGAGGAGGTTGGAACGCGCCTGGGCCAGTTTCTCCGATCGCGCTCGAATCTGGTGCTGCCAATACGGGAGCTGATCGTGCGAGAGCCACGACATCATGCGCTGGGCGGTGGCGTCCACCTCTGACAGCGCGCCGCCGAGCTCGGTGCCGAATCGTTCGAGCGCGCGCCGGAACTCGCGCAGCGCATCGATCGAACTGACCCTGGCCGGTTGTGTCATGATCCCTCGTGGCGAGCTGCGGGCGGAGCGTCTTCCGGCGCCGGAGCGCTAACGCTGATTCAGATACTCCTCGATCTTCTCGGCCTTCTTGATGAGCACGGGCACGTGCTCGGCCGCGGCGGCGTTGAACCGTGCCAGCACCCGCATCGTCTGCTCGAACTCCTGCGCGAACTTCATGTGCTCCTGATCGCGCCAGGTCTGGCTGAGGCCCGAGAGGCGGCTGTTGAGCACCTGCATCTGGCCGTCGAGGCTCTGGGTGAATCGTCGGAGATCCTGAGCAAAACGCCGAAGCTCGGCCGGGTCAACGATCGCCTTGGACATGCCTGCCTCCGCGGGTGAGTGAACATCGACCGCTGCACCGCACACAACTGCCGTCCCCCCGGTCCGCCACCGGCCCCCGACCCCAGCACCAGCCATACGCCGATTCGCAAGTCTGGCATCCGCGGGTGCAAAACGCAAACGGACTTTCTTCACGCCACGCAGCCGCGAGGGTGCCCAGCCGCGCCAGCCGACGACGCTCAACATCCCGCATCATCGGACAGCGGGCCGATCGGACTGACGAAGTCCGAACACATCGCCACCGCAGCGCGCCGGATCTCAAAAACTGCACCCGCCGATCAGGCCAAATAACCGAGCGCGCGGAGGTCGTTGATCGGATCGTCGAACGAGCACGAGCCAAAGCAGATCGCGAAGTTCTCGCGTGCCTGCATGATCTCATCGGTCGAGATGATCTTGCCCTTCCAGACCGCCGACTCGTCGCTGAACTTGAACGACGCGGGGTTCGTGTCGCTGAGCACCTCGACGAGCTGGGCACGCTTGATCTTGTTGCAGTACAGCAGCGCCGCGCCCAGGAAGACGTTCAGAAATCCGTGCATCGTCGCGGTCGGTGAGCCCGCCTCGTACGTCAGCGGGTGCGTCGCTCGCAGTGGGTGGTGCAGGCCGGCGGTCGCCTTGATCGGCACCTCCGCGGCGTTGAAGACATCGATGAACTCCGCGACGATCTCGACGCTGGGGATCATCTCGGCCTGCACGCCGCCGGTGCGGATCTTTGCACCCGCGCCGCGCCCGGCGAGGCACGCCGCGAAGCCGCGAAGATCGCCCTCGCTGGGCATCTCAAAGAACGGGTAGAGTTCCTCGGGCAACCGCTCGAGGGCGTATTCGACGGTGTCGGGGCTGGCAACCTTGATCTCGACGGTGTCGATCACCGCGTTGTGCGCGTGATTGTGGCCCTTGCCGTTGGCCGCTTCGTGGGAGCTGTTGAACCGCTCGATCGCCTGGAGGTTGTCCTCGAGCTTGCCGTCGATCAGCACCGAGATCGTCCAAGGCTCCGGCGGTGCGTCATCGGCGGTGCTGGGCAACTGGGCCAAGTGCCGGGCCGACGCCTCGGCGAACTCATCGAGTTTCGAGCACGCGACGATGAACCGCGAGAGCCCGAAAGCGTGCTTGCCGTCACGATGGCGTGCGAACGTCTCGACCGCTTTGGGCATGCTCAGTTTCGCCGGCGGGAAGAGCCCGGCGTAGTCCACAAGTTGCACCATCAATGAGCGAAGAGAGCCTGCAATCATCGCGAACACTAGCACCGCCGCCCGCCGTTGTGGGCGACCATCAACCGCCCCGAACGTGGCCCCGCACGCTCGATTCTCAGCGCGGCGCGCTCGCTCGCCACAGCTGCCAATCCGGCACATATCCCGGCGACATTCCATCCACACCCGAGATCGACCCGACGCCTTGCGAGACACTGACGAGCCACTCGGCGCTCGCTCGCGACCTGGCCACATGGCCATCGGCAAACACGCCGACGCACGCGCCGAGCGACCCGGGGCCGCGACGCTCGTGCCGGAACGCGCTGGTCGGGCTCGGGTTCACTCTCCACGAACCGGCATCAAACAACAGCGGCGGATCCAAAAGCGCCGTGTTCCCCGGCAGCGCCGCACCGGCGCTCGGCAGCAGCGTGTCGGCGAACACCAGCAGCGTCGAGGGCATCTCGATCGACGCCAGCCGCTGCCACGGGCGATGCCCGATGCCATCGCCCCAGCCCGGCGTCTTGCCGGGGCTCAGATAATAGCCGTTATAGCCGTAGGTGCTGGTGATCGATCGCGACGGGCCCTGCGGGCGGTACGTTCCCCACGCCTGACTCGGGCACTCGAAGACCGAGCCCTCGTGCAGCCCGGCGCTCATGTACGGCGACAGGAAGCCGCGCGAGAAGTCCGGTGCGGACGTGGGCGATCCGTGCGTGCCCCACCAGAAGACCTGTGGCCCGGTACCGATGTCGCCGGCGCTCCAATAGGCTAGCGGCATCACGCGATCGCGATGATCGCCGGCGTACGCCGCCCACGCGATGCCCATCTGCCGCAGATTCGACGAGCACTTCACGCTGCGAGCGCTCTCCCGAGCCGCAGCCAGCGATGGCACCAGAATCCCCACCAGCAGCGACACTACACCGATCACCACCAGCAGTTCGATCAACGTGAACGCTCTCGCTCGCGACATCATCGCAGCACCCCCCTGCCAGCGTCCCGCGACATCCGTCGCGACTCATCCCGCCGGGCTTCTCGCAGCAGCATCTGCCGATCCGCGTCAGTGAACCCGCCGGAGCGATCAACGTCGCGAGTCGCGGCACCGGGCGCGAGCTGCTCAAGCCGATACACATCCTCGACATCGACGCGCAGATCGCCCGAGAGATCGCCGCGAGGCGGCAGAGCGCCGAACGCTGCGAGCCCGCTCGGTCCAACCGAGTACACGCCCGCCCGCCCACCGCTACCACCACCGCCAAGCACCGCCGAAGTCGCTCCGGCCGTCGGAGACTGCCAGAGAACGAAACCCGGCACTCCGGGCGCGACGCCGAGGTTCAGCATCGCCAGCGGCGAGTACGCTCCGTTGGGCCCGCCACCACCGAGCGAGATTGTCCCCACGATCGCCCGCGCTGGCCCACCCGCGTCATCGCGCATCAGCACCGGCTGCGTGTTCCAGCCTCCAAGCGCCGTGAACTCGCCGACATCGATCGCGTTGTTGCTGTTCGCGTCGCTCCATGTCGCCGTCGCGCTGTCCCACAGCGGCGCGCCGGCACTCGAGAACAACTGCACGCTCGGCACACTCCCGAAACCCCACACACCCGTAGACACCAGCACGCGCCCGTCATCAAGCACGACCGGGATCGAACTTGTGCGGTTGCTCGGCGCCGACCAGACCAGTGTGCCGTCCATCGCGCGCAGCTTCACGACGTTTGAAGAATCGAGCCCGCCGAAGAACGCGTAGCTCGCCGCGTAGACGCTGATCGCGCTTCCGCCGGCACCACCGCCGAGGCTGTCCTCACGAACGCACACGCCGCCGAAGAACCCCTCGGCGATCACGTTCGTGAACAGCCAGAGCGGCTCGGGGCTCGTGGTGCGAGTGCGAACATCAAACGCCCGGATCTCGCCGACCCCGAAGCCATCAAGCCCTGTGCTCGCAACATACGCGACGCCATCCAGATACGCCGGCGTCGCACCGACGCTGGAACCGATTGCGCTTGACCACACGACATCGCCCGGATCAAACGGGTTCGAGACTTGATCTCGCTCGCTCACGTTGATGCACACCAGCCAGCTCGGCCCGCCGAAGCCGCCGTCGGTCGTGACCAGGGCGCGATCAGCGGGGCCGAGGTCATCGGTCACCACCGGCGACACATTCACGGGTGCACCAGAGAGATCCACGCGCCATGCTTGCGAGCCGTCGCTCTGCCGCAGCGCGATGAGCGATGAGCCCGCCGCCACCAGCACCGTCCCTCGCTTGGCATCCAGCGTCGGCGTTGACCACGAGCCCAGTTGCAGCGCCGGCACACCTGCGACCCAGACCACGCCGCCGCTCTCGGCATCGATCGCGATCACGCGCGGCTGGCCCGCGACCGTCCCCATCGCAAACACACGCGAAGGCCCGACGACGCTGCCGACAACACCCGACGCCGCCGCGAACACGATCGGCTCGCCGCTGGGCATCTGTGACCGCACCCATCGCGGCGAGCCAAGCGACGCTGACACGCCCGGAACCGCCAACGACGATCGCGCCGCGCCGCCGCCCAGCGACGGCCACTCGAACGCCGACGGCGATGGCTGCGCGGAAGCTCGCGAAACGGTTGCCAGGATGACGATCGCAACTGAAACAACCGCCGCGATGCCCTTGATCGAACTGATCGGGTTCATCACGACATCTCGCGAGCGTGAGGCCCGATCTCTCGAAGACAAAATGTGCACCCGATGCGTCATCCGTCACCTCCAACGAAGCAAAGCCCCGGCACGCCGCGAAGCGCGCCGGGACACAGGATCACACTCAGACCGACCGACGCCGGCGCGCGCGCAAAGCCGTCGCAACACCCAGCAGCACGCCCGCACTCGGCGACGGAACGACGGCGAAACCGTCGATCTCCGGCACGAACTGAGCGTCGCTCGCGACCGAAATGCGGACGAAACTCACCGACGCCAGGCCGCTGGACGCGATGTCCACGCCGTAGCCGCCGCCGGAACCGTTGTACCCCGCGACGATCTGCGCGAACGTGACGCCCGCACCGAGCGAGAGCGACGGGTCCACCGGGCGACGGAAGTCGCTGGCGACCGCACCGGGTGATGTCGAAAACGGGTCCGTCAGATCGGAGTAGCCCAGCGTCGGAAACACGCCGTCGGCCGCGTTCGTGGCGACGCGGAACCACGTCACCCCGTCGGCCGACACGTCGATATCGCCGCCGTCGTTCGCGAGCGCGCCGGAACTGACGCCGCTGGGGAAGTTCGCGTCGGTGATGAACGCATTGCCGAACACGATCAGGTCCACACCGAATGGATTCGACGCGTCGTTGGTGATCGGCGTGTCAAACGACACGACCAGAGACCCGCCGCGCCCGACCTGGACGAGTTGCGAACTCAGGAACGCCGATGCGAAGGGCGTCACCGCTCCGCCGAAGCTGCCCGGCGTGAACCGCGACGGCTCGCCGAGCGCCCGCGACGGATCTCTGAACGACGCGTTCGTGCCGGTGCCCGACTCGTACGACACCACACTCGTCGCGTACTGCGCGCTGGCACCGACCGACGCCAGGAGCAGCGTCACTCCGAACACCGCCAGCCGCACACCCGATCGACGCGGCCCGGCCGCGCGCCCAAACTCTGAACCGCAAAGAACCTCCGACATACCAAACCTCTCTCCGACGCGCGATCACTCGCACGCCGCGACTTCGCCCTGATCGCGCAGAGCGGCTCCCGCCCGTTGGGGCGATCGTGATCTCGCGAGAGATGTGGAATGCCGGAAACATCGCGCGGGGAACAACGCGGCGACGTTCGCCGGCGTCCCATGCTCACCCGTATCGGGCAAGCTCGCGAGGACGACCATGCGCCGGAATGTCCCCTCGCCATGCGAGAGGGCCGGCATCACTGGCAGGTCTTCCGGCTCGGGGCCAATCGCTGATCTCGCCTTCCCAGCCGCATCCCGAAGGACGCTTCCAGTGGCTTTTCGGCGTGAATCACGCCGCGATCAGCGGAAATGCCCCTCACGGCGGCGCGTCCGCGGTGGAATAGTCGCTGCGTCCGACAACACATCTACGCAGCGGCGTACCACACTTCCCTTTTCACCCGCGGAGCCGGCGTGCTCCGGTCGCGGGCACCGATGACAAACTCAGTATAGCGGATAATCGCCACGAGCAAACACGCTCGGCGACTCTTCGCACAAACCCGGAATCTTGACCGACGCTGCCCTCGCTCAGCCCTCGTACGTCGCCCGCGTCTTCTCGGTCTCAAAGACCGTGACGCTCCGCAGCGTTCCCCACCCGCCCATCATCGCGCTGACCGCCGGCGCGAGCTTCTCGAAGAAGACTCGCGCGATGTTCTCGACCGACGGATTCACGCCGCCGCGCCGAGTATCAAACTCCGGCGTGTCGATGTTGAGGTTCGTGTGGTCAAACGGGCGAAGGATCACATCGTCAACGATGCGTTCGAACGCCGCGAGGTCAAAGCGGCCGTCGCGCGTCGCGTCCAGGGCGACCTCGATCTCCGGCTCGACGACGTAGTTGTGACCGTGTCCGCTGGGGTTGTTGCAGCGCCCAAAGAGGGCACGGTTCTCCTCGGCCGAGAGCGCATCGACATGCAGGCGATGGGCCGCCGCGAGCTCGAAGCGCTGCCTCACCCGGACGGCGTTGAGATTCTTCGCGTGCATGACCAGACCGTAGGTCGGCGTCAGCCGCCAGCAGACGGACTCCAGCGAGTGATCAAGCTCACGATCCAACGCCGCGAACCACGACGCCAGCACCGGTGCCGGCGACTGTGCTTCGTCCTCGTCGCAGGCCCGCTCGATCGCCGGGATCGCGGCTCGTCGCACCGCCCGGTCCAGTTCCTTGATGTCCTTGAAGTACCCGCTGGCCGGGTCCGGCTCGCCACGGCAGACCACATCGATCTCGTAGTACCGCCCAAGCCCACGCATCCCCGGCACGCCCGCGTAGCCGTTGACGTCGCGTCGCAACGACGCTGCGCCCGGCGCGTGCGTGCCTGCCAGCGATCCCTCGCGCACGCTCTTGGGGTTGATCGAGAATCGCACAGTCCGGGTCAGTGTGATCACGCAAAACGATAGCAACCGCTGGCCGCCGGGCACGCGTTCCCACGCACGCCCACGCTCGCGCACTCAGATGCCTCACTCGCGACGTTCGTCCTCCGTCGGCGGCGACAGCATCGCCTCGCGGAATCTCTCGCTGCACGCCAAGAGCCCCGACAGGCCAACGGTCAGCAGCGTCATCACACCGACCAACCCCGTCGCAACGCCAAACCACCCGGCAAAGTACAGCGTCCCGGCGAGCACCGGAAGGCCGACCTGCATCGCCCAGTTGATCACCAGATCGCCCGCGCCGCTCAGATCCAACAGTCGCTGCAGGTGCTCACGCGAAAGCAGCCCCGCCAGAAGCGAAACGCACGCCGCACCGCCGACCGCCAGCGCCCCGAGCATCAATCGCGAGTCGCCGACGCCTGTCACCGCCAGGACCAGCATGATCGCGACCACGATCAACTCGATCACGGTTCCGCCCCAGAGCAGCAGATCCGCAGAGCGCCAGAGCGGCCGGTCCGCGTCGGGGCCATCGCCGCCTTCAAGGCCAACACCGCTGCCGCGGGTTTCGCCACCGGCCCGGTCCGCGCCATCGCGGCCGGCGCCCGCTCGATCAGCGCTCGAGTCGCCTCGCCCCTGCGGTCGATCTGCTTCGTCTTCGCCCATCGCCACCAGTATAAAGCCCAACGCCGGCCCGCTGCGCGAATTGTCGCGCCCCCGCAGTCGTTCGCAATGACCCCACGCTAACATTCGCCCCATGATCCTCCGTACCCATACCTGCGGCGAACTTCGCGAAAGCCACATCAACCAGCCCGTCAGCCTCAATGGCTGGGTCAACTCCTACCGCGACCACGGCGGGCTGATCTTCATCGATCTCCGCGATCGCTACGGCCTGACCCAGCTCGTCTTTGACAAGGAAGACGGCGCAGCCCAGGCCATTCTCGATAACGCCGACAAGCTCCGCAGCGAGGACTGCATCGGCGTCAGCGGCACCGTGCGCAAGCGCATCGGCGGCGAGAACCCCAAGCTCCCCACCGGCAAGATCGAGCTCGTCGTCACTGCGCTGGAGGTCTTCAACAAGACCGCCAACCCCCCATTCCTGCCCGATGACTACAGCGCCCTGCCGAACGAAGAGCTGCGCCTCACCCATCGCTATCTGGACCTGCGCCGCCCGAGCATGCAGAAGATCCTGAGCACGCGTCACCACGTCTATAAGACCACGCGCAACTACTTCGATGAGAACGGCTTCCTCGAAGTCGAGACGCCCGTGCTCTACAAGAGCACGCCCGAGGGCGCTCGCGAGTTTTTGGTGCCGTGCCGAAACGTGCCGGGGACGTTCTACGCGCTGCCGCAGAGCCCGCAGCTCTTCAAGCAGATCCTGATGATGAGCGGCTGCGACCGCTACATGCAGATCTGCCGCTGCTTCCGCGACGAGGATCCGCGCGCCGACCGCCAGCCGGAGTTCACGCAGATCGACCTTGAGATGTCGTTCGTCCGCCGCGAGCAGGTCATGCAGATGATGGAGGGCTTCGTCCGTCGTCTCTGGAAAGAGATCTTCAACTACGACGTGCCGCCCTTGCAGCGCATGAGCTATCGCGACGCGCTGGAGCACTACGGCATCGACCGGCCCGACACCCGCTACGACCTGCGCATCAAGGACATCTCCGAGACGGCGGCGAAGACCGACTTCAAGGTCTTCAAGGACGCCCTGGCCAAGGGCGCCGATCGACCCGCCTTCAACAGCAAGCGCGGCGTCGTGAAAGCCCTGCGCGTCCCCGGCGGCGCCGACAAGCTCACACGCAAAGTCACCGACGGCTACGCCGAGTTCGTCAAGAAGTTCGGTGCCGGCGGCGTCGCGGTCGTCAAGGTCATCAAGGGCGAAGATGGCGGGCCGAAGCTGGACACCGGCATCGCCAAGTTCCTCGAGCCCATCAAGGCGGATTTTATGGCCGCGACGGGAGCGCAGATCGGCGACACGGTGCTCTTCCTGGCCGACGTGTACGCGATCGCGACCAAGGCCGCGGGAGAGCTGCGCCAGCAGGTCGCGCGCGACATGGGCCTGGTGCCCAAGCACGGCGAGGCTGGCGCCAGCGGCACCGCCATGACCACCCCCACCGGCCCGTGGAACTTCCTCTGGGTCATCGACTTCCCGATGTTCGAGAAGAACAAGGAAACCGGCAAGTGGGTGGCGATGCACCATCCGTTCACCGCCCCGCGCGACGACCAGCGCGATCTCTTCGTCAACGCCGATGTCAACGACGACGACACCATCGAGTCGATCCTCAGCGCCGGCTACGACATCGTGCTCAACGGCAGCGAAATCGCGGGTGGCTCTGTGCGCATCCATGACCCGGCGGTGCAGGGCAAGGTCTTCGCGCTGCTGGGCCTGACGCCTGAGCAAGCGAAGGAGAAGTTCAGCTTCCTGCTGGAAGCCCTGAGCTACGGCGCGCCGCCGCACGCCGGCGTCGCCTTCGGCCTCGACCGCCTGGTCATGCACCTCTGCGGCACGGACAACATCCGCGACGTCATCCCCTTCCCCAAGACGCAGATCGGCGCCGACCTCATGACCAAGGCCCCGAGCTCCGCCACCGACAAGCAGCTCAAGGAGCTGCACGTCGCCAGCACGTGGGTGCCGGAGGCAAGGGCCGAGGGATCAGGGCCGAGGGCCGAAGGGTAAGGCTGGGGAAGGGATCGAGGGAACACGGGACCGAGGGATCGAGTGGAGGAGGGCCGAGGTTTCAGGGCCGCGGGCCGAGGGGTGGACGCCGAAACGTCAGTCATCTACTGCGGACGGCGGCGTAATCCTCGTTCCCTGTTTGCATCTTCACGCGTTCGCCTTTCCCTTCCGTGATCCGGATCCGTTCTCCAGTCTATTTTCTGTGTCTCGTTTCCAGTTCCCAACTTCCATCCCTTCCATCCCTTCGTTGAAAACACGGCCGTCCCGCCCAATCGGCGTCGCGATCGTCCCTCGCGCGCAATGAACCTCTCCGCTCCTCTCCGCGCCCTCCGCGATCCAGCCCCCCCCGACCACACCCCGGCCAAACGCGCGCTATGATCGATCAAGCCGCCCGACGAGAGCACTCGTCGGGAAGCGTCGATTTGTCGGGGCCGATGTGGTTTCGACCGAGCGTGTGAGGCTGAGTGTGGCGCGTCGTGGAGCATGCAGGCCACGTAAAAAGTATGCAAAACAATAGTTGCCAATAACAACTACGCTCTCGCTGCCTAATTTTAGGTAGCACGTCCTGGCTGGCTCGGCCCGTGGCCGGTCAGGACGAAAACAACGGGCTGGCCTCGGGAGGGCGCTCCCGGCGAACGAGGCGAGAAATACCGGGCGCTAGGAACGAGGCCAGCCTGCCGTGGGCGTGCCCGAACTGAATGTAAATCAACGGCTACACGCGTAGAGGTGCTCAGTTGACCGTCTCGGCACGGGGGTTCGATTCCCCCCGGCTCCATTCTGATGCGAAGTCGTGCAGACTCGCATCATCTCGCAAGTGCTGGATTGGTAAGGGGTTAGACGCTTTGGTCGTCAACCCCGTTTCCGGCCGGTGCAAGTCGTTTCGACCCGATTCGGCTGGGTGCTGCGCCGCATTTTGCGCCGCCTCTTTCCCGGCCGCCCGCTCGAACAACTCATCGGGAATCGCGTTCGCGTAATGCCTGCCGCTGACGGTGATGCTGTGGCCGATCCAGCGGCTGACGGCGAACTGCGGGAAGTGCTGCGCCCATTCGATCTCGCAACTCCGCCGGAGCGTCTGCCACGTGTCATCCCACGGTTGAATCCCCGCCAGCTCCATCCAGTGCTTCATTTTGCGCCGCCGTCCCGAGATGCTCTTGATGCCAATCAACGGCCGGTCGCCCGGTGCTGCCGTATCAAATCTGTCCTGGAGCAACTGCATCAGCCGGGGCACGATCGGCACCAGGCGGACTTCGTGCCCGCGGTAGCGTTCGGTCTTGGGCGAGCGGACGCGCAGACGCCCCCGCTCGAAATCCACATCGGCCCAGGTCAGGGGCAGCACCTCGCTCGGCGTCCGCAGACCAGCGAGGCGGGCCAAGCCGATCAACAGCCGCCATTCGCTGTCCGGGCAGACGGCGAGCAGCTTCTCCATCTCGGCCGGGGTGACGTAGCGCCGATTCTGCGTCGCCGTGACGCCGCCTTTGAGCGCGGCGAAAGGTGACTCCGGGAGAAGGTCACGCCGCACGGCTTCGGCCAGCATGGTCTTGGCGTTGCCGGTATGGATCTTGGTGGCCGCCTGGGACAGCCCCTTTGTCAGCAGGTCGGCCCGCCAAGCGGCGGCCTCCTCGGCGGTGATCTGGTGAAGCTGTCTATCGGCTGGGAAGAACGCAAGGAGCTTGGCCATGGTCTGCTCCAGCTTGCGGCGGCTCTCCCGCTTTAGGTCGGCACGGGCCTCCAGGAACACTTCGAGCCACTGGCCGAGTGTCCGCCCGGCGCGGGGCTTAAGCAACCCCGTGGCGGCAAGGCGGCTGTGCAGTTCATCGGGGATGTCGATCGCCCATTGCCGAGTCTCTTGGTCCAGCGGCTGGCGGGCGGCGAGTGCGGAGAGCACGCTTTCGACTTTGATGCGGACACCCTCGGCATGGCGTTGCTGCATTTTGCCGAGCCGCACAGTGTGCCGCTTGCCGTTGCCGTCAATGAACAACAGGCGTTTGCGACCGTTGGGGTCGCTGGCGATGCTGGCCATGGTTAGTCCCCTCCTTGGAACAGGGAGGGTGCCCGATCCTTCGCCGGTCGGCGAGAGACGGTTGCCGGTGAGGGGACGGGGGGCGGCGGTGAAGGCGGCGGCGGAGGGGCCTCCGCGGTGGATACAACCGCTTGCAGCCGTGACTGGGTCCAGCTGCGAACGCCTTCGCGGGAGTACAGCACACGGCGGCCGATCCGCAAATGCGGCAGCTCGCCCGAGGCGGTGAGGGTCCAGACGGTGCGGGTTGAAACGTTGAGAAGACGGGCGACCTCCTCCACGCCAATCAACAAAGGCTCGCTGGGGTTGGGCGATTGGACGGAGGCAGCAAAAGAATGGGAACGCGTCGCAGAGCTTGGGTGCATCGGCATGCTCACTGCAAAGGGACTAGGGGAAGTGTCCAGTGAGATATGCAGTTGTCGTTGTCCGCTCCGGGACGCACCTCCTACCGGCCGTGGCTACGGCGGTGGACTTGGGAATGACAGCCCGCCGGCCGGGCCTGTCTGAGAAGATTCTACGTCGGATTCTGTGGCGCGGTTGCAACAGCTGAAGAGAATCTGCGAGAGCATGCGTGGGCGTGCGGAACAATCGGGTCCGCGTTGCCAGAGTGGCAGCGAAGCCTCGGCGGCTCGAGCCGGATTGTCTATCTGGCAGGCATGAAGCTAGCAGACTTTCTCTTCGAGAGTGGCATGTCCACGACCCAACTCCGGCGGGCGCTGAATGTCCGCTGCCGGAGCACGATCACCCGTTATCTGCACGGCGACCGGGTGCCCAATCCCGTCACCATGCAACGCATCATCGACTTGACCAGCGGCAAGGTCCAGCTTCAGGACTTCCTGCGTGGCGGCAACCCCAAGTGTGCCACCATCATCACCCTGCCGAGCGGGCGGAAGAAACTGGTCTTCCCCTGGGCGAACCGCGAAAGCGATCTTGAGGCAGCCGAGGCGGTTGAGATTCGTCGAGTCGCCAACGACGACGACGCTTCGCCGCCCCTGCAGGCGGCGGTGGCGGTCATCGCCGATCGCGTCCGACGACGCGAAGGGCGCTGGTTCATGGATGGGCGCCCCGTTGATCCTGCTCGTCTGATCCGGGAGGCGAACCGCCTTCTTACGGCTCGCCGCGAACCGCTCATCTTCTACCCCGGCGTCAAGAGTTGACCGCTCGCGGGGCCCCCGCCCGACAGTTCGGCCACGGCGCTGAATCCAAGCCGCTGCGGCAATCGGCGCCAGGAAGGGAGCGACCGCACGCTGAGGTACCGTGCCCCCTCAATGCGAGCCAAGTGTCAAACGTGCGGCGGGTGCAACAACACGTGCCGGATTGGAATCAGAGCGCTCGTCGCCTCGCGCTTCGACCGCATCGCACCGGGCACAGCAAATAGTGGCGGGACAGTGGGTTTCCGCCACCGACCCGCTTCACAGGACGACGACTTCAGACTTCTGCTGGCGCGCATCATCTTCAAACACGAGACGGGTTCCCTGGGTCACGCGATTATCGATAAGGTGCATGAGCCGCAACGCCTGACGAACGATGGCGGTCTTGCTGACGTCCTTCCGACGAGCAAGGTGCTCCAACGCCTCCATCTCCGGCGAGGTCAAGGTCAGCGTCATTGCCTTCTTCTCGCTCATGGGTGTTGCTCCTCAGGGCTGCAGCATACAGCCGATCCACGGCCAGTCCACTGAATCCGTGGATTGGTGGTATAATCGAACCTGTGGAGACCGCTGCATCAATCCCTATCCCGATCACCGACCTGACAGGCAGGTGCTTTCTCAGCTACCGGCGCAGCCAATTGCAACTGGTGCAACGACTCGCGCGAAGCCTCCGGGAGCACGGCGTTCCCACCTGGCAGGACGTCGACAACCTCGGGTCCGAGCCGACCATTGAGGCGCTCGGGACGGCGCTCGAAGACTCGTGTACGGCGGCGGGTCTGTTGTTGCTTTCGAAGGATGTGGCTGATTCGCCCGTGATTCTTCAGGAGGAAGCGCCGCGGATTCTCCGCCGCGCTCGCTCGCGCGACGGGTTCCGCGGCCATCTGGTTCTCTCGGATGGCTTGGACTTCGGCGATGTGAAGTCCATCCTCAACCTTCCCGGAGTGCTCGAAGATCCATCGAAAACCTGGAACATTATCAAGCCGCCCGTGGGGTGCTCGTCGGACCAGTTCGCATTGCATGTCGCCGAGCGGGTGCTGCACGAGCGCCTCAGCGATCTGCACAAGCTCCTGAGACCGTCCGAACCGCTCCGTATCCGCCTGTACGCTCACGCGCAGGCGAAGTCGGCGTTTGAGCCCGGGGTTGCGTTGGTGCTCGACTGGTGTGACCGGTATCGCCATCGGCACGCGCCACCGACGGTCTGGAACGACCACCTCGCACCCGCGGTCGAACGCATCAAGGACGCGGTTCGGTCCCGTTGCCCGGGGAGGCGCGTAATCGCCGACGGTCACATGACGATCGCTACCGGCTTGCTCCTGGGACGTGCCTTTGTAGAGACCACGGGTATCGGTCTGTCGTGGGTGCAACTGCCCTCCCGCGCGATCTGGTCCTTGGACGCGCCGCAGGAAGATTCGGCGATGGTCGCGCAGCTCAACTCATTCGATCCGCACGGAACGGACCTCGCGGTGCTCGTCAGCGTGCGGGGCAACATCGAGCCGGCGGTGAAGGCGACGGCGGGCCTGCCGGAATTCCGAGCGGTACTCCGGATCGGCGCGGCTGACGGCTCGGGCATGGTTGATCTTGCTACCCCGGGCCGCGCGGTTCACGCCGCGCGTCTGATCGGGAACCAGTTGCGGCTTGCACGGCAGAAGTATCCTGTCGCGCAGCGCGTCCATCTGTTCATGTCGGGGCCAGCCGGCTTGGCGATGATGGTCGGTCAGCAACTCAATGCCGTCGGTCCCGTTCACACGTACGAGCATAACCAAACCGGAAGCGGCATCGGTGTCTACGACGCGGCGGCTGTCCTCGGCGACCCCGTCGCCTGAAGAGAAAGGGAATTCTCAATGGAACTACCCACGTATTTCGACGACTTCAGGATCAAGACCCAGCCCTCCGAGCGACAGCGGAAGGTAATGTCCGAGGAGCACATAAAGCTTCGCGAGCTTCTAGCGAAGGCGCCGGAGCTCAACGACGTGCTGCTTGGGACGTTCATTCAGGGCAGTCAGCGCCGAGCGACATCGCTGATTGGCAGCACCGCTCACCCGTGCGACGTGGATGTGGTCGCGGTTACCAACTTGCCGCGCTCCAGTTTTACGGCCGCATACGCGCACAAGCTCTTCCAGCCCTTCCTCGAACGGCACTACAGCGGCATGTACAAGGCTCAGGAACGATCGTGGTGCATCACAGTTGATCCGGAAGTCACGCTCGACTTGGTTCCGACGTCGGAGCCGGACAGCCTGCAGATCCGAGAGGCGGTACGATCGATGAAGGCGCTCCGCGATTGGTCGCCGACGTTCGAGTCTCTCAGCGAAGCCGTCAAGGCGGAGGCCCGAGACACGGCCGACTGGGATCGCACGCAGCCGCTGTGGATTCCCGACCGTACCCGGCAGATCTGGGAGCGCACTGACCCGCTCTACCTGATCGCCTGGACCGCGAAGAAGAACCACGCGTGCAACGGCCACTTCACCCACGCGGTGAAGGCGGTGAAGTGGTGGAAACGCGAACTCCAGCCAAATCCCAAGTACCCGAAAGGCTATCCGCTTGAGCACCTCGTCGGCGATACGTGCCCCGTTACAATCAAGAGCGTCGCCGAGGGACTAACCTGC
>JALHNK010000083.1 GCA_022843565.1 Phycisphaerales bacterium
TGCGTTTGGACTCGCCGCTGTGATCGCCGGTGCGCCCTTGCGTACACAGGACTTCGAGGCGGGCCTGGAGCTCGCGCACTTCGTCGGCGCTGCGGACGAACGACAGGGCCAGAAAGTCAAGCGAGTGCTCAACCGCCCATTCCACCGCCGCCCAGTCCTCCGAAGTGATCGCCGGGACCGAGAGTTTTGAGTCCGGCAGGTTCAGTCCCTTGCGCGACGTGACGAGCCCGCCGGTCGTCACGCGGCAGCGCAGCACCTCACCGGAGCCCAACGCGTCCAGCCCCAGCGACAACATGCGGATGTTGCCATCATTGATGAGCACGCGATGCCCCGGTGCCACATCGCGAGCGATGGACGCCAGCGAGCACGGCAGCACGCAGATCGAATCGGTGCCGCTCGCGGCGCGGGCCTCGGTCGCCTGCGGGTCCATCAGCACGTCCTGGCCCGACTGCAACTCGATCCCCGGATCGGGCACGCGGCCCACGCGGATCTTCGGCCCGCACAGGTCGCCGAGGACCGCAATCGGCAGCCTTGCGCGAGCGGCCGCTTCGCGGATCGCGTTGAGGCGGAGCGCGTGGTCGGCCAGGGTGCCGTGCGAGAAGTTGAGGCGGAAGACGCCGACGCCGGTCTCGATGAGCTTCTGGAGGGCATCGACGGACTCCGACGCGGGTCCGACGGTGGCGACAATCGTGGCGAGCGTGAGTCGGGGAAGGGCCATGTGCAAGCGTAAGGCAACCCGCGGCGGCACCACGCGTACGGACCAACACCGCTGGGCGTGGGAATCTTGCGGACAATGAATGCGGTCGATGGTCGAGATTCAGAGTCGCGTCAGGCGTGCGTACTCGAGCACCAGCGTCTTCTCGCCGACGCCCGCAAACTTCACCGTGACTCGGGGCGTCGCGCCGGGGATGTACGCCTTCACCTCGCCGACGCCGAACTGCGGGTGCCGGACCTTGGTGCCGCTTGACCATTCGCCGTTTCGCTTTGAGCTTGGCGGCACCTGTGAGTAGTCGTCTTCAAAGGTCTCGCGAGGCGCGCGCCGCGGCCCGCTGGCACCTTGGCCTCCCCCGCCACCCCCACCCGCACCCCCGCCCGCGCCACGGAACGTACCGGCGCGGGGGCCGCCGAAGCCGGGGCCGCGTGCGGGTGGACCGCTGCTGGCGTTGAAGCCGCCGGAGCTGGCGCCTGAGCCGCGCGAGAGAAAATCGTGCATGACGTGGTCATCGCTGGCGTTTCCGAACGGGTCGGATTGGTCCGAGACGCTGACCTCGGGCCCGTTGAGCTCGTCGAGGAATCGCGAGGGGATCGTGCGCTCGGCGAGGCCGCGGACGGTGCGGAAGTTGGCGCAGGTCATGTGCAGCCGCTCCATCGCGCGGGTGACGCCGACGAAGCAGAGGCGGCGTTCTTCCTCGAGTTCGGAGTCCGACGTCTGAGCGCGGGAGTGGGGGAGGCAGCCCTCTTCGAGGCCGATCATGGCGACGCACGGGAACTCGAGCCCCTTCGCGGCGTGCAGCGTCATGAGCGTCACAGCGCCCTGGGTTGGGTCCAGGCCGTCGGTATCGGCAACGAGCGCGACGCGTTCGAGATATGCACGGAGCTTGTCCAGCAGCAGCATCTGCTCCGGCGCGGTGCGGCCCTCGCTATCCACCAAGGCCTCGCCGGTCTGCGGATCGATGTCCGCGTCGATGATGAGTGTGTCTTCAAAGTCCTTTGCGCTGCTGACGAGCTCGGCGAGGTTCTCAAGTCGTTCTTCATCACCGGGAGATCGGTAGCTGGCCTCGAGGCCGCTCTCGCGAATGACGCGCTCGACGAGTTCGGGAAGGCTGCCGTAGAGGGCTTCGGTTTGAACGTCAGCGCCGAGAAAGCTCGCGGTTTGCGGGGCCGTGCCCTTGGTCCAGCCGTCGAGCATTGCGACGAACTTGCCGACGGCGGCGACGGCGCGGGCCTGCAACCCCGGCACACTCGCGGGGTCTCTCAGCGCGCGAAGGACCGGTTCCTGGCGCTCGCCGGCGACCATGACGAACTTCTCGAAGGTGGTATCGCCGATGCCGCGGGCTGGCGTGTTGATGATCCGTTCGAGGGAGACGCCGTCGGCGGGGTTCGCGATGAGCCGCAGATAGGCGAGAGCGTTTCGGACTTCTTCGCGATCGAAGAACGCGGTGCCGCGGACGATCGTGTAGGGGATGGCTTGGCGGCGCAGCTCGTCCTCGATCACGCGGGAGAGTGCATTGGTGCGATAGAAGACCGCGAAGTCCTTGTAGGAGAACGCGGGGTGCGGCGTCGCGCCGGTGAGGCCGGGCGCGCCCGAGCCGCCGCCCGCAGAGGTTCCATGCGTGCCCTCGCGCACGCGGGAGATCCAATCGACCACCAACCGCGCCTCGTGATGCTCGTCGCGGCACAGCGCAACCTCGATCTTCTCACCGCCGGAGCGTGTCGGCGTCAGCGGCTTGGCCCGGCGCTGCGTGTTCTTCTTGATGAGTCGATCGGCGACCGCCAGGATCGGCTCGCGTGAGCGGAAGTTCTCGCCCAGCGCGATGACCTGTGCGCCGGGGAACTGTTCCTCGAATCGCAAGATGTTTGAGATATCGGCACCGCGCCAGCCGTAGATCGACTGATCCGGATCACCGACGACGCAGACGTTGCGGGTGCCACCGTCGCTCTGTGCCCTGACGGGGTCGCCGGCGCTTGCGGCCGCGGTGGGCGTGCCGACTCCGCCGGCGAGCAGCGAGGCGATAACGAACTGCGCCCGGTTCGTGTCCTGATACTCGTCGATGAGCAGGTACGAGTATCTGGCCCGCAGCTCGGCGCGAACGTGCGGGCTCTCGCTCAGCATCTTCGCGGTCAGCACGAGCAGGTCGTCGAAGTCGCAGGCATTCGCGGCCCGCAGCGCCGCCTGATAGGTGGCGTAGCACTTGGCGACGGTGCGGGAGAAGAAGTCGTGGGCGCGCTGGTTGTACTCTGCGGAGTCGATGAGCTCGTTTTTGGCCGCGGAGATCGCGCTGAGGACCGAGCGGGGCGGGAAGTTCGCGGTGCTGAGCTGCAAGTCGGCGACGACGCGTTTGATCAGCTTGCTCTGGTCGTCTGAGTCGTAGACGGAGAAATCGGGCTTGAGCACGCCGCGTTCGCTGAGGCCGCCGAGCTCGCAGTAGCGGCGCAGGAGCCTGACGCAGAGCGAGTGAAACGTTGCGACCGTGAGCCCGCGCATCGAGGCGCTCTCGGCACCGCCCAGCAGCGAGCTGACGCGATGGCGCATCTCCTGGGCGGCTTTGTTCGTGAACGTCAGGGCCAGGATTCGCCACGGCTTGACGCCTTGGTTGACCAGATACGCGATGCGTCGCGTGATCACGCGCGTCTTGCCCGAGCCGGCGCCGGCCAGCACCAGCAGCGGCCCCTCGGTGGTCACGACGGCGCGGCGCTGCGAGGGGGTGAGCCCTTCGAGCAGTTCGTCGCTGCGGTCGTGGGCGGCGCTGAAGAACATCCCGACGCCTGTTGGGCGGGCCGGGGTTGAGTGCGAAGAGTCGCCGGGGCCTCGACCGCCCGGAGCTGTCGCACGTCCGGTGGGCGCGGATGGAGCCGGCGGAGGTGGCGGCGACGCGAAGGGGTCCGCGAATGGATCAGCAAATGGATCGGTCGAGTCGGGCATCTGTCACAGGATAGAACCCACCCCCCCGCGCCGCGACGCGAGAAAGAAGCGACAGGCAGATCACGCACGCAGATACCGCCATCGCCCCAGCGCCATGACGCCCGCGATCCAGCGCTCATCCCACGAATAGAGCAATGTCCCCAGCGGATCGCCCCGCGTGAGCCACTGCGAGTGCAGCTCGGGCCGTACAAGCACCAGGTCTGCGCTCAAGCCGGGAGCGAGCCGCCCGGCGTGAACAAAGCCCGTTGCCTCCGCGTTGCCGCCGGTGATCTGCCACCAGGCGCGGGCGGGCGAGGGCAGGCGGGGATCATCGTGAACGTCGCGCGCGGCGGCGGGGCCTGAGATGACCTTCGCTGCGTCGATCATCGCGCGAGCGACGCGCGGCATGCTGATCTCCGGCCCGCCGGCAATATCAGAGCCGAGTGCCAGCGGCACACCAGCCCGAACCAGATCGCGCCGGGGCATCGTCCCGGATTGCAGGAACGTGTTGGCGGTTGGGCAGTGAGCGATCACGCTCCCGGCGGCGCGGATGAGCGATCGCTCGCTGGCAGAGAGATGCACGCAGTGGGCCAGCAGAGTCCGCGGGGTCAAGAGGCCGTTGCGGTCGTAGATGCTCGCGTAATCCGCCGGAGTCATCAGCCCCGGGCCGCTGTGCAGCCGCACGGCGAGATCGCACTCGTCGAGCGTCTCGCTCAGATGGGTCTGGATCATGACGGGGCGTTCGCGGTTGGCCGAGAGGTCCGCCGCGAGCTGGCCGCAGGCGCGAAGGAGCGCCGGGGAGCAGGAGATGGCGAATCGTGGGTTGAGCGAGAACTCGAGCCTTGGGAAGGCGTCGAGCCCGCGGGCGAACGCGTCGAGCAGCTTGGCCTCGCGGATCTGTTCGTCAACGGGAAAGCACAGTTCGAACGGCGCGTGCTGATCCATGAGCACCTGACCGACCGCCCCGCCGATGCCCGCTTCTGCCAGCGCGTGCAGCGCGGACTGCGTGCCCTCGGCGTGCGCAGTCGCGTACGCGGCGACGGTTGTGGTGCCGTGGGAGAGCAGCGTGGTGGCGACGCGCCGGGTCATCGAACGCGCGTACGCGCCGTCCGCCCAGCGGATCTCGGCCGGGAAGATCACGGTGTTCAGCCATTCCAGCAGCGGCATCGAATCCTGCCCGATCGAATCAAACTGCGGCAGGTGCAGGTGCGCATCGACGAATCCCGGCGTGATCACGTGATCGTCCGATCCGGCGTCCGGCGTCCCGGGCGCATCGCCCTCACCCACCGAACGGATCACGCCCGCGTCATCGTCGGTCATCACCCAACCCCGCGCCAAGCGCACGCGGCTGGACGGTGCGGGCAACATCAACTGGCCAGCGATCAACATTGAGCGGAGCGTAGTGCCGCCGCCGGGCACCGAGCGGGCGGGCTCGCACACGCCCGCCGCGGCGCGGTATGCTGGAGCGATGGCACAGAAACCAACCAAAGCCCGCGTCAAGTCTCGCTCCGCCGCGACCTCTGCTGGGATGGCGAAGCCGAAACGTCCATCGAAGGCATCGCGTCACTCCGGCGTCGGCTCGACGGTGCGCGGCCTCGGCGATCAGCCGGCGCTGGTCCATCTGAACACTTGGATCAAGGCGAACTCAAAGAACTTCCTGCCTCCGGTCAGCAACAAACAACTCTTCCCGCACTCGGCCGATTGCGTGCTGTTCGTCAGCGGCGGGCCAAACACGCGTAACGACTACCACGTCAACCCGACCGAGGAGCTGTTCTATCAACTCAAGGGGGATGTGGCGGTTCGCATTCGCCCGCTGGATGGCTCGGCACCGCACGACGTAATCATCCGCGAGGGGGAGCTATTCCTGCTGCCGCGATGGGTGCCGCACCGCCCGCAGCGGCCCAAGGGCACGCTCGGGCTGATCGTCGAGTTCCCGCGGCCTGACGGCGAGCTCGATGGCCTGCGTTGGTACTGCCCGTCGTGCGACAACCTGGTGTATGAGGCAAAGTTCCGCCTCAAGAAGATCGATGTCGACCTTCATCGCGTGATGAACGACTTCTGGGACGGGCCCGAAGACCGCCGCACCTGCTCCTGCGGCGTCGTCATCACTCGCGCTGGCACGATCGAAGTGAAGGGCGGCAAGGTGACGGCGGTGCGAAAGCGGGCGAGGTGAGAAAGAAGTGGCAGAGTGGCAGAGTGGCAGAGTGGGGAAGACCGGCGAATGCGTGTTTTAGCTTTATCAATCTGCTCAAGTTCGAATGTGCGATGTGGCGATGTCGGGCCGTCGCTCTCTGGCTGCTCCTGAGTTGACTTCCGATGCGTATTGACTTGCACACACACATCCTGCCGCGGGCGTGGCCGGATTGGACGGCGAAGTCGGGCTACGCCGGGTGGGTGTCGCTCGCGCACGATGACCCGGGGTGCCCGGTGGGTTGTGCGAGGATGGTGCAGTCGCTGCCGGGCGGCGGCACGAAGTTCTTTCGCGACGTGCAGCCGAACCTGTGGGATCCGGGCGTTCGGCTCGAGCAGATGGACGCGACGGGCGTTCACGCGCAGGTGCTCTCGACTGTTCCGGTGATGTTCTCGACGTGGGCGCGCGCTCAGGACGCTCACGATCTTCACCGGCTGCTGAACGATCACATCGCCGAGGTGTGCCGTGCTGAGCCGGATCGGTTCTTCGGGCTCGCGTGCATCCCGCTTCAGGATCCGGAGCTTGCGTGCCGCGAGCTGTCGCGAGCGGTGAGTGAGCTGGGGCTTCGGGGCGTGCAGATCGGTACTCACGTGAATGGGTTGAACCTGGACCATCCGACGCTGCGGCCCGTGCTCGCGCACGCCGCGAGGCTGGACGCGTGTGTGTTCGTCCATCCGTGGGACATGCTCGGCGGCGATCGACTGACAAACTACTGGATGCCCTGGCTCGTCGGCATGCCGACCGAAACCACGATCGCGATCATGTCGGTGCTCTTTGCAGGGATTCTCGACGAGTTGCCCGATCTTCGCCTCTGCTTCGCCCATGCCGGCGGCTCGTTCCCCGGCACGCTCGGTCGCATCCGCCATGGCTATCAATGCCGGCGCGACCTGTTCCCGCCGGCTGCGCGAGACCCGGTCGCTTATCTGCGCGACGCCGCTTCTGGAGTGCCCGCGCGATTCTGGGTAGATTCGCTGACCCACGACGCCGCGGCCCTCTCTCACATCATCGAGCTCTTTGGCACCTCGCGCGTCGCCCTCGGGAGCGATTACCCATTCCCACTCGGGGAAGATCGCCCCGGCGAACTCATCAGCACCCTCGCCGCCCTGACCGAGTCGCAGCGGGAGGACCTGACATCTCGCGCTGCACTCGCGTTTCTTGCTCGCGGCTGAACGGCGACGACCGGGCTCTCAGGGGCCGCCGGAGCGCTGTACACTCGCTGCATGATGATCGATCGGAGCGAAGCCTTCGCCCTCGCACAGGACGCCTCGGACGCGCTCGCGCCGTTCCGGTCTGAGTTCCTGATCCCTCCGGCCGCCGCGGCGTTTGATCCCAGGCGAGCGACCTCCGCGACGCCGGACTCCACGCGAGCGGTCTACCTCACGGGCAACTCGCTTGGTCTCCAGCCGCGGGCCACACGCGCCGCGATCGAGCAAGAGCTCAGCGACTGGAGCACGCTCGGCGTTGAAGGGCACCTGCACGCGGCGCATCCGTGGCTTCCGTATCACCAGGAGCTTCGCGAAGACGCGGCGGTGCTCGTTGGCGCAAAGCCCCATGAAGTCGTCGTGATGAACTCGCTCACGGTGAATCTTCACTTGTTGATGGCGGCGTTCTATCGCCCGACCGCGGCCCGCCACGCGATCATGATTGAAGATTCCGCGTTCCCCTCCGACTCGCACGCGATGCAGTCGCAGATCACGCACCACGGATTCGATCCCGCCCGTTCGCTCATCCGGCTCAAGCCGCGCGCCGGTGAGCACACGCTTCGCACTGACGACATCCTCGGCGAGATCGAACGGCACAAGGGGTCGCTCGCGCTCGTGCTGCTGGGCGGTGTGAACTACCTCACGGGCCAGTGGTTTGACATGCCCGCGATCACTGCGGCTGGACATCGAGCGGGCGCGGTTGTTGGCTGGGATCTTGCTCACGCCGCGGGCAATGTCCCGCTGGCGCTGCATGACATCAACGCCGACTTTGCGTGCTGGTGCAGCTACAAGTACCTCAACAGCGGGCCGGGGGCGATCGCCGGCGCGTTTGTGCATGAGCGGCACGTTGCACGCCAAGACCTGCCGCAGTTTGCTGGCTGGTGGGGCAACGACCCGGCCACGCGGTTTGTGATGGGCCCGGAGTTTGTACCGATCGCAAGCGCCGATCGATTTCAGCTCTCGAACCCGCCGATCTTCTCGATGACGCCCGTCCGCGTGTCGCTCGAGCTTTTCCGTCGAGCAGGGATGGAGCGGCTGCGGGCCAAATCCCTCCGCCTTACGGCGTACATGGAGAGGCTGATCGACGATCTGAACGCCCGGCGCGGCGGGGGCGGCGGCGGCCCCGCGGTACAGATCGTGACGCCCCGCGATCCGGCGCAGCGCGGGTGCCAGCTTTCGCTGCTCATCAACGCGACCAACGCGGGCGAGCGTTCTCTCAGCGACCCGCTCAGCCCCCCCGACGGTGCCGCGGTGAAAGCCGCGCACGAGCGCATCGCACGCCAAGGGGTGATCGTAGATTTCCGCTCGCCGAACATCATCCGGGCTGCGCCTGCGCCGCTCTACAACACGTTCCACGATGTCTGGTCCTTCGTCAACGCCCTCGAACGCAGCATCGATCACGCGCCGTAGGTCACGAATCACGAGCATCACCACGGCGCGATCGCGACCTGCGGCCGACGCCTGAGTCACCCACGCCTTCTGCGTACGTCGAACACCATGCCTTCCAAGCAACTCATCATCGTTGGTGCCGGATTGGCGGGATCACTGCTGGCGGTCTCGATGGCACGCCTCGGCTGGCGCGTCCGTGTCTTTGAGCGCCGGCCAGACCCGCGCGCCCGCGGCTATATCGGCGGGCGTTCCATCAACCTCGCCCTTTCGGTCCGAGGCATCGACGCGCTCGCGAGCGTCGGTCTTGCCGACCATGTCATGCAGTCCGACGCGATCGCCATGCGTGGGCGCATCATTCACGATCCCGCCGGCGCGCTCACGTTTCAGCCCTACAGCAGCAACCCCGCTGACGCCATTCATTCGGTCTCGCGAGGCGGCCTGAATCTCACGCTGATCAACGCCGCGGCCAGAGAGCCCAACGTCGAACTCATCTTCGATGCGATGTGTACCGAGTGTGATCTGGAGACGCCCAGCGTCACGTTCCGCATGGCCGACGGCTCGGTTCGCCATGAGCCGGCGGACCTCATCGCGTCGGCCGATGGTGCGTTCTCGGCGGTGCGGACGGTCATGATGAAGACCGACCGTTTCGATTACAGCCAGTCGTACCTCAGCCACGGGTACAAAGAACTGCATATTCCCAGCGCCGCGGCTCTGAAGGACCGCGTCTCGGCGTCGGGCCTGTCGTGGGCGACGACGCCGTCGTCGCAACAGCTCGCCGGTCACCATGCGCCGGACCCCTCGCTCGACTTGTCACTGTTCGCGATGGACCCGCACGCGCTGCACATCTGGCCGCGCGGCGGCGCGATGATGATCGCACTGCCCAACCGCGACGGCTCTTTCACCTGCACGCTCTTCTGGCCATACCAGGGCGAGCACTCGTTCGGTGCGGTCAGCGCGGCGTCCGATGTCGACGCGTTCTTTGCCGCCCACTACCCCGACGCTCGCGAACTCATGCCCTCGCTGATCGAGGACTTCACGAAGAACCCCACCAGCTCGCTCGTGACCGTGCGTGCTTTCCCGTGGCAACGCGCCGGCAAGGTCGTGCTGCTGGGCGATGCGGCGCACGCGATTGTGCCGTTCTATGGACAGGGAATGAACGCCGCGTTCGAAGATGTCAAGGCTCTGGCATCGTGCCTCGCGACCGGGTCCGCTGATCAGATCGCGGCGCTCGAGGAGTTCCAGCGTTTGCGGAAACCCAACGCCGACGCGATCGCCGAGATGGCGCTTGAGAACTTTGTCGAAATGCGAGACAAGGTGGGCCAGCCGGCGTTCCGGTACAAGAAGCGGGTGGAGCAGGTGGTTCACGCCGCGTTCCCGGAGGTCGTGTTCCCGCAGTACAACCTTGTGAGTTTCTCGCTGGTGCCGTACGCCGAGTCGCAGCGACGCGGGCGCGAGCTGGAGGGGCTGCTTGCGAAGGTCGTTCAGAGCGTGCCGCCGCGGACGCTCGAGACGCTCGCGGAGCCGGCGTGGCGAGAGCGCGTGGTCGCGGCGTTCCGCGAGGCTCGAGCATCGATGGATGATGTCCCCGGCGGAGGAGCCTCATGAGCGCCGGCGCGAACGATCGAGCGATCATCGACATCACGCACGCCGTCGGGCTCGACACTCAGGCGTGGCCGGGCGATACGCCGCTCACGCGAGAGGTGCTCCTACGGCGAGAGAATGGCGACCCGGTCACGCTCAGCGCGATCCGATCGACCGTCCACCTCGGCACGCACGCCGACGGGTCGAACCACTACGCCCGCGCCGACGAGGGCGGGGTGAGCATCGGCGAGATGTCGCTCACGCATTTCATCGGCCCGTGTACGGTCCTCGATGTCGATGTGGCTCGTGGCGAGCGCATTACGCCCGCGCACGTTCGCGGTGGCCTTTCCGGCTCGCTCCGGCCCCGCGTGCTGCTGCGCACGGGCACGTTCCCGGACTTTCGCCGGTGGAACGCGGACTTCGCGGCGCTGAGTGTCGACCTTGTTGAAGCCCTCGCGGCGCGCGGCGTCATCACCATCGGTATCGACACGCCAAGCGTTGACCTGCAGGACAGCAAGACGCTCGAGGCCCATCGCGCGATCTTCCGCGCCGGCATCGCGATCCTTGAGGGACTGCGCTTGGATCATGTCGGGCCCGGTGATTACGAACTGGTGGCGCTGCCGCTGCGGTTGATGGAGTTCGACGCGAGCCCGGTGCGGGCGGTGCTGCTGCCGCTGAGGTGACGCTCAGCGTGGGTCAATGGCTGCGGTGGTGCCGGGTGCGGGGGGGCGGATTTACTCATGAAGCCGGGGAATCGTGGCGGAGTGTCGCGACCACCTTGACCTCAAAGTTGATCGGCGAATCACCCGCCTGCGGCAAGCGTGACACCTCGACCGTCGTGCGGCATGGCCGCTCCGTAAGATGTGGAAAGTACTCCTGCCACAGCGCGTTGAACGCTTCGAAGTCGCGGGGCAGGTCTGTCATAAACACGGTGACATCGATGATGCGGCCCCATTCAGAGCCGTGGTTTCGCAGCACGCCGTTCACGTTCGCGAAGCACTGTCGCACCTGAAACTCGATGTCGTAGTCCAGCACGTTGCCCGCGCCATCAACGCGGACGCCGGGGATCGCACGCGTGTCGGCACGCCGAGGGCCGATGCCCGCCAGAAAGAGCAGGCCGCCAGCCTGGCGGACAAAGGCGTATTGGCCCACGCCGCCGGGCGGGGTCGGGCAGACCGCCCGCGGATCGGACAGGACATCAACCGGGTGAGTCATCGCGGTCACTCCATCGCGTGCGGCGTCGAGCGCTCACACACGCACGCACACGTTCTTGGGTTCGGTGAAGAATCGCATCGCCTCTGAGCCGCCCTCTCGCCCGACGCCGGACTGGCGCGAGCCGCCGAACGGCGTCCGCAGATCGCGGAGCATCCAGCAGTTGATCCAGACGATCCCGCAATCCACCGCCCCCGCCACGGCGTGGGCCCGCGACACATCGCGAGTGAAGATCGTCGTCGCCAAGCCGTACTTGGTCGAGTTCGCCAGCGAGATCGCTTCGTCATCGGTGTCGAAGGATCGCAAGGAGATCACCGGCCCGAAGACTTCTTCCTGCTCCAGTTCGCAGTCGTGAGCCGCGCCGGTGATGACGGTGGGATGGTAGAAAAAGCCGCCCTCGCAGCGCTTCGGCAGCGTGCTCGGTGCGGGCACGGAGCCGCCGCAGAGGATCTGTGCGCCTTGGTTTCGAGCGCGGTCGACGATGCCCGCGACCTTCGACAAGTGTGCGGCGCTGCTCAGGGCTCCGAAGACGCACGTCGGGTCGCTCGGGTCCCCCGGTTTCAGCGCCATCGCACGCGCGACGATCCCGTCGCGCACGCGATCGAAGACCTTGCGGTGGATCAGCACGCGCGACGCGCACAGGCACACCTGGCCCTGGTTCGTGAACGCCGCCCGCGCCAGCGTCGCGACCGCGTCGTCAACATCCGCGTCATCAAAGATGATCATCGGGTTCTTGCCGCCCAGTTCCAACGAGACACGCTTCAGCCGTTCGCCGGCCTCTCGCGCGATCCACCGCCCCACGGCGGTCGAGCCCGTAAAGCTGATCGTCGGAATGTCCGCGTGCTTGACGATCGCGCCGCCGGCCCCCTCGCCCGCGCCATGAACGACGTTCAGCACTCCCGCCGGCAGGCCCGCTTCGATGCTCAACCTCGCGAGCATCGCGCCCGTTGTCGGCGTGATCTCGCTGGGCTTGCACAACACGGTGTTGCCCGTCGCCAGCGCCGGGGCGATCTTCCACGTCAGCAGATACAGCGGCAGGTTCCAGGGCGAGATCAGCCCGGCGACGCCTCGCGGGCGTCGGAGCGTGTAGTTGATGGCGTGCGCCGCGCCGGGCGTCGCGCCAGCGTCGGTCTCGTGCATCGCTGATTTGGTGTGGAGCACGCTGGTGCCGAAGAAACGCAAGTTTGCCACCGACCGTGGGATGTCCACCGCCCGCGCCAGCGAGATCGGCTTGCCGGTATCGAGCGATTCGGCTTGTGCGAATGCCTCCAAGTCGCGTTCGAGCAGGTCGGCGAGCCTCAGCAGCAGGCGAGAACGCTCGGATGCCGGTCGCGACGCCCACGCCCCGAACGCCCGCTGGGCCGCGCGGGTCGCGACGTCGATGTCGCCCGCTTCGGACTGCGCGACTTCGCCGATCAGGCGACCTGTCGCCGGCTCGATGTTCGGTAGATATCGCCCGGCCAGCGGCTCAACAAATGCACCATCGATGAAGTTCCGCACGCGATCCATGTCCGCAGTCTAGCGTGTGCCGTCGGCCCCCCGCACCCGGTCGGCATGCGGGCGACTACCCTCGGTCGTGAAGGACAACCCCCAAACGAACGTCGCCGGATCGCCGTCGAACTCTGCCCAATCGCCGGCGCACCGCGCCACCGGTGCCGCTCCCGCCCGGGTCACGATCGGCGGTTTGGGACGCCGAACGACGCCCTTTGCCTGCCTGACGTGCTACGACGCGACGACCGCCGCGTGGCTGACGCGTGCCGGCGTTCATGTCCTCCTCGTGGGCGATACCGCCGCGGAAATGACCCTCGGCTTTACGCGCACGCTCGACATGCCGCTGGACGTTCTGCTCGCCCTGACCGCCGGCGTGAAGCGCGGCAGCGAACGGGCCTCGTCCGGCGGCGCCGTCACGCAGCCGCTGATCATGGGCGACATGCCGTTCATGAGCTACCACGCGTCACCCGACGTCGCGGTGCAGAACGCCGGCCGATTCCTCACCGAGGGGCTGGCGGACGTGGTGAAGCTGGAGGTGGATGCGTCGTTCGCCCCGCTGGTCGAGCGATTGACTCGGGCGGGCGTGCCCGTCTGCGCGCACGTCGGCAGCCGTCCGCAGAGATTCATGCTGACCGGCGGGTACTCCGCTGCGGGGCGCACGCCGGAAGACGCGGCTCGGATCGTCGCCGATGCGCAAGCGATGCAGGACGCGGGCGCGCCGATGCTGCTCCTGGAGGCAGTGCCGCAGCCCACCGCCGACGCGGTGCTGAAGATCGCGCGCGTGCCGGTGATTGGTATCGGTGCCGGGCCCGGGTGCCACGGGCAGGTGCTGGTGCTCAACGACCTGCTCGGTCTCACCGAGAAGCCGCCGCCGTTTGTGAGCGCGATCGCGCAGGTCGGCGCGATGATCGAAGCCGCGGGGCGGCAGTGGGTGGGCACGGTCGAGCGCCGCGAGGTCGGCCCGTCGCCGTATTCGATGCGGCCCGGTGCCGAGCGCTGACTTCGACTTCAGGCGTTGCTCCCGGCCTTCGGGCCGGTCTCATGCCGGAGCTGGCCGCACGCCGCGGCGATGTCGCGCCCGCGTGAGGCGCGGATGTGGGTGTTGACGCCGCGCTCTTGCAGCACGCGTTGGAAGCGAACGACGTCGTCTGTGCGCGGGCGGTTAAAGGGCATGCCGCGCACTTCGTTGTAGCGGATGAGGTTGATGTTGGCGCGGAGCGTCTTGGCTAGGCGTGCGAGTTCCTCGGCGTGTTCGCGCCGGTCGTTGATATCGCGCAGGAGCGTGTACTCCAGCGTGATCTCGCGACCTGTCTTGCGGAACCACCGCTGGCACGCGCTCAGCAACTCGTCGATCGTCGTGTACTCGGCCCACGGGATCAGCGTGCGGCGGATCTCGTCCGTCGGCGCGTGGAGCGAGAGTGCGAGCGTCACAGGCAAGTCGAGCTCCTGCGCGAGCCGATCGATCGCCTTGGGAAGTCCGACGGTTGAGATCGTGACCTTGCGTGCGCTGATGCCCAGCGCCCAGAGCGAGCAGATCGTGCGGATGGCGTTGGTCACCGGGGCAAAGTTGCTCAGCGGCTCGCCCATGCCCATGAACACGACGTTGCTGATGCGGCCGACGCCGGGCAGTTGCCCGAGGCGATAGACCTGCTCGACGATGCGCCCCGCCGAGAGATTGCCCTCCAGTCCGCCGAGGCCCGAGGCGCAGAACTTGCAACCCACCGGGCATCCGACCTGCGAGCTGATGCACGCGGTGCGCCGCTGCTGCTCCTCGCTCTGGACCGGGATCATCACGCATTCGGTCTGGCGCGAGCTGTCAAGCGCGACGCCCGAGGGCAGCAGGGAAGGCGATGTGGTCGATGGTCCGCCGCTCGGCGAGCCGAGCTGCGTGAGCGAGATGGTGAGTTCCTCGTCTTCGCCCACCGGCGGCGCAGTGATGGCGGTGTCGGCCCCAGGCTCGCCGCTGAGGGGCACGGTCGCTCCGCCCACACCCGCTCCCGCACCCCCGCCCACCGTCCCGCCACCATGGTCGCTGTCCCACCATTGCACAAGCAGCTTCTGCACGCCGTCGGTCGCGCGAGCGTGCGACACGACGTCACCTGAGAGGAATGTCATCTCGCTGGCGAGCGTCCGGCGATCGAGCGCCGAGAGATTGGTCATCTTCTCCGGGTCGGTCACGCCCTTCTGATAGACCCACTCGAGGATTTGCTTGGCGCGAAACGACGGCATGGCGCGCTGGGCGCACCAGGCGCCGAGGGTCTCGGGGGTGTGCTCAAAGATGTGCGACGAGAGCCTGTGCATGATGCCGGTATTGAAGGCCATCAGCGCGGGCGGCATCGCCCGAGAGCCATTTCTTCGGTGAAGTTCGAGCGGCTGGAGACGTCGCCCGGACGAGCGTCAGTTGCAGCCGGTGAAGTAGACGGAGAAGAAGAGGTTATAATCGCCCTCGGTGACGCCGTTGTTCGGCACGCCCGGAGCGCCGGGGGGGATCGGGTTTCCCTGATCGTCGGCGATGTCGCAGTAAGGCAGGGCGTCAAAGTAGCCCGAGAAGAACGCGTTGTAGTCGCCCTCGGTCACGCCGTTGTTCGGCACGTTCGGCGGACCGGGCAACGGATTGCCCTGATCGTCGGCGATGTCCACGGGGCAGATGACCGGCGGCGGCGTGCCCGACGGCTGACAGACCGGGACCGTCAGCGACCGGATCTGAAGAGAGACGTTGCGGACGGTGCCCGTTGCGACAGGGCGGACATCGGCGACGCGCAGGAGCCACGTACCCAGCATCGGCTCATCGCGGAACAGCCCCAGATCGCCCAGGGGGTTGAAGAAGCCGGTGAACGGGCCGGTGTTCGTGTCGCCCGGCGGCGTCAGCAGGATGTCCTGAATCGGCGGGTTGAAGGTGTTGCTCTGGAACGTGACGCCGCAGAGGTTGTTGCTCGAGTTGCTCCACACGCCGCCGTAGATGACCACCGAGTTCACGCCCGTCGGCGGGATGCCCGTGAAGCCGCCCGGGCAGTGCATCAACAGCACCTCGGTGCCCAGCGGCGACACCAGTGACATCCGCAGATGCCCGATGCGCTCGTGGTTCAGGCCGACGGTGTTGCTCAGCGGGTTGCTGTTGCCGGTGCATGGCTCGCCCCCGATGAGAACACGTACCTCACCGACACGCCCGGCGGTCGTGACGTTGATCGGCAGCTCGACGCCGACCGGATCGGCATCGGGAATGTCGACCGCGGGGCCGGAGTACGGGAACGTGAGCGGCAATCCAAACGCCGGAAGCGAGCCTGTGGGAATGCTGAAATCGATCACGCTGCGATCGGGCGTCAGCAGCGAGCCCACCGTGAGCCGCAGGTTGATCGGCTCCCCGCACGGGTGCAGCGTCGAGACGCTGATGAGGAACGGCCCGAGATTCGTCTGCGTCGCGAGGCCGCCGATGCTGCCGTACGGTGCGAAGCCTCCGCCATCGACGATCGCGACCGTGGATGTCAGCGTCGTGAGCGTCCCGCTGACCGCGGTCGCGAACTGATTCGTGACGTTCTTGATGGGCAGGAAGACTTGAACGGTCGATTCACCTGGGTCGGCCAGCCCGTTGGCGTTGCCGTTGCCGCCGATATCCGAGACTGTCGGCAGCGCTGTCGCCCGGTCAAACGCGGGTGCGTTGTTGCCCTCGTCGATGCGGAAGTTGGCCTTCGTTACTGCGAAGAAGTAGTTGTCCACCGCCTCAATCTTGATGCGTGCGGTCGTGGTGGTGACATTCGGCAGGGTGACCAGCGCCGAGCCGGTGTTGGGGACC
>JALHNK010000084.1 GCA_022843565.1 Phycisphaerales bacterium
TTGTGAGCTGGGGCGAGGTGGCCAAGAACCTCGCGCTGGCCAAGAAGTGAACCCAGGGGCGGTTCGATGACGAAGTCACGCCAAGCCGCGCCGAGCGCGCGGCGGCGGTACAGTTCACGCCGGGCCGGATTCCTCCGCGCCCGCGAGGGCCTCTCTTTGTGAGCGGAGCACATGCGAATGAACAGCAAGGTACTACTGACGGCGTGGTTGTTGGCACCGGTGGCGATCGTCGGCGGCTTGTGGATGATCACAGACCGTGACGCGGCGAGGAAAGACCGCGTGCAGCGACTCACCGCCGCGGGCATTCTGAACCCGAGCGTGAGCGGCGCCACGGTCGCCTCCAGCGTCGGCGCAAACGCGGCGACAAACACCGGCACCACTGGCGCTGCCCCGGCGGCCCCGGTGGACGAATCCAAGCTCGTCGCTCCGGACTTCCTGGAGCAGGGCTTCGTCATCGTCGTCAAAGACCTCAGCGGCAAGGCCTCGACCGCCGAGCCGATCCACCTGGCCAGCAGTTGGAATGGCTGGAACCCCGCGGACCCGAAGTTCAAGCTGTCGGCCCGCAGCGACCTGCGCTGGCAGATCGTCATGAAGAAGGGCGAGATTGACGGCCCCATTGAGTTCAAGTTCACCCGCGGCAACAGCGACACGTGGGAGTGCGCCGCTGATCTCTCCTCGCGCCCGAACCGCATTCTTCCCAAGATCGACATCAGCAAGCTCGCCCCCGGCGAGCGCCCGGAGCTCGTCTTCGAGGTCGCGGCGTGGGACGACATGCGCCCCACCGCGGCGGCACGCCCGGACCTTGACCCGTACTTCACCATGCCCACCGAGGGCATCACCGGCACGATCAAGCGACTGCAAGTCGCCGGCGGCGGGGTCTGGACGGTCCGCGACCTGCTGGTCTGGCTGCCGCCGGGCTACGACAAGCCGGAGAACGCGACTCGCAAGTACCCCGTGCTGTACCTACAGGACGGGCAGAACGTGTTCATCAAGAACCCGACCACGCCCGACGAGTGGGCCGCGGACGAGACCGCGACGCGACTGATCAACGAGGGCAAGATCGAGCCGTTGATCATCGTGGGCATTCCGCACGCGGGAAAGAACCGCGCGACGGAGTATCTGCCGATCCCGCTGCTTGAGAAGGACCAGCCCTATCGCGGCAAGCAGTACGCCGAGTGGCTCGTCGGCGAGGTCATGCCGCGCGTTGAGCGTGCGTATCGCGTGAAGCCCGGCGTTGAGAACACCGCGGTGGGCGGCTCGAGCTTCGGGGCGATCATCTCGCTGCAAGCGGCGACGGCCTTCCCGGACAAGATCGGCAAGGTGCTGCTGGAGAGCATGAGCACGAACTTCGGCGACGGCGCCGTGCTGAAGTACTTCGCAGGTCAGAAGACCTGGCCCAAGACGATCTACTTCGGCATGGGCGGTATGGAGCGCGGGTCAGACCCGAAGTTCGACGCGACCAATAAGGCGATGGCCAAGAGCGCGAGCGACTTCGAGGTGATCGCCAAGGAACGCCAGTCCGGCGGTGCGGGCTCGGTCGTCGTCGTGGTTGATCCGAAGGCCGAGCACAACGAGGTGGCGTGGAAGGCCCGCCTGCCCAAGGCGCTGGAAGTGCTCTTCCCGGCCAAGCCCGAGAAGGCCGAGAAGAAGGACAAGTGATCCGGCGAGGCGTCGCACGCGACGCCGGGGCCGATGTAAAGAGTCTGAGGCGAGACGCACCGCGAGCGATGTGGCCGAACGCCGGCCGAGTTCGCGGCGTCCCTGTTGAGAATCGAGGCGGCCTATGGAACTGATGACGAAGCTCGAACGCGAACAGTTGGAAGCGAGACTGAAAGCGCTCGTCGAGAACCGGCCGAACGTCTCGCTCCGCATCGCCGAGGCGAGGGCGCTGGGTGATCTGAAAGAAAACGGCGACTACCACGCGGCGCGTGAGACCCAGGGCCTCGAAGAGGCGGAGATCCGCCGCTTGAGCGAGCGCCTCTCGAACGTCAGCGTGATCGACGAGACGCGCAAGAGCACCGGCGTGGTCTTCGTCGGCGCGACCGTGAAGCTCCGCGAGTCGGGCAAAGAAGACGTCGAGATCTTCAAGATGGTCGGCGAGTTCAGCGGCGTCATCAGCGACGACATCGTCGAGGTCACCCCCGCCAGCCCCATGGGCGAAGCGCTGATGAAGGCGGCGGTGGGGGAGGTGGTGAGCGTGCGCACGCCGCGGGGCGTGAAGAAGTTTGAGATTGTTGAGATCCTGTAGCGTCAAAGTCGCGAGTCGCGAGTCGCGAGTGAACAGGGCCGGCAATCGGCAGCCGGCCATCGGGAATCATGAACGCCATATGCAAAGCGAGCACGCGACCGATCGCGTGCTCGCTTGATTCAGTTGGCTTTGCTGCTCTGCTGCTTTCCCGCTCTGCTGACGGCTGAAAGCTGGCGGCTGAAGGCTCTGAAACTACCGCCCTGAACCAAGCTTCTTGAGGCGCATCTGCAACTCATCGGGGTTCGGGCTGGTTTCCAGCGCCGTGCGGACGTGGATCATTTCCTGTTCGACCAGTTCCATGAGGCTCTGGTTGAAGTCCTTCATGCCGCCCTGGGTGGCTTCGATGCTCTTGAGGTACTCGCGGAGCTCGCCCTCGCGTGCTTCGAGGATGTACTTGCGCACGACCGCGTTGTTCACCAGGATTTCCAGCGCCGGGATGCGAGCGATCTCGGGCTTCAGCGTCGGCAGCAGCTTCTGGTACACGAACGCTCGCATCTGGTACGCGAGGATTCGCCGCACCTGCTCGACTTCTTCCTGTTCGAAGAGGCCGTAGATTCGGCTGAACGTCTGCGTGGCGCTGGAGGCGTGGATCGTCCCGTACACCAAGTGGCCGGTCTCGGCGGCGTGCAGCGCCGCCTCGAATGTTTCGTTGTCGCGCATTTCACCGACGAGCACGATGTCCGGGTTCTCGCGAACCAGCGCACGCAGCGCGATCTTGAAGTCCAGGCAGTCGATGCCGATCTCGCGCTGGTTGATCGTTGATTTCTTGTCGGTGAAGATGTACTCGATCGGGTCTTCGATGGTCACGATGTGAACGGGCTTGCGCTCGTTGACGTAGTCGAGCATCGCGGCAATGGTGGTGGACTTGCCCGAGCCGGTCACGCCGCTGAGCAGCACGATGCCGTTGGGCTGCATGGCCACTTCGCTCATGATCGGCGGGAGGTAGAGCTCTTCGAAGCGCCGGATGTGTGCGGAGATGAGGCGGGCGGCGACGCTGAGCTTGCCGCGGGCTTGGAAGAGGTTCACGCGGAAGCGCGTCTTCTCGTCGTAGTCATAGGCGAAGTCGACGGACCCGAACTTGTGCAGGTCCTTCATCTGCTCTTCGTCGAGGATGTGCTTGGCGATGTCCTTGAACTCCGCCATCGTGATCGCGGGCGTGTCCAGCGGCTTGAGCGCACCGCGAAGGCGCACGGTCGGGGCCTTGCCCGTCTTCATGATGATGTCGCTGGCGCCGAGCTTGATGGCGGCCTTGAGGAAGTCGCCCCAACGCGTCGCGTGCGGGTCGTGCTTCTCATCGTGATCCATCGTGACATGGCCCGCGGGAGCCGCGGTCGCGGCGTCAGTCTTGTGGTGGTGGCTCATAACGAAATCGTCCTCATGACCCCAGAGAACCTGCGACACACTTGCACGCATCGACCCGCGGCGTCGGCCGCGATCGCTCCCGAGGATCAGGCTCTCCGCGCCATCCAGCACGCGACCTGACACCGGCGGGAGCCATGCTAGCACGCACCGCCCCCGCCCGTGCGCACCGGAATCACGCACCCCGCGCGATCTGGTATCATTCCACCGATTCGTTCTGGGGAAGTTCGGATGCTCTCGCTGTTCTTTGACGCAAATGCCATCTGGTTCACCGTTCCGGCGCTGCTGGGCACGCTGCTGTTTTCCATCAAGCTCCTCCTCATGCTCGTGCTCGGCGATGATGCCGGCGTCGATGTCGACGCGGGCCACGGCGGTCTTGGTGTCGGCTCTGAGTTCATCTCCGTTCAGGCGTTTCTCGCGCTGCTGATGGGCTTTGGCTGGGGCGGCCTTGGTGCGCTCAAGGGCTTCGGCTGGGGCCTCGGCGCGTCGATCGGCATGGGCGTCGTCGGGGCCGTGATCATGATGGCGATCATGGTGATCACTATGCGCAGCATGCGCTCGCTCAGCAGCAGCGGCAACATCGCCCTCGACGCACTTCAGGGCAAGACCGGCGATGTCACCGTCGCCATCCCCGCCTCCGGCAAGGGCCAGGGCGAGGTCCGCCTCATCGTCGGTGATCGCGAGCGCATCTGCTACGCCACCACCGACGGCCACGACCTGCCCAGCCGCTCCCGCGTCCGCGTCGCCAGAGTCAACGCCGACAACACCGTCACCGTCGAGCCCGTTTAGCTCGCAGTCCAAACCTCGCGGGGCGCGTCGCCCCGCGGCACCGTCACACGTCCTCTTGGGGGAACCTGTCAATGCCACCTGATCAAGCAACGTACCCACTGATTTGGCTCGGCGGCATCGCCGCCGTGGGCCTGATCATCTTCTTCGCCTTCATCTTCGTTGTGCGGCAGTTCAAACGCTGCCCGTCCAACCGCATTCTCGTCGTGTTCGGAAAGATCGGCGGCCAGCGGGCCGCCAAGTGCATCCACGGCGGCGGCACCTTCGTCGTCCCCCTCGTTCAAGACTTCGCCTATCTCTCGCTCGATCCGATGGTGATCGACATCCCGCTCAGCGGGGCACTCTCGCAGAACAACATCCGCGTCAACGTCCCGAGCACCTTCACCGTCGGCATCAGCACCGACCCGGTGCTCATGAACAACGCCGCGGAGCGATTGCTCGGCCTGCGTGAAGACCAGATCCGCGAGCAGGCGCAGGACATCATCCTGGGCCAGTTGCGATTGGTGATCGCGACGCTGACGATCGAAGAGATCAACCGCGACCGCGATACGTTCTTGTCGCTCATCAACGAGAACGTCGCCAAGGAGATCAACAAGATCGGCCTCACGCTGATCAACGTGAACATCCGCGACATCACCGACGAGAGCGGGTACATCGAGGCCATCGGCAAGCGCGCCGCCGCCGAGGCCATTCAGCGCGCGAAGGTCGAAGTCTCGCAGCAGGAGCGCGACGGCGCCACCGGCGAGGCCATCGCCATGCGAGAGCGCACCGTCAAGGTCAGCGCCGAGCGTGCCACCGCCATCGAAGGCGAGAAGCTCGCCGAGCAGCGCCAGCGAATCGCCGTCGCGGCCCTCGAAGCCCAGGCCGTCAAGGGCGAGACCGAGTCCAAGCGTGAGCGCGAGATCGCGATCTCGCAGCGCGACGCGGAAGTGATCGTCGCTCGCAAGCAGGCCGAGCAGGAGCAGCGCGTCCGCGTGGCCGAGGCCGAAGCAATCGCGACGACGGGCGAGAACGCCAGCCGCGCCACGATGGCCGAGAGCAACGCCAAGCTCGCGGAGATCTCCGCCGAGGCCCGCCGGCGCGCCGAAGTCGCCGCCTCGGACGCCACCGCCAAGATCCTTTTGGCGCAGCGCGAGCAGGAAACCGCGCGCCTCGGCAAGGAGCAACTCGCCCCGCAGGAAGTCGAGAAGCGCCGCGTCGAGATCGCCGCCGAGGCCGAAGCCCAGAAGACGCGCCTTGAAGCCGCTGGCCAGGCCGACGCCATCCGCGCCAAGTTCGAGGCCGAGGCCGCGGGCGTGCGCCAGGTGCTCGAAGCCAAGGCCGAGGGCTATCGCAAGCTCATCAGCGCGTGCGCCGAGAACCCCCACATCGCCCCGACCTTGCTGATGATCGAGCAGCTTCCCGAGATCGTGACCCAGCAGGTCAAGGCCATCCAGAACCTCAAGATCGACAAGATCACAGTCTGGGATTCCGGCTCGGGCAAAGCGGGCGAAGGCGGGCGCGGGTCAACCGCCGACTTCCTCGCGGGTCTCATCGGCGCCCTCCCGCCGATGCACGAGCTGGCCCGTCAGGCCGGGGTCGAGCTCCCCGGCATCCTCGGCAGCGTCCGCAAGCAGCCGCCCGCCGGCGCACCGCAGACCGAGCACCCACCGGTTGACGGCGCCGCCTCGCGCCCCGCTCGCTAAGCGGCGTTCCACGCCCTGTTCTGCCGCTGGGCGCATGTGTGACAGATTCCCAAGCACCGCCTCGAACCTTCTGGTTCCGGCGGTGTTTTCCTTTCCGCACGCAAGTGTCTGGACCCGGCGTCCGCACGTCCGGTGCAACCCCCAGCCACGCCCACGCGAACCGCGATGATGCCCACACCTCAAAGGCCCAGCCCGTGCGAGCCGATCCCCTGGAACTCTCCGGCTTCTGACCCCATCACCGCCCGCTCGATCGAGCAGCCCATCGGCACCATCCGCAGCGCCGATGGCTCCTATCAGTGCTTCCGTTGCCGCTACGACCTCACCATCGCCGGCGAGGCCGGCCGCTGCCCCGAGTGCGGCCAGCGCTTCGACAAAGACCTTGATTCACAGTTCACGCTCACCCAGCGCCTCGTCATGGCGCCCTTTCGCGCGTGGGAGGCGTGCCAGCTCATCCGCGCGGCGGTCAACGACCTCCCCCGCGCCGCAATCCAGGATCGCGATTGGTGGTCGGAGAAGTTCCTCCCCAGCTCGCGCACTGTCGTCTCGTTCGTCCTCGTCGTCGGCAATGCTGCGATCGTGATCACCCTGGCGGTCCTGGGCTTCCGCGCGCTCTTTGGCACCTACCCGTTCTGGTAACCCGGCGAACTTGCAGAGACCGGCGATCACGCAGCCCCGCCCATCGGCGGTGCCTCCGCCCGGTCTAGAATCCCGCCTCTCTTTTCCGCCGCGAGTTTCGCGGCGCGCACGCCAGAGCCAATGGATTGGCCGCGCGGCGACGCACGGAGGCCCGATCGCCCCGGGAGTGGAGTTGTCGTTTCTCTTTCTCCGGATCACCCCAAATGTCCAGCAACCCCGCCGCCGACTCGCCCGACACCAACCCCCAGACGCCCGAGGCCACCGCCGCCCCGGCGATCCCCGCGGGCGACGCGAGCAGCGCAGCCCCGGCCGCGGCACCCGCGGCCCCGAGCGGCCCCAATCTCCGCGGCCTGCCCACGATCAAGAAGGCCATGGTCGTCAGCTCTGAGGGCGAAGAGCCCCAGCCCTTCGGCGGTCGCCCACGCTCCGGCGGTGGTGGCGGTGGTGGATTCGGCGGTGGTGGTGGCGGCGGTGGGGGGGGCGGTCGCCCCGGCCAGCGCGGGCCCAAGCCCGATCAGCGCGAAAAAGGCCCGGACACCCGCGGCACCCTCCAAAGCGTTTCCGATGACTCCCGCAACATGATGGACGACTTCGCCCCCGGCGAGCTCGATGCTCTGCTCAAGGGCTCCACCGATCGCGCCAGCGCCGCCGCTCAGGCCAAGATCGACGCCACCAAGCGTGCCCACGCGCACGACGTCGAAGTGCGCGGCGGCCGCGCCCCCGCCGCCGTGCGCGGCCCGCGCGTCGTTCAGTCTGGTCGCGAGCACCGCACCGGCAAGATCGTCTCGGTCGGCCCCAGCGACATCTTCGTCGAGTTCGGCCCCAAGGAGCTCGGCGTCGTTTCTCGCCTGAGCTACAAGGATGACGAGCTCCCGGTCGTCGGCACCGAGCTTGAGGTCGTGGTCGAGCGTTTCAACGCCGAAGAGTCCCTGTTCATGTGCGCCCGCCCGGGCGCCGTGACCAAGGCGGCGTGGGAACTGCTCGAAGTCGGCCAGGTTGTTGAGGCCCGCGTCACGGGCGTGAACAAGGGCGGGCTCGAGCTAGAGGTTGCCAACCACCGCGCCTTCATGCCCTCGGGCCAGGTCGCGCTGGAGCGCATCGAAGACATGTCCGTCTTCGTCGGCGAGAAGTTCGCCTGCAAGGTCACCAAGCTCGACCGCCGCGGCATGGGCGATATCGTCCTGAGCCGGCGCGACATCCTTCAGGAAGAGCGCAAGGTCAACGCCGAGAAGATCAAGTCTCAGCTCGTTGAGGGCGCCGTGATGGAAGGCACCGTCCGCAAGGTCATGCCCTTCGGCGCGTTCGTCGATCTCGGCGGTGTCGACGGCCTGGTCCACATCGAGAACATGACGTACGACCGCGTCATCCCCACTGAGAAGAACGTCCAGAAGTACTGCAAGGAAGGCGAGAAGGTCAAGGTCCAGCTCCTCAAGGTTGACCTTGAGAACAACCGCATCGCCCTGGGCATGAAGCAGCTCAGCCAGGATCCGTTCGAGTCCGCAACGAACGAAATCAAGGAAGGCGCCGAGATCACCGGCACCGTCGTCCGCCTCACCGAGTTCGGCGCGTTTATTCAGATCGCCGCGGGTGTTGATGGGCTCTTGCACGTCAGCGAGATCAGCCGCAAGCGCATCGACAAGCCCGAGCAGGTCCTCAAGAAGGACCAGGTCATCACCGCTCGCGTGATCAAGATCGACCCGAGCACCCGGCGCATCAGCCTCTCGATGAAGGTGCTCGAAGCCGACACCCCGCCGGCACCTGGCAGCCGCGAGGCGATCTTCGCCGAGAAGCGTCAGGCCAAAGAGAAGCAGATGGCCGAGCGTCTGGCCGAGATCAGCAAGGAAACCCCCGAGCTGCGCCGCAAGCGCGAGCAGTTCCGCAACAAGGACCTCACCGGCGGCTTCGGCAAGAAGATCCCCGGCGACAGCGGCAACACGTTCGGGCTGACGCTCGGGCAGCGGTGATTTGAGCTTTGAGTCTGTGCACCCTGCTTTGAGAAATTGGGCTCTCCATGCGCCTCCCCCTCCGCCGCCTCTCCCATCGCGCCACCCTGCCCGCCTACCAAACCGCCCTCGCGGCGGGGCTCGACCTCGCCGCGTGCCTTCCTGAGGGTGAGCTCATCACCCTCGCACCGGGCGCCATCGCCCGAGTCCCCACCGGCTGGGCGATCGCCATCCCCGCCGGCTACGAGGGCCAGGTCCGCCCGCGTTCCGGCCTGGCCACAAAGCACGCAGTGACCGTCATCAACGCCCCCGGCACGATCGACGCCGACTACCGCGGCGAGCTCCAAGTCGCCCTGATCAACCTCGGCCGCGAGCCGTTCACGATCGAACACGCCATGCGCATCGCTCAACTCGTCATCGCGCCAGTCAGCCGTGTGGAGCTGGCAGAGGTAGAAACCCTTGACGAGACGGGGCGCGGTGTGGGTGGGTTCGGATCGACGGGTCGGTAGTCACCTCCATCGTTCGCTTTTTGTTCGTACGGAATGACCCGCATCCCGATTGAATTTCGGATCCATTTGTGCCGACGTCCGAAGAATACGTTAAGCTACTGACATTCGTCTCGTATCGACTCGATACGCCCGTCTCGCGCAGTTCTGTCGCGATGACCGCACCCTTGCAGGAGATTTCGAAATGCCCGAACGCACCTCGCGCCCAGCCCGCGCCGCCTTCACCCTGATTGAGTTGCTGGTCGTCATCGCGATCATCGCGTTGCTGGTCAGCATTCTGCTGCCGGCTCTCAGCAAAGCGCGCAAGCTCGCCAAGTCGACCCTCTGCACGTCAAACGTGCGGCAGTTCACCCTCGCAACTCTGAACTACGCGACCGACAATCGCGAGGCGCTCTCCGGATTCGTTCCGCCAGAAGCGAACGCCGCCGGTGCGCGGGTAATCCGCATCTTCCAGGGTGATGGGGTTCCCGAAGCGCCGCAAGCCCCCACGAACGACTTCGACTGGTCCACCCTTCGAGGTCTCGATCTCATTCGTCGGCTGTCGACCCCTCAGTTCCTCATTCCGCTGGGTACCGGTTGGGTGCCGCAGATCAACTTCTCGCACCTGCCGCTCGTCGGCTATCTCGCGCAGCGACTCCCGGAGCCGAGCGTGATTTGTCCCGATGACATCAAGCGAAAGGGTCTTCAAGATTCATTCCGCGTGGGCGGCATCGTGCCGGCGAACACGCTTGAGCCGTTCAGCACGAGCTACTCCTATTCGATCCACGCGTCATTCGCGCCGGATCGCAACACGAACATCCTCTCGGTCACTCCCGGCACCAACCACAACGCCTTTGCGATCAATGCCGTCGCCGCGTCGGCCCGGATCAGCCGCCGCCGCATCTCTGACGTCTCCTCGCCTTCACGCAAGGTCTCGTGGGTTGAGGGCTACGCTCGCCACACCCAGCGAGCCAACGTCCCCCCGGCGCACTTCTTGAACAACATTTCCTCGCCCGTCACCTCGTTCTTCGATGGCAGCGTTCGTTTCGTGATCAGCGGGGACGCGAGCGCCGGCGGCTACGTTGCCGCCAACGGCACCACCGTCGCCACAACGGGCATCATGTACGATCAAGCCTCAACAATCGACGACGTCCCGTGGACGAACGGCGCGCCCACATACTCCGGCCCAGAACTCCGTGGCCAGATCCGCTGGACACTCAACGGTCTGAAGGGCTTCGACTTCACCGGCAAGTAGCTCGCGCAGAGTTGCATCGAAGACGTGCCTCTCAACTCCCCCGCCCGGCCCACGCCGGGCGGTTTTCTTTCCCCGCCGCACGCCCCAATCTTGCCCCCTAAAGCCCCTTCAAAACCAGCCCCCCGGTGCGCCCCATTTCTTCCCCAATCCACCCGCAAATCCACACGCCCGAACCCCCTTTCGCCTATACTCCACCACCCGCTTTTCCCAGCAGATCGCTTCAGATTTCGGCCCGCGTTCGGACCTCGAAAACTCCCGTGATTTGGCCGCGGCTGTCCCCTCCTCGCTCCGCTCCGCCGCGCCGCTCACTTCACCGTTCCTGCTGGGGTGTTCGCGGGCTCTGGAAGGATCCAGCCCTTGTCTGAAATCACCCCCGTCTCATCCGCCGGCACCGCCTCGTCAACACCCATCGAAGTTCCGCCCTCCGCCGGTCTGCCCATCGCCAATGGCCACTCCGCCGCCGGCTCTGTGAATGCCGCGATCGGCTCCACCCAGAGCACCACCGCCGTGAGCACCACCGCGTACGGCGCAGACCAGATTCAAGTCCTCGAAGGCCTCGAAGCCGTCCGCAAGCGCCCGGGCATGTACATCGGCGGCACCGGCATCGGCCCGCTGCACCACCTCATCTACGAGGTCGTTGACAACTCCATCGACGAAGCGATGGCCGGCTACGCCACGACCGTCTGGGTCACCATCGGCGCCGACGGCTCCTGCTCGATCGTTGACGACGGCCGCGGCATCCCCGTCGAGCCCAAGACCGATCCCAATCCCGCGTACAACGGCAAGCCCGCCGTCGAGATCGCGATGACCGTCCTGCACGCCGGCGGCAAGTTCGGCCAGGAGGGCAGCGCGTACAAAGTCTCCGGCGGCCTCCACGGCGTCGGCGTCTCCTGCGTCAACGCCCTCAGCCAATGGCTCGAAGCCGAGATCTATCGCAACGGCAAGATCAACCTCATCGCCTTCGAGCGCGGCAAAACCTCGCGCCCGCTCCGCGTCGTCGGTGATATCCCCGCTGACTCGCCCTTCAAAACCGGCACGAAGGTCACCTTCATGCCCGATCCGGAGATCTTCCCGGACACGACCTTCGATTTCGTCACGCTGCAAACGCGCATGCGCGAGCTGGCGTATCTCAACCCCGGCGTCACCATCAAGCTCGTTGATGAGCGCGTCGGCAGCGATGGCAAGCTCCGCAGCGAGACCTTCAAGGCCGATGACGGCCTCCCCGAATATGTCGCCCATCTCATGCAGGGCAAGCAGAGCGTCAGCGAGCCGATCTACGTCCGCAAGGAAGACAAGTCGCTCTCGCTGCTCTGCGAGGTCGCGATGCAGTACCACGACGGCTACAACGAAACCGTCCTCAGCTTCGCCAACAACATCAACAACAAAGACGGCGGCACGCACGCCCAGGGCTTCAAGCTCGCGCTCACCCGCGCGCTCAATGGCCACGCCAAGAAGTCCGGCATCCTCAAAGAGAACGACCCGACGCCGACGGGCGAAGACCTGCGCGAGGGCCTGATCGCGATCATCAGCGTCAAGCTGCCGAACCCGACATTCAACAACCAGCCCAAAGAGCGATTGCTGAACCCGGAGATCGAGAAGTTCGTCTCCGACGCCGTGAGCGAGCAGCTCCAGATGTGGCTGGAGCAGCACCCCAGTGAAGCCAAGCGCATCTGCCTCAAGGGCATCGTGGCGGCGCAGGCCCGAGAGGCGGCGCGAAAGGCTCGCGAGCTGACGCGCCGCAAGAGCGCGCTCGATAGCGGCAGCATGCCGCACAAGCTCAAGGACTGCCGCACGCGCGATGTCGAGATCAGCGAGATCTACATCGTCGAGGGTGACTCCGCAGGTGGCTCCGCCGGCACGGGTCGCGATGTCAACACGCAGGCCATCCTGCCGCTGCGAGGCAAGATCCTCAACGTCGAGAAGGCACGCCTGGACAAGGTGTTGGGCTTCGAGGAAATCCGCACGCTCATCAGCGCCCTGCGCTGCGGCATCGGCGAAGAGTTCGATCTCGGCAAGCTCCGCTACGGCAAGGTCATCATCATGACCGACGCCGATGTCGACGGCAGCCACATCCGCACGCTGCTGCTCACGTTCTTCTTCCGCCAGATGCCCGAGCTCATCCGGCGTGGCAAGGTCTTCAGCGCCCAGCCGCCGCTGTTCAAGCTCCAATGGGGCAAGGGCAAGAACGCGCGATTCCAATACGTCGTCGCGCACGACCAGATGGAAGAGGTGCTCACCGAGCAGGGACTCAGCCGCGCGGTGCTCGTGGTGCGAGACCTTGAGAAGCTCGATCCGAAGACGATGCTCGCGCCGATCTCGCGCCGCATCGAGGGCGACGAGCTCCGCCGCCTGGTCCGCACGCTCCGCCGCATCAGCGAGCTGGCGAAAGTCTCCGAGCTTCGCGGCGTCAAGTTCCCCAGCCTGCTGGCCTCGCGACTTGAGCCGCGTGCCAAAGACAGCGCCGGCCACGTCCATCTCCCCACGCACCGCCTCTCCTGGTCCGGTGGTGAGTGCTTCGCCTGGGGCGAGGAAGACGTCGTTGCGCTGAGCGCAAAGTTCGGCCTGCGACTGGCGGACATGGTGACCGAGGTCGCGTCGACGCACGCCGCGAGCGTGCCCGCGTCAACATCGCCGGCCGCAACAAAGCCCAACGGCGCTGGCGGCGCCTCCAGCACCGCGGCGCCCAAGTTCTTCGAGGGCAAGCCCGTCGCCGTGGTGCGCGAGCTGCACGAGAACCGCGAGCTCGACAAGCTCTTCGAGGCCCTCGAACGCTTCGGCTTCGCCGACCCGATGAGCGCGTACTTGCTGAAGCGAACGCTCGCGGACTCCGGCGAACTGGTGCCCACGCGCTTCGCGTGGGAGCTGGTGAAGGAGACGCCCGCCGACGGCGCCGATGCGACCGACGGCGCAGACGCTCAGAGCGATGCCGAGGCGACGGAGGACGACCAGCCCGCCTCGAACGCGAACAACACGACGCGATCAAACGCGCCGCTGTCGAAGTTTGTCGAAGCCGAAGGCCTCTCCCAAGTCCTCCCCTCACTGCAAGACGTCGGCTCGCGCGGCATGACCATCAAGCGCTTTAAGGGTCTGGGCGAAATGAACGCTGAAGAACTGTGGGAAACCACGATGGATCCCGAGCGGCGGACGCTTTTACGGGTGAACTGGGATGTGGCGGGCGAGGCGGACAAGCTGTTCTCGATCCTCATGGGTGAGGATGTCGAGCAGCGCCGGCGGTTCATTGAGGACCACGCGCTGGAGGTCAAGAACATCGATGTGTGATCGTGATTGTGCTCACGCTCCTGTGGGGGCATCTGTGGGGCAGGCGTCCCGCCTGCCTCTCGCAGACACGCGGCCGCGGTGGGGCGATCAGACTCCGGCGTGTTGCTTGAACTTGTTCTTCAGCTCGGGCTGATCGTTTCGGATGTAGAGGCGGTTGACCTCGACCCAGCCGACGAGTTCGTAGGGGAGCGATGCGAAGACGCTGTTGAGGGCGGGGTCTTGGCCGCGGGTGTTGTCCTCGATGAGCAGGGCGCGGGGCTTCCAGCGTTCGATGTCAAAGCCCGCGAGGAGTTCGACTTCGCCGCCCTCGACATCGATCACGGCGAAGTCGATCGGGCGCGTGGGGGCTTGCGATTCGAGCAGCGCGTCAAGCGATGTCACCGGCACGGTGATCTCGCGTGACTTCACGCCCTGTTGCTGGAGCAACTGTGTGTGCGATGCGGTGGGTTCGCGATACGAGAACACGCTACCCGGTCCGTCGCCGGCGAGGTTGAATGTCGTTGTCCCCGTTGCGCCCGCGCGGGCGAGGGCGAAGTTCTCGACGCGGGCGTGCGGGCGGTTGTGCTTGCAGGCGCTGGCGACTTCGGGGAGGGCCTCGATCAAGAGGCCGTCCCAGCCGATGGCGTCGAAGGCGTAGCTGACTGAGAGCGTGACGCCGTCGAACGCGCCGACCTCGATGTAGAAGCCGTCGAGCTGGCCCTCAAAGAGTGCCCAGAGCAGCATGTCCTCGCCGTACTGCGAGCGGAAGTGCATGGGCATGCGGGGTTTACGGCCGTGCTCGTTGAGCAGTGTTCGCGCCTCGACCGCGGCGACCTTCTGCGCCAGGCGCGTGACGTTCTGATTGAGGCGAGCGATCCACTGCTGCGTCCACGCGGCGAACTGCTGGACGTTGGCGGCTTGGGTCATGGTGTTTCCAGTCTTGGTGATCGCCGTGAGGCTTGGATCGCGGAGGAACGGAGAGGAGCGGAGAGGTTGAGTGCGGCAGATTACGCTGCTGGTCGAGCGGAATGCTCGGAGTTACTTCAACGAAGAGAGAGCGCGAAAGGGGGTGGTGTTGCCGCGGATTGGGAGCGTGGTCGTGACCGAGGGGCGCGGCGGGTGGTGATCGCGGCGAGTGTTGAGGTCCGCGGCACCGACCCGAAAAGGGGTCGGTGGCACGGTGACTGCTGATGGCTGACGGTTGAAGGCTGACGGCTGACGGCTCCTCAGCTCCACTTCGTCTGCTCTTCGCCCGCGAACAACTCCCGCAGCCACTTGACATCCGCCTCGCTCATCGGCGCGTCCGTCGCGGCTTTGATGTTGCTGCGGGCTTGCTTGGCGTTTCGGAAGCCAGGGATCGCCGAGCACACGTGCGGGTGGGCCAGGACCCAGCGGCTGGCGATGCTGGAGAGTGCCGCGGTGCGGTCCTCGGGTGAGAGTTTGTCGAGGTCGAAGCGCTCGCGGACGCGGACGAGCTTGTCTTTCACTTTGCGGAGCGCTTCGGTGGCGAAGTCCTTGCGGTTGTTGCGGTAGTCGCCGTCTTCGAACTTAGGAGGGTGCTCGGGGTCGAACTTGTCCAGCAGGATGCCCTGATCGAGCGGGCCGAAGGCGACGAAGGTGCAGCCGTGCTGGTCCATGAGTTTCTGAAGTGCGCAGCCGGGGCGGATGAAGGGGTCGTAGCGGAGGTTGGCTTTGTTCTGCAGCACGTCGGGATTGAGGACGGGGATGGCGCGGGTGAAGTCTTCGTCGGTGTAGGCGGATTGGCCGATGGCGCGGACCTTGCCTTCTTGCTTGAGCTTGTGCATCTCCGCCGCGGCTTCGTGGAGGTAGTCGTGGGGCTTGTGGTCGTAATCGGGGCCGATGTAGGTGCCGTGGTGGATGTAGTAGAGATCGATGTAATCGGTGCGGAGGTTGCGGAGCGATTGCTCGCACTGGTAGCGGATGTTGCTTGGCAGCAGCGCGTATGGCGCCGTGCCCTTGAAGTGGCCGACCTTGGTGGCGATGACCTGGGTGGATCGCGCGACGCCGAGCTTGCCGAGGCATTGTGCGAGCGTGCGTTCGGCGCGGCCGTTGCCGTAGACGTCGGCGTTGTCCCAGTGGTTCACGCCGTGGTCGAGGCCGACCTTGATGCCGGCGAGCATGTCCTCGTCGTTGACATCGGCCCAGCCGATGGGCTGGCCGGTGGCGGGGGAGAAGTTCGGCCCGCCCATGGTCCAGCAGCCGAAGCCGATTTCAGAGACGCGGATGTTCGTCTTGCCGATGGGGCGGAGGTTCATAGTTCGAGAGCATAGACGCGCGGCACGGGTTGTTTGTCGTGTGGTTGGCGTCAGGCGTGGACTCGATCGTGAGCGGCGGGCGGTGGGGCCGCACGCCGCGAGCGAGTGAGACTGAGTGAGCGGGCGTTCGTGGTGTGATCGGATTTGCGACGGTGATGGTGCGAGAAACGCTGGATTGCGGCGTGGATCTGGTTGACAGAGGAGGTTTTCGGGCCACACTGTGAAGGTCGTTGAGCGGCATTCATGCGGGAACTCTCACCCCGCGGCCGCGCATTTCAGGGAGATGATCTATGGCTCGTGGTTCCCTCATTGTTCGTCGCGCGCTGCGCGCGCCGTTGTTCGCTGTCGCTGGCTCCGTGATCGCCTTCGGCGCGCTGACGGCCGAGGCACAGATCCTGGCTCCGACGCCGTATCAGGGCTTCAGCGCGAGCAGCCCGTTTGCCGCGGTCGGCTTTAGCTCGAGATCGGAAGAGC
>JALHNK010000085.1 GCA_022843565.1 Phycisphaerales bacterium
GGCGCCTATTGGGGGGGGGGGGGCACGGGCCAACGGGCCCGAGGGGCAGCGGGGCAGCGTGGGGGCGGGGGGGGAAAACAGCAAAGCAGCAAAGCAGCAAAGCAGCAAATCGGACGGTGAGTCTGCGGGCGTTGGTGATTCGACGCGATTGCAGTTCTTTCCCGAGCGATATGCCAAGACGTATCAGCAGTGGCACGAGGGGATTCGTGATTGGTGCATCAGCCGGCAGCTTTGGTGGGGGCATCGGATTCCGGTGTGGAGCAAGACGTATGAATCGTGGCAGGATTGGACGGGCGATCCAGGGAGCGAGCAGGACAGCATCGGCGACTTGATGTCTGGGCTCGAAGTGGGGGCTGAGGACGATCTGCTTCAGTACACCATGGAGGCGAGGAGCCACCCCAGGCTTAATCTCCGCGCTGCCAACACAACGCACCGGGACATCGAGGCTGCCCGCGACCTGATCGTTCGGGTGTGCGTGCGATCGCCGGGTACCCAGATGACGTATCGCGGTGCGTTGGACATTGAGGCGGAACTCGAGCGTCACGGGTTTACCCGTGACCCCGACGTCCTCGACACCTGGTTCTCCTCGGCCCTCTGGCCGCTGAGCACGCTGGGCTGGCCTGATGCGGCCGCGGCGGAGAAGATGCTGCCGGGCTCGCAGTTCCAGGGTCTGCTGGAGGCGTACAACCCGTCGAGCGTTCTCAGCACCGCGCGCGAGATCATCACGTTGTGGGTGTCGCGCATGGTGATGATGAATCGGTATCTGTTGCCGGTTGGTTGGGGAAGCGAGGACGCCATCCGCGAGGCGGAGATCGCCGAGCATCTCGACGAGCCGCGAGAGTTTGATGTTGGCAACTCCGGCTTCGGTCGCGGCCCGGTCCCCTTCCGCGAGGTCTTCATCCACGCCGTGGTGCAGGATGGCGAGGGCAAGAAGATGTCCAAGTCTGGCGGCAACGGGGTGGACCCGCTGGACATCATCGCCAGTCATGGCGCCGACGCGATGCGGTTCACGCTCTGCCAGATGACCACGCAGACGCAGGACGTGCGGATGCCGGTGCAGAAGGATTCCAAGACCGGCAAGAACACGTCGCCGAAGTTTGATCTTGGCCGTAACTTTGCCAGCAAGCTCTGGAACGCGGTGCGGTTTGCGATTCTCATGCTGGAGAAGTCCGATGCGCCGGCGCGCGAGATCCGGTTTGCTGAGTTGAGCCTCGTGGATCAGTGGATGGTCTCGCGTCTCAACGCCGGCATCGCTTCGTGCAACGAGTCGATCCGCGCGTACGAGTTCAGCGCGTACGCCGAGGCGTGTTACGACCTGCTGTGGCGTGACTTCTGCGATTTCTATCTGGAGGCGATCAAGCCGACGGTGGCCCAGAGCGAGTCGCAGCGCGCGGTCTTGCGCGTGAGCATCGAGACGATCCTGCGGCTCATGCACCCGATCATGCCGTTCGTCACCGAAGCGGCGTACGAGCAGGTGTCAAAGCTGCCCGCTGCGAGCGTTGAGGGCGTGTCGCTTGCCGGCAATCGTCCAGCGAGCGCGCCGGGCGATCAGGGCTCGGGCGGCGTCGCGGCGTTGCTCTGCGTGAAGGACTGGCCCCGCGGGACCATGAACGCGTTGCTCGGGCCGGGCGTAGATGTTCCGCTGGTGCAGGCGACGATCGCTCGCGTGCGCGAGCTCGCGACGCTGGTGAATCAGGCGCGCGCGACGGGGAACGTGCCGCCCCGCGTGCGACTGGTGTTGCACGCGTCCGAGAAGGTGCTTTCTTTGGCGGGCCAAGGGCCGCGCGTGGTGGAGACGTTATGTGGGTTGACGGCGATCGTGACCGATGCGCCCGCGAAGGACGATCGGACGTTGATGCTCCGGTTTGAGGGCGAGGAACTGCGGCTAAGCGGCGTGCCGGAGCCGGTGGTGTCCGAGAATGTCTCACCCGCCGCCGCAGCGGCCGACGCCAGCGCCGCCCGAGAAGCGCTGGTGAAGCAGCGTGACGACCTGAAGAAAAAGATCGCGAACATCGAGGGCCGATTGTCGAACCCGGGGTATATTGCCAAGGCCCCGCCGAAGCTCGTGGAGGAAAGCCAATCTCAGCTCAAGCAACTCTATCTCGAATTGCAGGCGATCGAAGCCGCGTTGAAGGCGTTGGGCGGCGCGTGACGCGCGTAGCGGCCGGCGCGCTGCTCCTGCTGGCGGGCGTGTCGCTAAGCCTCGGCGGCTGCAGTGCTGGCGCGGGCTCAGGGTCTCCGTCGGGGTCGATCGCGCTCGGCTCGCGCGGTGCGCCGGCTCCGGGCGTTGAAAGCGCCGGCGCGGGTGCGCAGGCTCTGACGCAGAGCGTGCGCTCGGTGCGCGATTGGGAGTTCGACGGCGTCAAAGGGCGAGCGATCCAAACCGATCACTTTGTGATCTACACGACCGACCGCTCGGCCCAGATCAGCGAGCGACTGCCGGGACTGATGGAGAGCGCGCTGAAGCACTACTCGACGGCGATCACCCCGTTGCCGAGGCCCTCGCGACCGATGGAGACGTTCGTCATGTCCTCGCGGGCGCAGTGGCTGCGCCTCACGGTCGCTCGCCTGGGCGAGCGTGCCCGCGCCGTCACCGGCATCGCGCGAGGCGGCTTCGCGATCGGCGGCAGCGGCTACCTCTTTGACATCGGCCCGTCGGACACCATGTCGATTGCCAGCCACGAGGGCTGGCATCAGTTCACGCAGTCGAGCTTCGCCGAGGCGCTGCCGATCTGGGCCGAGGAGGGGATCGCGACGTTCTTCGAGGGGCATCGCTTCACCAAAGACGGCGTGATGTTCAGCGGCTGGAACAACCTTGAGCGGTTCGATCGCCTGCGGGCCGCTTCGGACGCGAACCAGTTGCTGCCGCTGGAGACGATCCTGTCGGCATCGCCGGATCAGATCCTGGCGATGGGCAACGAGGCGGGCGTGACGTACTACGCGCAGGTGTGGGCGATGGTGCATTTCCTTCGCGAGGGCGAGGGTGGGAAGTATCGCGGCGCGTTTGAGTCGATGGTCAAGGACGCCTCCGGCGGGACGCTCGGGACGACGATGATCGAGCGGCTGCGGGCCAGCGGGGCGCTGAAGTCTCAGGATCGGCGGAGTGTGATGCTGCTGGCGCGGAACCTCGGGGCGCAGGTTTTCCGGACCTATGTCCATGCCGATCTGGGCCGCGTGGAGACGGAGTATCGCGCGTTCGTGAAGCAGGTGGTGGCCCCCGGGGCGAAGCAGCGGGTGACAAACGGGCTGTCACCGATCGGGTTCACGACGCCGTGATGTCAAGCTGGGGTGTTTCGGGCCGTCCGGGCGTTGATCGGACCGAGCGAACCGCGACGATCGCGGCCGATCTTGGCGTGCTTGCTCCGGACGTGGAACCGTTGCAAAGAAAGTCCCGAATCGTGTGGCCAAGCCCGGCGTGCGGTGTAGGCTTTTGGCAGCCGGACGATTTCTCGTCCGGGCTTTGGGCGGGTCGCCCCGGCGGTGTGAGCATTCAAAGCGTGGAGGATGGCATGCGTCAGTGTGAATCGCGGGGCTCATTTTTTCGCCACTTCGGGCCCCTTGAACAACGCGCTCGCCTCGCGGCGATCGCGCTCGCGGTCGGTCTTCTGTTACCGGTGGGCACGCACGGCCAGGCCCAGGCGCAGGATCGCCAGATCTATATTCAGTGGTTCGAGACGTCGTGGCGCAACATCGAAGCGCGCCTGCCCGATGCGTTCATGACCGGCTACAACGCGATGTGGCTTCCTCCGGTGTGGAAGGCCAGCGACGGCTCGCCCGGCTACGACGTGTTTGATCGCTTCGATCTTGGCTCGCCCGGCTCCGAGACGATCTACGGCACCGATCAGTTCTTTCGCTCGATGATCTCAGAGATGCGCCGATCGCGCATCGAGAGCTACGTCGACCTGATCCTGAATCACAACGGCGCCCGCACCAGCAACGCGGCGTTCCTCGCCGATGGCGGCTGGCCCGGCTTCTATCTGCCCGCCAGCGGCGGTGATTTCTGGGGTGACTTCCACGACGGCTCGAAGCAGAGCATGGACCCCGGCGGCGCGAACTACGACCTCTTCACTGGTGATCTCGTCGGCCTCATCGACATCGCGCAGGAGAAGAACTACCAGTTCGTCCGCCATCCGGTCACAGCGACTCCGCCGCCGGGCCAGACGAACATCCCGATCGGCAACTTCCGCAACCGGCCGAACCCGGCGAACGCTCGGTTCTATCCGGACTTGCAGTTGACGCCGTCGACGTTCGTGAACCCCGCCAACGGCGCGACGTGGACCATCTACCCGTTCAACACCGCGAACCCGATGGCCGGCGACCCGACGATGGAGAACGCCAAGGGACTGCTGCTGCGCTCGGTGCAGTGGATGCTCGAGGAGCACAAGGTCGATGGCTTCCGACTTGACGCCGCGAAGCACATCCCGCAGTCGTTCTGGAACAACGACTACGACGCGGCGGTCTTCAACCGGCGGATCTATCCGGGCGGTAACCCGGGCACGCCGTTCTCCTTCGGCGAGATCGTCGACGGCAACAGTTTCATCCAGACCTACATCCGCAACAAGGATGGCTTCGGCAATCGCGATGCGCTGGACCTGAACCAGGCCGGCCAACTCCGCGATATCCGCGGCTCGCGTGGCTTCGGCACCTGGCAGAACGTGCTCAACGCTTCGCTCGATCTTCAGGACGACGGCTTCCAGAACGGCAGCCAGGGCGTGCGACACGTGTACTCGCACGACAACGGCTCGACCGGCGGCGGCGGTTCGGCGCCCGGCTTCCCGGGGACGGACCTGGCGGCGTTGCCGCAGCACGCGCTGATCCTGTTCATGCCGGGCAGGCCGATCGTGTATCACAACTCGCGCGAGATGCACACGCGGTTCTCGAATCGCGGGTTCTGGCCGCGCGAGGGCAACCCGACGGCGCTGGGCGATGGTGATCCGCACCTGCAGCGTCTGGTGAGGATCACGAACCAGTACGTTCGCACCGACAACGCGAACCTTCCCGGCGCGCCCAAGAGCCTGTTCTACACGCTCAACTCGACGGACCCGCAGAACCAGTCGGTGAGTGACGTGCTCGTCTTTGAGCGCTCAAACTTCTTGGCCAGCGATCCGACGAAAAACGACATCGGCACCGAAGCCGCGGCGAGCGTGCTCGTCGGCATCTCCGATTCGTACACCCCCGGCGTCGCGCTTCGCAGCGTGCAGACCACCTTCCCCCCGGGCACACGCCTGCAGGAACTGACCGGCGCGTGGAACGACCCGATCGTGGACGCCTCGAACCAGATCCCCAGCGTGATCACCGTGGACGGGAACCGGCGCGTGCTGCTGCCCGTGCCGAACAACGCCGCGACCGTGAACGGCAACACCGTTGAGCATCATCGCGGCTACGTGGTTTACGGCCCCGCGGCACCGAGCGGCACGCTCACGCTGACCGGCGCAGCGGGCGTGATCCCCGCGGACCCCGTCAGCGTGCCGCAGTTCCAGCGGCGGACAACGCCGATGGACGTGATCAACACGCCGACGTTCGAGATCCGGCTCGACACCACCAAGACCGACCCGAGCGATACCAACAACTGGGACGATCAGGCGTTCTTCCGGCTCAACGGCGGCTTTGCCGATTACAACGGCAACGGCAACTTCGATCAGCCCGCGGGCCTGCAGCTCGACGGCGGGTACGAGAGCTTCCTCACGCAGCGTTCGCCGATCTCCGGCCCCGGCGGCACCGGCACCGCCGGTCTCTACCGCCAGGTGATCAACACGAACCAACTGCCCGAGGGCGTGAACTACCTGAACGTGCTGTGCTATCGACGCCGCACCGACGGCGGCCTGCCGATCTTCAACGACTTCCGCAAGGTGTTCTACGTTGACCTTCTTCCGCCGCAGGTGACGCTCCAGCCGACGCTGGTGCCGATCGGCGGCGGGCTGTTCCAGTATCGCGTGACGACGACGGATCGCACCGTCAACTCCGTCCACATTCTGGCGAACATTGCGCAGGGCGCCAACCCGCTGACGCTGATCAACAGCTCGACGCAGGCGTTCCAGTACGACCGCTTCGAGTGGCGGCTGTCGTCTGGCTCGCTCCCGGCGGGCGTGAATCAGATCACGATCGTCGCGTTCGAGCTGAGCGGGCGATCAAGCGTCCAGACGGTGCCGCTGACGTTCGAGCTGGGCTCTGGTGATGTGAATCGCGACGGCCTGGTGACGATCGAGGACTTGTACGCCGCGTGGGCGTTGCCGTTCACGAGCTACCAGCTCGAGGTGGACCTGAACCGCAACGGCACGTACGAGCTCGCGGACCGGCAGGGCCTTGAGACGCTGCTGCGGACGCAGGAGATCATCCGGATGCGCAGCACGCAGCGGTGATCGATCGTCGTCGCGTGCTCCACCGCAAAGGCCGTTGACGCAGCGGAGTTGCCGCGCGCAAGAGGCGCTCAGGTGCCCGGCGCTGGCCGTTTGACAAACGTCAGGCGCTCCTGCACGACGCCCGGCAGCAGCGCGCCGTCACAATCCACCCGCAGCTTCGTCCCCGGCTGCGACGCCTTCCAGGCGATCATCGCCAGCGCGATCGGCGAGCGGCTCAAGAGAGGTGCCAGCGTGCTGCTGGTGATCGCGCCGACCGGCGCGAGCGCCGCGGTTGACGCGGGAGGTGTCGGCGTGCTGGCATCTGTCGACGTGCCCGCGTCGAGGTAGATCGGCGAGCCCGTGCTCGGGAATCGCGCCATGGGGATCTCGCGTGCCTCGGCACCGGCCTCGCGCGAGAGCGATTCGGACGCGGGGTCGATCTCTGTGCTCGGGTCGGTCAGGCGCACCGCGACGACCCGCTGCTTCGGATGGCCCAGCGCGTTCATCCGCGCGACGATCTCCTGGCCCAAATAGCAGCCCTTTGTGAACGACACACGGTCATTCAGCACGCCGCTCTCGCCCGGGAGTGAGTCCGGCCCGAAGTCGAGGTAGTACACCGGCGTGCCCGCTTCGAGACGGGCGATGTTCCACGCCGCGAAGCCGATCGGGCGGACTAGCGGCGGCGCATTGACGCGCTGGGCGCTGGCCGGCTCGTGCGCCAGCGTGAGCAGCGCGTGATAGACACTGAGCACGCTGGACGCCGGGACGAGCAACTCCAGGCCGATCTCGCCAGTGGAGTCCAGTCGATCGACGAGGACATCGACGCCGGCGATCTGCACCGTGACAGCGTGGTCCGGCATCAGAGCCAGAGGCGGTCCCGCAGGCTGATCGGCGATCGTCGCGATGCGAGACAGCGCGATCAGCGAGCTGGGGCCGTGCAGGCTCAGGCGGTGCCATTGCTCGGCCTGGTCCTCGATCTGCACATCCTCGGTGATGACATACGCGCTGAGCGTCGCCCGCGTCCGCTCCGCGGCGTGAACATCCACATCCAGCACAATGTCGTCCTCGCGAACGATGACGCGCAGGTCGGCATCGATGCGACCCTTGCGGTTGAGCCAGAAGGCACGCCGCGCGTCGCCGGGCCGGGCGTTCTTCAGCTCCTGCGTGAGCATGCGGTTGAGGAACGCGAGCCGATCGGCGCCGCGAACGAGCAGGGTGGCGCGATACGGCATGTCCAGCAACGCCGCGGCTTTGCGGATCGAGGCGTACTCAAGCTCGAGCTGGGCATAGGTCTGGACGACGAGGATCTGGGGGGGCGACGGGGCGGGCGGCTGCGCGGCGTCGGTCGGTGCGGCGATCGCGGCGGCGGTGGGGGGGGTGGGGGAGGTGCTCGGCGAGGCGGCGTCGCCATAGTCGGCGAAGATCGCGTGGGCGTGCTGGTGGAGCGCAAGGAGCGGGCTTTGGCGTGACATCACCGGGAGGGTAAACCGCGCGACGGCCCGAAGCTGCGGCGGGCGAAAACGACGGCATCGGGTGCCGCGTGCATCGTGTTTCGTATATCCTGATCGGCCCACGGTCGTTTGAGATTGTCTCTGCGACCGGACGCTGTGAATCCCTTCGTCGGAGCGGACATGAACATCGACCTACTGAAGCGGCTGTGTGAGACCCCTGGCGTTCCCGGTCGCGAGGAGCGCGTGCGTGACCTGATCAGCAAAGAGATCAAGGGCCTGTTCGACGAGGTCAAGACCGACGCGATGGGCAACCTGATCTGCAAGCGTTCGGCGCGGGGCAAGGGCAAGGCCAAGGGTGAGCGTGCGACGCGCGTGCTGCTGCTGTGCCACATGGACCAGATCGGGTTCTACGTGCGCGATGTGGACGCCAAGGGCTTCATCCGCGTGGTGGCCGCGGGCGGGTTTGATACGCGAAACCTGTTCTCGCGTCGCATGACGCTGGTGACAGACTCGGGCGATATTCCGTGCGTGATGAACCCCGGCGGGCGTCCGGTGCATATCGCCAGCGAGGCGGACAAGAACAAGATCCCCGAGGTCAAGGAACTGCTGGTGGACACCGGCCTCCCCGCGGATCAGGTCAAGAAGCGCGTCAAGATCGGCGACTACTGCGTGTACTCCGACCCGTTCATTGAGCTGGGCGAGAAGGCGGCGTCACCGGCGATGGACAACCGCATCGCCTGCTGGCTGGGGATCGAGGCGGTCCGCGAGATCGAGCGCAAGAAGACCGCCCACGCGTGCGAGATCTACGTCGCGTTCACGACGCAGGAGGAGGTCGGGCTCCGCGGCGCCAAAACGTCAAGCCACATCGTCGATTGCGACATCGGCATCGGTATCGACGTGACGCTGTCGTGCGACGTGCCCGGCGTGCCGGAGGATGAGCGCGTGACCGAGCAGGGCAAGGGCGTGGGCCTGCACGTCATGGATTCGTCGTTCATCGCTGATTACAAACTCATCGACGACATGGAGAAGACCGCCAAGAAGGCCCGCATCCCGCACCAGCGGACGATCCTGGCCCGAGGCGGCCAGGACGGAGCCGCGGCCCAGCAAACCGGTCGCGGCGCCCGCGCCGTCGGCGTCGTCGTCGGCACCCGCTACATCCACACCACCTGCGAGATGATCCACAAGAAGGATCTCATCGCGGCCCGCGACCTGCTGGCGACGTGGGTGCCGGGGCTCTGAGAAGTCGCGAGTCAGGTGTCAGGTGTCAGTTGTCAGTTTTCAGCCTAGAGCCGAGCGTTGAGCGCGGGCGGATCTCGTGATTGAGAAAGCAAAGAACCCCGCCGTCCATGGCGGGGTTCTTCGTTTCTATCCCGATTGCCGATTGCCGAATCCCGATTGCCGTCTTCCTACTCGCGGCTCAGTACACCATCGACATGCACAGTTCGATCGACTGGATCACCTGGCGGATCTGGAACGGCTTGCGGAGGACTTGATCGAAGCCCTGGGCCTTCAGCGCGTTGAGCTGCACGTCGCTCATCTTGCCGCTCATGGCGATGATCTTGGTGATGGCCAGATCGTCCTCGGTCCGGACGAGGCTCACCAGATCGTTGCAGTTGCCCTCGTTCAGGTGCAGGTCCAGCAGGATGACGTGCGGCTTGAATCGCTCGCACTCGAGCCCCGCGGCGAACGTGCTCGAGGCGACCTTGACGTCGTACTTGGCCTGCTCGCCGAGCACCTTGTGCAGCGCCTCGGTCACTTCCTGCTCGTCGTCAACGATGAGCACGCGGGTGTTGCCGCTGGTGATGCCGTCCAGCGGGATGCCGTGGACCTGCATGAACTTGATCAGTTGGCCCTTGGGGATGCGCCGGTCTTTGGAACCGGGGATCTTGTACCCCTTGAGCTGGCCGGAATCGAACCACTTTGACACCGTGCGGGGCGCGACGTTGCAGATCTTCGCGACTTCGCCGGTGGTCAGAACGTCCTTGTCCAAGGGCATAGTGAGATCCTTCTCTACGGTCGTCGCGATTGAGAGGCGTGAACGATCCATGCTCGCGCCGTGGCCTGTTGTTTCGGCGTGAAGATGGACCGACTTCAGGGGCGGCGGCAGATGTGACGCGAGTAACTCCTCGGCGGACGTGCCAGAGCCTGATAAGCGAGGCCCGATGCGTCAGACCGGGTACAACTGCCGATGCGAAGTCGATCGCGCGCCGGTTTGATCGATGTCGACCGTCAAGCGTGATGATGGTGTTCGTCGATCCGGCGGGCGGTCGGAGCCGTCCGGCACTCGCCCGCGGGCGATCTGGGCCTCGCGTGTGTTTGCCTCGTGTCAGGATCAGGCGCAGGGCGTGCGCGTTGACAGCCGATGCGGGTTTCCGGTACCTTCTGCCAGCCACGCCGGGGCGGTTCTGCCGCTCGCGGCGTGGGCGGCTATTGTCTCGGTTCGTGAGTCCCCCGGCGACGCGTAACTCGTGATTGGACAGCCAACTACGACGCAACGCCGCTCGGCCCTCTGCCCCCCGCCGGATGCCTTTGCGCTCGCCGTCTTGTCCCCGCCCCCCGCCCCGTCCGAACCGTCATCATCGCTGACCGCCTCTGCGCATCGCCCGTCCGAGAACGACGCATCGAACTCCGCACCGCACCGAACGCTCGTGATTTTGAAGACCAAGGAGATGAATGTGGCCCGAAGCTTCTCACGCAATCGCATCAGCAAGACCCTCGGCGTTCTCGTCGCGAGCATGACGCTCTCGATGAGCGCGATGGCCGCCGACGCTCCGAAGGACAACGAGCTTCTTCGCGACTATGTCCACTACGTGCGGATCGCCCGCTACGACCTGGCCCTCAGCAACGCTCAGGCGATGCTCGATCGCCTCGTGCCCCCCTTCGGCAAGACCGAGGCGGACAAGGGCGGCATCACGCTTTCGGCCTTCGTGAAGCTCGTTGACGCCGGCGATGTGCCGCGCTTTGAGGAAAGTGTCGCCCGCGGCATGCGCGTCGCTGAGGTCGAACTCGTCAGCGCCAAGCTCCTGGCGGCCTACGAGCAGGGCAAGCGCGACGAAGCCCGCGTTGCAGACAACGTGACCAAGAACATCCAGCTCCTGGTTGGCACCTCGCGTCAGCGCCTCGTCGGGCGCGAGCGCCTCATCGCAGCGGGCGAGTACGCCATGCCGCAGTTGCTCGAGAACCTCACCCGCAACCAGGACGCCGCCCTCTCCACTGAGATCCGAAAGCTCATGGTGGACATGGGCCGCCAGTCGGTCGCGCCGCTGACCGCGGCCTTGCCGGCGGTCGAGTCAAAGCTGCAAGAGACCCTCGCGGGCATCCTGGGCGATATCCGCTACAAGGCGGCCCTGCCCGCGCTCTACGAGCTCGCCCTGAGCCCGAGCGCGGGCGCGAGTACGAAGAAGGCCGCGAGCGACGCGATCGCCAAGATCGATCGCGCGTTCGATTCGCAGATGGACGCGTCGCTGTTGTTCGAGAACCTCGGCGACGACTACTACAGCCAGCTTGAAAGCCTCACCAGCTTCCCGCGCGAGAACATGCAACTGGTCTGGGATTTCTTTCCCGGCGGCAGCCTGACCGCCACGCCCGTGCGGTCTGAGATCTTCCACGAGATCATGGCCATGCGCATGAGCGAGCGGGCCCTCCGCCTCCGGGCGGGGAACCGCGAGGCGACCGCCCTGTGGGTCGCTGCGAACTTCCGACGCGAGTTTGATACCCCGGCGGAGTACAAGTCGCCACTGTTCGGCTCGCTGCGCGACGCGATGTACTACAGCGTCTCGGCGGGCCCGTCCATCAGCCAGCGTGTCCTGGCTCGCGCTCTGAAGACGCGCGACACCGCCCTGGCCCTGAAGGCGATCAACGCTCTTTCGCAGACCGCGGGCGCTTCGGCGCTGGCGTCGGCAGACGTCGGCCGCCCCCTGCTGGACGCGCTGCTGTACCCGAACCGTCGCGTTCAGAACGAGGCGGCGCTGGCCCTGGCCGCGGCGAACCCGCAGTCCACGTTTGAGGGCTCAGATCGCGTCGTGCCAATCCTCGCCGGTGCAGTCCGCGATGCGGGCGCTCGCTTCGCGGTCGTCGTCGGTGCGAATCCTGAAGCGTCCAACTCCATCGCCGGCGTCCTCCGCACCGCGGGGTTCACGGTCCTGCCGCCGGGCCGCTCGCTCAGTGAGCTGGCCGAGCCGATCGCCGGCGCGCCGGGTGTGGACTTGATCGTCTCGATGCTCCCGGGCAATGCGACGCGCGAGCTCATCGCTCAGTCGCGATCCAGCACGCGTCTGCTCGCAACGCCGATCGTCGCGATCGTCAGCGAGCTGGCCGAGCCAGACCTGCGTGCGATGCACGGGCGAGACTCAACGATCGCGCTGGTGCGCGAGGGCTCGCAGCCGGCGCAGATCGCCCAGGCGACTTCAAACCTTCTGAGCAAGAACGCCGGCGACGCGCTGACCGCCGACGAGGCCGCGGCGTACCAGACGCGGGCGCTGGCGGCCCTGCGTGATCTGGCGATCGCCAACACCCCGGTGTTCAACGTCGGCGATTCGACGCTGCCGCTGGCCGGCTCGATCGAGAACGCCAAGGGCAAGCTGCGTGAGCAGATCGGCGAGGTGCTCGCCCGCATCGGCAGCAAGCGTGCGCAGAGCGCACTGGCCGAGGCGACGCTCGCCGCCGAGGGCGATGAGATGCTCGCGATGATCAACAAGCTGACCGGCTCGGCCAAGCGATTCGGCAACCTGCTGGATGATCGCCAGGTCAAGCGGCTCACGGACATGGCCGGCAAGGGCTCCGACGAGCAGGCGACCGCGGTCGCGGCCCTCATCGGCGCTCTGAACCTCTCGAACGACTCGTTCCTGTCGCTGCTGGCGGCGCCCGAAGCGCCGAAGCAGTGAGCGGCGGAAGGGCCGAGGGGTGAGGGCCGAGGGCCGAGTACTCGGACCATTGCATGAGATTGACGAAGAGCCCGCCGTGATTGGCGGGCTCTTTCGTTTTGCTGCGATCGGCCAGCGAGTGTCTGTGCGGTCGATGGCGGTGCAGAGGTGTTCGGCTGGCGCAGAGCTGCGTTGAACACCGGCGATTGCGATGTGACACTCGGCCCTCGGCACTCACCCCTCGGCCCTTCCGCCGCTAGGCGCGTGTCACGCCGGCGCGCTGCGTGTGAAGCGTCGCGATCGCGGCCTCATAGTCGCCAGACAGCGTGACCTTGCGGCGCCCCGCGACCGCACGCGCGATCTGCAAGAACTTGTCGAGGCGGAAGGTCTTCTCCCCTCGCGGGCTCTCGTCCGTACACCATGAGAACGAGGGCACCGAGCCGCTGGCGGGCGTCGTGGTCGCGATCATCGCGCCGAGATTGATGATCGTGCCGGTCATGATGCGCGTGCAGATCGCGGTCTTGACGTGATCACCCACGATGCAGCCCATGAACTGCAGGCCCGTGTGCTCCAGCGACGCGTGCGGCGTCGCGCGCATCGTCACGTCGGCGTAGGTGTTCAGGAGATTGCTGTTGGTGGTGCCGGCGCCGAGGTTGGACCATTTGCCGATCCACGAGTCGCCGAGGTGGCCGTCGTGGGCCTTGTTGGCGAAGCCGTGGAAGATGGTGCCGCCGATCTCGCCGGCGACTTTGCAGTGATCGCCGATGGCGGTGTTGGCTTTGATCAGCGCGCGATCCAGCACGGTGGAGTGCGGCCCGATGTACGCCGGGCCGATGAGTGTGACGCCCGGGCGGATGGTGGCGTGCTCGTCGATGACGACGGGGCCGTGTTCGAGGTCGAGGATGACGCCGGGGTAGATCTTGGCCGAGGGGCTGACGCGCAGCGCGTGGCCGCCGAAGGCGAGCGTGGAGGGCGGGCACATCGGCGGCAATGCCGCGCTCGTGTGCGAGCCATCGCGACAGAGGAGCTCCAGATCGAGCTGAATCGCGCTGTCGCGAAACGTCCGTACGTGCCAAGGGCGGCGAATCATGCACGCGGCGCACTCGGCATCCGGCATCGTCGCGCTCGGCCAGTGGCCAGCGACGATCTCGGCCAGTTGCGCCGGCGTCGCCAGACACGCGACCACGCGCTCCGCGTCGCTCTCGGGCTTGGCATGAGCGGTGTGCGACGCGGGCGCGCTCGGCGCGCTGTGTTCAAGCAGCCGCTGGCCCGGCGCGAGCTTCTGGATCGAATCGACGGGCGGCACAACGCAGCGCCCGTTGATCACCAGCACCGGCGTGCTGCCGAGGTGGTCGACGCGGTTGATCGGCGGCTCGTTCTGGCGCGAGCGGGCCATGGCCAGGAGCTCTGGCCTGACGATGAGCGCGACGAGGTTGAGGTTCAGCGATCGCGTGAGGCGGGCCCGCGTGGTGAGTGCGCCGGTGCGGATCGCAAAACTCGGGCGCAGGTCGTTCAGGGGGGAGAGAAGGCCGAGGGCGTCGTCGAAGAGTGCTGCGTCAGGCATGGTGCAGCGTATGGGAGCACCGGGCAAAGCTCAAAGGCGGGGGGCGGTGGGCGGGGGGATGATCGCGTAAACGAAGACACGCCGGCGGATTGCCGGCGTGTTTCGTGTTGAGTGGGCGAGGAGGGATTCGAACCCCCGAAGGCGTTAGCCAGCAGATTTACAGTCTGCCCCGATTGGCCACTCCGGCACTCGCCCGGGCTGCAAGATGCCCCAGGCCGGACGGCTCCGGCGGATGGGGGAGGGAGGATATGCGGGGGACTGGGCCGAGGCTAGAGCGAGATGGGGACATCCGACAGGACCAGGTCCGACATGGCCACATCGCACATGGCCACATCGCACATTCAAACCGGCGCAGGGTCTTTGTCCGAATGTGCCATGTGGCCATGTGGCCATGTGCCATTTGGCCTTGCCCCGCTCAGAACGGCAGCGGCGACAACTCGATCTTCTCGTTCCGCTGTGTGAAGTGGCGCAGGGCCCATTCATCGGCGAAGAGTGCAACCGGCCGATTGTCCGCGTCGACGCCCAGCGTCGCGTCCGAGGGCAGGTCCGGCAGCCAGTCCGGCGATGCGCCCGCCATCCGATACCACCGGACCATGGTCCATCGCGAGGGCTCGATCCGCGACTCGGCGCCGTACTCCGCCTTGAGCCGATACTGCACCACTTCAAACTGCAGCGGGCCCACGGCCGCCAAGAGCGGGGTCTTGACCTGCCCCGTGCCGATCTGCAGCAACTGGATCACGCCCTCTTGCAGAAGCTGCTCAAGGCCAAGCCGGAACTTCTTGCTGTTGCCCGGCTGCGGGTTGTGCAGATACGCGAAGACCTCCGGCGTGAAGCGCGGGATCTCGTCGAACACGATTGTGCGGTCGTCGGTCAGCGTGTCACCGATGCGCAGGTCATCATGCCCGACGATGCCCACAACGTCGCCAGCACGCCCGTCGTCGACCGTCTCGCGCGTCTGGCCGAAGAGTTTCTGCGCGTTGGAGAGGCGGATGCGCTTGCCCGACTGCGCGTGGACGACCGTCATCTCGCGCGTGAAGCTCCCCGAGACGATGCGGATGAAGGCGATGCGGTCGCGATGGCGCGGGTCCATGTTCGCCTGGATTTTGAAGACGAAGCCGCTGAAGCCCGGGTCTTCCGGCTCGATCATCCGCTCGGGCTCGGTGCCGATGGCCTTGGACTTGCGTGGCCCCGGGCCGGCCGAATGCTCGAGGAACCCATCGAGCAGGAGTTGCACGCCGAAGTTGTTCATCGCCGAGCCGAAGTACACCGGCGTGACCTGGCCAGCCAGCACGCGGGCCTCGTCGAAGCTCTCTCCGGCGCCGTGGAGCATCTCGATCTCTTCTCGCACCTGCGTGTACACGCGCTCGTCGAGCTTCTGGCGGATCAGGTCGTCATCGATGCCCACGACCTGCACGGGCGCTTCGTACGCGCCGTGGCTGGTGCGCTCAAAGAGATGCACCTTGTGCGAGAGCCGGTCGTACACGCCGCGGAAATCCGGGCCCGAGCCCAGCGGCCAGTTGACCGGGAACGCGCCGATCCCCAGCACGCGCTCCAGCTCGTCGATGAGCTCCAGTGGCTCGCGCGTCGGGCGATCGCACTTGTTCATGAACGTGAAGATCGGCACCCCGCGCCGACGGCACACCTCAAACAGCTTGCGAGTCTGCGGCTCGATGCCCTTGCCCGCATCGATCACCATCACCGCGGCGTCGACCGCGGTCAGTACGCGATACGTGTCCTCGCTGAAGTCCTTGTGACCGGGCGTGTCCAGCAGGTTGATGCGCACAGTGCCAAGCTCCGGAGGCGCCGGTGGCGATGGAGGGGCGTAGTCAAACTGAAGAACGGTGGAGGAGATGGAGATGCCGCGCTGCTTCTCAAGCTCCATCCAGTCGCTGGCGGTGGCGCGCTGGTTCTTACGAGCGGTGACGGAGCCGGCCAGCGCCAGGGCGCCGCCGTACAGCAGGAGCTTCTCGGTGAGCGTGGTCTTGCCGGCGTCGGGGTGAGAGATGATCGCGAAGGTGCGAC
>JALHNK010000086.1 GCA_022843565.1 Phycisphaerales bacterium
TACTGCGACATCGTCGCCGATGACGGCTCGCCGATCGGCTCGCCCGGCTCAGCGAACAACGGCACCACCGAGGCCGATTACAACTTCTTCTTCAGCGTGTTCTTCGACGGCTTCCCGCAGTAAGGGAGGGGCCGAGGGATGAGGGCCGAGGGATCAGTAGAAGGCAATGGGCACTGGGCATCAGGTTCAGTCTGCTGACGACTGACCACTGACCACTGGTCAGCTCGCCTGCGTCTTCATCCACTCCCACTGGGCCGCGAGGCCTTTGAGGAGTGGGACGCTGGGGGCGAAGTCCAGCTCGGCGCGGGCCCGCTTGAGCGAGGCAAACGTGCGCTCCACATCGCCGGGGCGCGAGGGGCCTTGCGAGACGTTCAGCGGCGTGCCGGTGACGGCGCCGATGGACTCCACCAGCTCTCGCAGCGTGACCGGCGCGGCCCCGCCGAGGTTCCACACGCGATAGCCGAAGCGATCAACGCGGTCCAGCGCGCTGAGGACACCTACGACGATGTCGTCGATGAAGGTGTAGTCGCGCGAGGAGTCCAGCGATCCGTAGAGCGTGATCGGCTCGCGCTTCACTGCCTTGCGCATGAACAGATTGATCGCCAGGTCCGGGCGTTGCCCCGGGCCGAAGACCGTGAAGAACCGCAGCATCGCGGTGGGCATCCGCGTCAGGTGCCAGTGCGTGTAGCCCAGCAGTTCGCAGGCGCGCTTCGTCGCGGCGTAGGGAGAGATCGGCTCGCCAACATCCAGCTCCTCGTGGAACGGGACCGTTGCGCAGTTGCCGTAGACCGATGAGCTGGAGGCGACGACGCATCGCTTGACGCCGGCGGTGGCCGCGTGATGCAGCAGCAGGCTCGTGGCGAGCACGTTGGCGTTTGCATAGGCCGGGGGGTCTTCGACGCTCGGGCGGACGCCGGCCTTGGCCGCCAGGTGAATGACGCTGGCGATCGCGTTGCCTTCCAGCGCTCGACGCACCACGCTGGCGTCGCACAGGTCGCCTTCGATCAGCTCGAAGCGGCGATCATCGCCAGCCAGCGCGCCGCGAACGCGGTCGAGGTTGCGTTCCTTGATCGAGCGGGCGTAGAAGGGATCGAAGTTGTCGATACCGACGACGCGCGTGCCCCGGCGCAGGAGCGCCGCGGCGACGTGTGACCCGATAAACCCGGCGCATCCGGTCACGAGCACGGCGCCATCTGCGTGTGGCTGCGAAGGCGTGAAGGCTGAAGTCAGAGTTGGCACCCGGGCGGCTCGCAGTTGGTCGTCGATCGTCGTCACGCCGAGTCGTCAGCCCGGTGGCCCGGCCCGTTGGCGGCGGCAAGCGATCATTGCCCCGGAAGTGTGCGTCGGCACTCTCTGCGGCGCTTGGTGGTCGCCAGGAGGTCGCACCCATCCGCCTTCGCCAAAAACAAAGCAGGGCACCATCGTAAGACAGTGCCCCGCTGGAGGAGAGAGAGATCTTGCCTAGATTACCGAAGTTGCACTTCGGTCGTCCAGTGAGCGTCAGGGGATGTTGAAAGATTGCGCATCCGCAACTCCTTCGAGAAAAGTGTAGCCCCAGAACGCGACTAGACCAACGAAACCTCGCGACCCCAGCATCTATCCGGGAAAATACCGAGTCTTGCCTACCGAGAGACGGGGTATTGTCCCACAGGGGTACTACGAGATTATCGGTGTCGCGGTTGAGGCAACTTCAGCAAAAACACTCATCCCAAGGTCCGTTCGATCGGTGAAACTCGCAAAAACGGCTGTCGTGGCCCAAATTCGAACCTTGAAGACTCTGTAAAAAAATTCACTCCGGCTTGCCATTTCCGCCGGCCGGGGGCGCGGGCAGCTCGATGGTCTTCATATCGGGCGCTGGTTTCGCATCACCGCCAGGGCCAGCGGCGCGGCGGGCTCGCCCGGCGGGCGGGTTCGCAGCGCCGGTTCCGGCGTTCATGCGTTCTTCAACGCGGCGGAGGAGCTCTTCGCGTTGCTCGGGGCTCATGCGCTCGAAAAGCCGCATGAGACGCTCGCGCTGCTCGGCGGCGATCGGGGCGCGGGCCGGCGCGGATTCGGGCTTTGAGCCAGCCGCGGGCTTGGCGGGCTGGGCGCTGGCCGGTTCTGCGGGGGCTTCGGACTTTTGGGCCTTGGGCTTGTTGCCCGGCGTCGCGGTCGCTGGCGATGCGTTCGGGCCTTCGCCGGCCTTGGCGGCGGCGCGGCGCTTGACGTAGTTGGCGTTGTCGCGTTCCTGCATCTCTTTGTGCAGCGCGTCGAGTTTCACCTGAACCGCGGCGCGTTGCGGCTCACTGAGCAATGCCCACACTTTCGTGTGCGCGTCGGCGGCCTTGGGGGCCTTATCGCGAACTTCGCGCAGGCGTTCGATCAGCGCGGCGCGATCTTCGTCACTCATCGCCGGCTCGGTGCCCTTCATCGATTCGTCGCCCGGCGCATCGGGCTTGTTTGCGTCCTTCTTTGCGGGGCGCTCGAGCTGCCGCATCTGCGCCAGAGCCTCGCGATTCTGCTGCATGTATGCGCGCTGAGCCGCGGCGAACTCGCTGCCGATGGCGCGAATCTTCTGCTCGAGCTCGGGCGTTGCGCGAACGCCTTCGGGCGCATCGGCACCGAGGGCGGTCTCGACGGCGCGCATGAACTCGCGGGCGGGGATCTCTCGCTCGCCGCGGGCTTTGGCACTGCCAGCGCCCGAGCCGAAGGTGCCGTTGCTGCCGGGGGCGACCTTGGTTTCGACGCTGGGGCCGCCGAGGGGGTTGGCGGGCTGATCAGCGTGCGCGGCGGCAGACAAGCCGATAGCCAAGCCGGCGATGGCGAGGTACAGGGCGAGCGAGCGGGGCGAGCGAGAGCACAGAGCGTGAGTCATGAGCGAACTCCTTTGAGTCGAGGGATCGAGGGATCGAGGGATCGAGGGATCGAGGGATCGAGGGATCGAGGGATCGAGGGATCGAGGGATCGAGGGATCGAGGGATATCGGCGGGAATGTTTGCCGAAGCGAGCGCGAAGCGCGCGCTGGGCCTATGAGCTGAACGCCCTGCGCGGGGTGGATATTGCTGGCGAGACTATCATCGTCGAGCGGGGATCAACGGGGTTTTGTGTTGCGAACTTTTTCCGAACTTGATGCCGAGGCGTTATGACGATCAACCAAGAGTGGGTCCGGGCGGCGTTGGGTGGTGGGCCTGCGGGTGGCGGGTCGGCAGCCGCGTTCGATGTGGCGATGGTGCAGAAGATCAACGCCTGCGACGGGCATGTGCATGTGACGTTGAGTGGTGCGGTGCCGCCTGAGGCACGCCAGGGCGCGATGGCTGAGGCGGAGCGGCGGATCAGAGCCGCGGCGGCGGCGGGTGGTGAGACTTTGCATGGGCTCAAGGTCGAGTTTGCGAGTGCCGGCGCGGCCGGAGCGCCGAAGACCGTGAGCCTGCAACAGGCGGGCAAGCCGGCGGGCGGGGGCGGAGCAGACGCCGCGGGGCCGGCTCGCACTGGCGGGCCGGGCGCGACGCAGCAGAGCGCGGCTCCGTTTCTGCCTGGGGTCAAGCACGTGATCGCGGTCGGCGCGGGCAAGGGCGGCGTGGGCAAGAGCACGGTGGCGGTGAACCTCGCGGTTGGCCTGGCGCTGCGGGGGCACAGCGTCGGGCTGCTCGATGGTGATATCTATGGTCCGAGCCTGCCGACGATGATGGGGCTTGACGCGCTGCAGACCAACATCATCGCCAACATGCTCCAGCCGTTCTATGTCCACGGCGTGAAGGCCATGACGATCGGCAAGCTGGTGGACCCGGAGAAGCCGCTGATCTGGCGCGGGCCGATGGCGCACGGCGCGTTCAAGCAGCTTGTCGAGCAGACGCAGTGGGGCGAACTGGATTATCTGGTGGTGGACCTGCCGCCGGGCACGGGGGATGTGAGCCTGACGATGGCGCAGCTGATGCGGCTGACGGGGGCGGTGGTGGTGTGTACGCCGCAGATGGTGGCCCAGGATGACGCGGTCCGTGCGGTGCGGATGTTCCAGCAACTGGGGATCGACGTGCTGGGTGTGGTGGAGAACATGAGCTACTTCGTGGCGGAGGATGTGACGCCGGCGCGGGAGTATGACCTCTTCGGGCGCGGCGGCGCGGAGATGATGGCGCAGCGGCTCGGGCTGCCGTATCTGGGGGCGATCCCGATCACGATCGCGTTGCGAAAGAACGGCGACGAGGGCAACCCCAGCGCGAACTTCCAGGGCACGACTCGCCTGAACGCGGCGCTGGAGAACATGGTGACGAACTTCGAGGGCCAGGTCGGGCTGGCGGCGATCCGCGGCGGGGCGAGGCCGACGTTGAGCGTGAGTTGAGCTCGCGCTGGCGCGTGGAGCGATCGTCGCGCCGCGGGGTATAGGGCTCGCGCACGCTGAAACGTCCGTCAGCGGTGGCTCGACCCGTGCCTTCGCGGAGCCACAGGCACGGCGTCCGATGGCGTGGCGCTCTGTGGGCTCGCGTGCTACACGCTGAGGGCTGCGCGTTTGCCGGCGACGAACTTCTCGTGATGGGCGAGGTGGTCGATGTAGCCTTGGACCATTTGGGCGAGGGTGACCTTGCCGCGTTGGTTGTGGATGCCGGCGCGATCGAAGGCCTCGGGCGGGAGGGTGCGGAGCCAGGCGGCGCAGAAGCGGCGGTTGGCCAGGAACAGATCGTGGACGAGCGAGAGGTCGGTGCGTGAGTACGCGAGGGCATCGGCGAACGCGCTCTCGTCGTAGGCGATGATGAGCGGCAGTTCTTCGCTGGCGATGCGGCGCATGCGGTGCGTCGCGGCCAGGTCGCTGTCCAGCAGGTGGACGATGACCTCGCGGACGCTCCACGTGCCCGGTGCGATGCGCGTGTCCAGTTGGTGCGGCGAGAGTCCCTTGCTCAGTGCGCTGAGACGTGGGGCGCCGGCTTCGTACTGGTCGATGAGTGAGGCGATGTGGGCGGCTGACATTGGAGGAAGCTCCGAGTTCGACGTTGAGCGAGGCACTCAGCGTATGGCGTGCAACTCGCGACAACCCAATGGCGGCATCGACTACGATCGCGCGTGCTGATCCTGACCGTCATCCAGGGGCCGGACAAGGGGCGCACCTTTGAGCTACCGGCCAACGAGCCGCAGCTTGTCGGGCGCTCCAGCGAGGCGCTGCAGCTCACTGACACGACCATCTCGAGGCGCCACGCGGAGTTGACGCCCGATGCCGGCGAGTGGTTCATCCGCGATCTGGGCTCGCAGAACGGCACGTTCGTCAACGCCCAGCGGATCCACGACCGACTCAAGCTGCGCCCGGGTGATCAGATCCGCACCGGCTCAACGCTGCTGGTCTTCGGGCGGGCAGACGCGAAGCCCGAGTCGTCCGCGGTGCGGTTCGTGCGCCACATGGATTCGGCGGTGCGGGCATCGATCGTCAGCAACGAGGACTCGGTGATCCTCTCCGAGCCCGAGCCCAGCCACAGCGCCATCGAGCACCTGCGCATCATCTACGCGCTGACGCAACTGACCAGCCAGATCCCCGATCGCGAGCAGTTGCTCCAGGGCGTGATGAATCTGATCTTCGACGAGTTTCGCCCCGAGCGCGGCGTGGTCATGCTCACCGAGACGCCCGAGCAGCAGAGCGGCAGCGTGCCGCCGACGCCGGCGGTCGTGCGGTTTGCCAGCGAGACGGTCGCGGGCCTCGCGGGCGTCGGCGAGGCCGGCGGGGTGCCGATCGCCGAGCAGATCACCGTCTCGCGGACGATCCTGAGCCATGTGCTGAAGAAGAACGAGGGCGTGCTCAGCAGCAACGCGATGGCCGACCCGCGCTTTGCCGGGCGCTCGGGCTCGCCGAACGATTCGATCGCGACGCTCAACGTGCGCTCGGCCATCTGCTCGCCAATCCGCTCGCGCGATCGCACCTTCGGCGTGCTGTACATCGATTCGACGATCACCAACTACACGTTCACCACCGAGCAGCTTGCGCTGATGAACGCCATCGGCCAGCACACGGGCCTGGCGATGTCCAACGCCGAGCTGTATCAAGAGAAGCTGCGAAGCGAGCGACTCGCGGCCATGGGCGAGACCGTCGCCAGCCTCAGCCACTCCATCAAGAACATCCTCCAGGGCCTGCGCGGCGGGGCCGACGTCGTCGAGATGGGCCTGCGCAAGGAAGACCTCAAAATCGCGCGCGGCGGCTGGGGCATCCTGAAGCGCAACCTCGACCGCATCATCTCACTGACGATGAACATGCTGGCGTACTCGCGCCCGCGCCCGCTGGAGCTCGAGCTCACCAAGATCGGGCCGCTGCTTGAAGACTGCGCGCAGTTGCTCCACGACCTGTGCGAGGCGCGGGGCGTGGCGCTGCTGGTCGATGCCGACCCGGACATGCCGCCGGTGCCGGTGGATTCTGGCCAACTCCACCAGGCGGTCATGAACCTCGCGACGAATGCGGTGGAAGCGGTGGACGCCAAGACCGGCGTCGTGACGGTTCAGGCGGGCTTTCGCGGCGCGGGCGGGCGCGCGACGGCCGCCAGCGGTGAGATGTTCATCCGCGTGATCGATAACGGCCCGGGCGTGCCGCTGGACGTGCGACAGCGCATCTTCGAGCCGTTTTTCACCACCAAGGGCCTGCGAGGCACCGGCCTGGGCCTCGCGGTGACCAAGCGCATCGTGCAGCAGCACGCCGGCGCAATCTCGCTGGACAACGCACCCGGCGGACGCGGCGCGGTCTTCACGATGACGATCCCCGTCGAGTCCTCCGGCACGCTCGACCCGAGCCAGACGACCGCGACGAGGCCGGAGCAGCGCAGGCCGATCTGAGCGGCGGGCAGGCGGGACGCCCGCCCCACAGAGCGAACGATCAACCGCCTTTCGCAGGATCGCGGCCTTCTTCGATCGCGGTGATCTCGGCCAGGCGCCGTTCGTGGCGACCGCCCTGAAAGGGTGTGGCGAGCCAGGTTTCGACGATTTTCTCGATGAGGCGCTGGCCCAGGAGGTCTGCCGAGAGGCAGAGGATGTTGCTGTTGTTGTGAGTGCGTGAGACTTCGGCGCTGAGCTCATCGTGAGCCAGGGCGGCGCGCACGCCGTGGACTTTGTTGGCGGCGATGCACATGCCGATGCCGGTGCCGCAGATGAGGATGCCGCGATCGATCTCGCCCTTGGCGACCGAGTTTCCCACGGCGTACGCGGGGATGGGGTAGTCGCACGTATCGCCGGTGAGGGCGGAGTGGACCGCGACCTGGTGGCCCATGGATTTCAGTCGGTCAACGAGAAGGCGGGCGCTGCTCGCGCCGCGATGATCTGCGCCCAGGCCGATGTTCATGTTCCAAACTCCTGCAGTCGCTTTGCGATCATGTCTCGCATCGCGACGGCGAGCGAAGCGTAGTGACGCGCCGGGCCGCCCAGCGGATCGGGGATGTCGTCGCCGCTGGGGTCCAGCACGCCAGCCTTGCCGGCAACGCTCGGCTCGAGCTTGAGGACCGCGCTGAGGTGCGAGCGGGTCATGGTGTAGATCGCGTCGGCTTCTCGCAGCATCAGCGGCGTGACGGCGTGCGCGGTCCCCGTCGGCGGCGCAAACCCGAGTGCCCGCACCGCGGCGACGCCCTCGCGCGTCGGCGCGCTGCCGAGTTCGGCGTGCAAGCCCGCGGACGTGGCGACCAGCGGGTAGCCAGCTTCGACGGCGGCGTTCGCGTCGCCCTGACCGTTGGTCGTGGCCCGGAGCCCCGAGGCGATCGCCTGCGCCATCGGGCTGCGGCAGGTGTTGCCGGTGCAGACAAAGAGCACGCGGCGCGTCAGCCGGCGCAGCACGTACGCGCGATCAAAGACGCTGGCGCGGAGAAGGTCCCACGACCCGTCGCGCTGAAGCCTGATCAGGGCGGAGTGGCGGCCCAAAGCGGGGGCGTTGGATTCGAGCGTGAGCCCCGGGGCGATGGCGGCACGCTCGAGGACGGACAGTGCGCCGGCGAGATCGACGGCACCGTGGTCATCGCTCGGGCCGAAGCACAACTTCTCGGCCATGACCGGCCAAGGTGCGCGATGGAGCATGTCACTGAAGACACCGGACGCCGGGACACGGGCGAAGACGTGCGCAGCATTGTCGACCACCGCCGGCTCGAGACCCGCCGCTCTCATTGGCAGTGCGTCGCGTTCAAGCAGCGGGAGCATGAGCGTGAACGGCCCGGGCCAGAGCTTCGACATGACCCAGCGATGGCGCGCCGTCAGGCTCGGCAGGGCGGCGAGGACGTGATCGGCGGTGGCGGCGTGCCATGTTGAGGGGGACTTCACCGGCGCGGCCTGCATGGCGCGACGTGCGCTGAAGAGTCGGGCGATGCCGTCGGGCGAGGCCCGGGTTGCCAGGGCGTAGATCGTGTCGGTGCCGATGACGACGAGACCGTCGGCCGCCGCGGCGACGCAGGCGTCGATCAACGCGGACGTCCCGAGGATCCCCGGCGCAGGGCGAGAGCCCGGGGCTCCCGAGTCGGAGCGTGAGTCACGATTGACGAGGTTGACGCCGTCGGCACACATGTCACTGCCAGTATCCGTTTGAAGTCGCCGGAGTTCAACAGAAACCCGCTGGGCGGGGCCAGTTCCGCGAGAATCGCGGGCGGTTCGTGTTGTGTTTGTGCCAAAGCTGGGTGAATTTGAAGCCGCGTCGGCCCGGAGCGATTAGACTTCTGGTCGCAATCGCGGTCGAGGTGGATCAGGCGACCGTCGTATTGCGAACAGAGTCGTACCGGCATCCCTTCGGGGCTGCTTGGCGGCGGTCATGTCCTCGATGGGTTTGGATTGTCCAGGAGCGCGTCCATGAATCAGAAGCATCCCAAGATCAACGCACGGCGCGGGTTCTCGATCGTCGAGCTCCTGGTGGTCTTCTTCATTATCGGGCTGGTGATGTCGATCCTGATCCCCGCGATCAGCGGCGTGCGCCAGACCGCCCGGCGCGCCAGCACGAACGCGACGATGAAGGATCTCGCGGCGGCGAGCAATCTCTTTGCGACCGATCGCAAGGGCCAGACGCCGGGCTACTTCCCGCCGTCGCTGATGGGTGCGCAAGAGAACGGCGACACCCGCGGCATGTCGGCGATGCAGAACATCCTGCTGGACCTCTCCGGCGGCGTGGCGCAGAACCAGACCCGGGATATGGGCGGCGGCAGCCTCTGCGATGAGCAGAGCGGCCCGAACGTGATCGAAGTCGGCCCCACGGCGCAGGACCTTGTGCGGGTCAACCTCGGCGCGATCGGCGCGCCGACGAAGGACCTGGCCAAGGGCACGATCGTCAACGCGTATTTCAACCCCGATCGCGGGACGCTTGTTCGTCAGTGCAACGACGGCCAGCGCCTGGCGACGTCGCCGCAAGATCACTTCGCGATGCCGGAGTTGGTGGACGCGTGGGGGAATCCGATGCTCGCGTGGTCGCGTGATGAGCGAACGACCGCGGTCTTTTCGGCCATCAACAGCAACGCCGGGCCCGCGAAGTTCTACTGGGCCTCGAACGCCGGCATCCTCCGTGCTCAGACGCTCGGCCGCTCGGGCAGGGATCACACGACCGCCACCAGCACGCTGTACAGCATGATCGGCGGCGGGGCGGTCGGCGGCGGCAGGGTTGTCGATGGCGCGGGCCGCTCGTGGGCCATGGGCGCCCTGCTGGGCAATCCGGCGTTCCCACGTCCGAAGGCGACGAACGGCGACCCGGACTTCCCGGCGCAGTCGCGCGGGGCGCTGGTGTTCCACTCGGCGGGGCAGGATGGCTGGTTCCTGGGATCTGAGGACAAGGGCGGCCGGGCCGCGGGCGGGCCGCTGGGGCCCACGGGCTCGCTGCTGGATTTCACAGCGAACGTCGACCCGATCGGCTTCTTTGACGACATCCTGAACAGCGCCCTGAACTGAGCGGCGCGGCGGCTTGGCCAGCGGGCCGAACTCGACGAAGGCGCGAGTCGAACGCGCGCAGGCACCCATGTGGGCGTGCGTGCGGGCTCCGCGTTTGTGCGCTCGATGCGGGCGAAGTGTTGATGTTGATGGCTCGGGCTTGACAGGCGCGGCTGGGCATGTCATCGTCAGAGTGTGGCGAGTTCAATCGCAAGCCAACCGCGGCGTGAGCGTGGTACCGCGAAGGCGGCGGGGGCGGTGATCTCGCCTCTGCGCGCGCCGGCGGTGCCGGCTCGGCGCGGAGTTTGGGCGCTGGGCGCGATGGTCGTGGGTATTCTCGGCGCGCGAGCGATGAACGCGCCGGGCGTCTTGCCGGAGCCGATCTCACCCGCGGCGTGCTTCGGCGTGGTGTGTCTGCTGGCGGCGATGGCCGGCGCGTTGCGGTGGGGCGGGGCGCGGGTGTTGCTGTGGCTGGCGATGGTGTTTGTGGGCGCCGGGGCGTGGTCGCTTCGCGTGGATCATGCGCCGCAGGATGAGCTGCGGCAGTTCCTGAACGCTCGCGAGGCAGCCGATGCACAGACGCTCGCTGGTGGCGATGGAACGGGCGCGGCGAGCCACGCCGATGGGGCGATTCCGATCTCGATCGTGGGCGCTCTGCGGGCGGACCCGCGCGAGTACGTGATCCCGCCGGTGTGGACGGACGCGCCGTGGACGCCGGGGTTGTTTACGCGCGTGGAGCTCGCCCTCCGACGCGCCGGCGACCCGGGATGCCCGATCTCGGACATGGTGCGGAGCGAGGGTGTGGTGAGCGTCATCGTGCAGGGGCGATTCGCCGCGGCGCGGGCGGGCGATCTTGTTCGCGTGACCGGCGAGCTGCGCGGGCACCCGGGCCCAAGGAACGCGAGCGACACCGACTTTCGGCCGCGTCATGCGCAGGCGGACAGCCTCGGCGTGCTGCTGGCTGCGGGGTGTGAGCGGATCAGCGGCGATGAGGCGGCGCCCGATGGCCAGGGACTGATGGATAGCGCGGGGCGCGCGTGGTGGGCGATGCTCGGCTCGCTGCGGCGGAGCGCCGAAGCGGGGATGATGCTCGATGGCGGCGGCGGGGTTCAGCATGACGCCCGGCGCGACGCCGATCCGCGAGCGCCGGCGCGGGCGCTCATCGGCGCGATGCTCCTGGGCACCGAGGGGCCGGACCTTGCGCCGATCAACGAGTCGTTCGCGCGGCTCGGGCTGATTCACGCGCTCTCGATCAGCGGCTTTCACCTGGCGCTTCTGGCCGGTCTCACGCTGCTGATTCTGCGATTGATCGCGGACTTTGGGCGCTGGGAGTACGCGATCGTCGCGGCGGTCGTCGGCGTGTATGTGCTGATCGTTCCGGCTGATGCGCCGGTGATCCGAAGTGCCGCGATGATCGGGGCGTTCTTGCTCGCGGCGGCGATGGGGCGAGCGCACGATCGCGTGAACACGCTGGGGTGGATCGCCTGCGGCTTGCTGCTGGCGGCACCGGCGGACGTGCTCTCGCCGGGGTTTCAGCTCAGTGTCGGGGTCACGGCGGCTCTCATATGGCTCTCGCCCTGGGCCGGTCGCATGATGAGCGAGTCGGAACTGGCGGGCGTGCGCCGCACGCCCGTGCAGCTCGCGGCGATCAGGATCAAGCACTCGCTTGTGGCCAGCATCGCCACGGCGCTGGTGGCGTGGCTCGTCAGCGCGCCGACGATCATCGACCACACCGGCGTCGTCGGGCCGATGGGGTTCGTCTCGAGCCTTGTCGCGCTGCCGGTGCTCACGCTCACACTCTGCTGCTCCTACGCGGCGCTCGGAGCGGGGCTGATCGCCCACGCGGCATCGGCGATCGCGCCGGCGTGGATGCTCGGTGCGATCAGCGCCCCAGCGGCGATGCTGTGGACACTGACCGAGTGGCTGGCGCAGTGCAGCCTGAGCATCGCGGGCTCGCTGGACGCGCTGCCCGGCGGCGCTTGGGCCTGGCCCGCGATGCCGACGTGGTGGACGATCCTGGCCACCGTCAGCATCTGCGCCGCACTCCGATGGGGCCGCGCGGCGGCGCTGGCGGTGTCGATCGGGCTTGGCCTCAGCGTGCTGTACGTCTCGCTGGTGATCCTGTCACCCGGCGCGCTGCGCGAGGCCGGCACGGCGCGGCTGATTGAGGTGGACGCGGGGAACGGGCGGTGTTTCGTGGTTCGTGATGACGCCGGCGATGGCGTGATCATCGACGCCGGGAGCACCTCGCCATCGACCGCCGGCGCGCTGCCGTCGATGGCGTGGAACGCGCTGCGGTCGGTCGGCTCGCGTCGAGCCTCGACGCTGGTGCTGACACGCGCCAGCGCCGACCGAGCGGCGGCGGGGGCGAGTGTCGCCCGCAGGCTCGGCGTCACCGATGTGCTCGTCGGCGAGGGGTTCATGGCCGCCAGCGCGGCCCGCCCGCAGGGCGGCGGATCGCGTGTGCTGGCGGATCTTCGCGCGATGGGCGTCCACGTCCGAACCGTGGCGCCTGGTGACGAGCTCGCGCTCGACGGTGTGCGCCTGCGGTTCATTGACGGCGGGCCCGGCGAGATGCGCGTCCGTGTTGTCGCGACCGATGGCCAGACCGATTGGCTGAGCCCCGAGGCGCGTTGAGCGACGCGAGGCGGCGCGTCGCGGCGTTCATCAGCGCCCCAGGTAGGACTTCTCGAGGGCTTCGAGTTCTTTGCGGGCGGTGTCATCGCCCGCGCGCGAGCGGAGCGTGGCGACGTACGCCGCGGCGGCCGGTCGACCGCGACGAATCGAGATCAGCTCCGCGGCGGATTTGGCGTCGCGCACCAGGAGGCCCGGGCGCGGGTTCGCGGCCAGCACGTCGAGCTGCTTGTCCGTGAGCTTGGACCGCAGCGGCAAGAGCGACTGCCAGAGCGCATCGATCGCGCGATCATCGTCGGACTTCGGGGCCTTGGCGTCGATCGTCTTGGGGAAGAGGTCGGCGATCAGCTCTGAATCACCGGCGCGATGGGCGGCCAGCAGCGCGCCGGTGGCCAGCGCGGGGGTGATCTTGTCCCGGTGCTCGCGGAGCATCGCGCCGGCGAGCTTGCTGACGCCCTCGTCGCGCCCGAGCATGATCAGCGAGCGGATCGCGCTGTCGAAGCGCTCGGCCTTCAGATCCGCGGCGACGGACTCCTGAACGTCGCTGGTCTTCAGCGCGATCGGCTCGTTGATGATGCGGGGCTTGGCACCCGGGCGGGCGAGCGTGATCAGCGGGTCGCCGAGCAGCGTGACGCGCCAGGCGGAGATGTTGGCGTGGCGGGCGGCGAGGCCCAGCGGCAGGCCGATCGACAGCCGGCGGGCGACCTCGGGTGTCGGCACGAACGCGCTGAGGAACGGCTCGTGGACCGAACCGACGTACGCGTACGCGCCGCGATCGATCCAGCGGCCGCCGATCGTGAAGCGGTTGCCCGGTCGCTGGGCCGACCACGAGTGGATCATGTGGACGATCATCGGACGGCGCGCGAAGGGCACATCGCTGGATGTGCCAGCGGCACGGGCGGCGCCGACAGCGCCTTCGAGATCGAACGAGTAGAGCAGGCCGCTGGAGTTCATCAGCACCAGGTCAACGTCGAGCGCCGATCTGGCCAGGGCGTGCCACGCGTCAAGCGTTCGGCCCGCCCCGCCGACGCCGGCGAGCGCCGACGGGATGCCCGCATCGCGCAGCACCTTCGCCGCGTCCGATGCCGAGTAGGTGCTCCAGGGCGGTCCGCCGGCGTACGACTCGAACAGCCACGCGCTCTTGACGCGCGGCGGCAGGAAGATCGCGCACATCGCGCGCTCGGCGCTCTGGCGGAGCGACCCGCCGATCTGCCCAACACACGCGAACGCTCGCCCGGCGCGCGGGCCGGCGAGCTCGCGCCCAAGCACATCTGTCAGCGCCAGCGCTTCGCCGGGCTTGGCTTTCAGTTGCGGCGGCACGCGCAGCGTGGCCAGATCGGCCTGTTCAGTCACGACGCCGCTGGAGGTGTTCGTACACAGGGTGATCGCGATGTCCGGTGCGGGGCGGTCGACGCGGAGCTCGCGGTTGCCGGCTTTGGCCGCGCCGTCGATGATCGACTTCTGCAGCGTGCGAACTTCGTCGAGCGTGAGGAGCCCATCGGGGCGGAGTGGGATCGATGTGGCGATCGGCGTTTGCCCGTGCGCGCTGGCGAGCGCCAGGGCCGCGGGCCAGGCGGAATCGCTCGGGTCATAGACCACGACGCCGAGCGCGCCGGCCGGGATCGGGGCCGGTGCCGCGCCGGGCGGCGTCGCGGGCTCGTCGGGCGCGATGGCGCGAGCGGCAACGGCTTGAACACGCGCCGCAATCTCCGACGGATCGAGTCGCGCCGGCTCGCCCGGTGGGGGCGCGTATCTCACCACGGACGCGGGCTCGAACGCCCGCACGAAGCGGCCGATGGCCTCGGCGCTCTGCGAGGTCGAATCGTCGATGAGCACGGGGAAGATCAGGCCCGCTCGCCACGCTTCGATCGCGGCGCAATACTCTGCGGGCGAGCCGACGATGACAACGACCGGCGCCACGGCCCGTGCGTGCGTGATTGCTCGCACACGATCACCGAGCGCCGTCGCGGGATCACGCGCCGGGGCTGGCTTGCTCGCCAGCGCGGGCGCTGCGCCGGCGGGCGCGGGCTGAGCCGCGTGCGCGATGCTCGCACCAAACGTGCTCGCGATGAACGCGCCGAGGATGACGAACAGGCTCGGAGCGCGGAACTCGCGTCTTGCAAACGGCACGCGGCGCTGCCGTCCGACGCTCGCGCGAGCGTACTGAGGGGCCGGCGTGCCGAACCACGGACGCGTGAGGAGTGCTCGCATCGACAATCGTAGTGCCCGGCGTGCCGGATCAACCACCGGCGAGCTTCGCCCATCGCTCATCCAGGCCGCGTGGTGTCGCGTGAAGCAGCGAGGTGACGGGCGACGCGAGCTCCTGGGCAAAGACCGAGACGCGGTACTCGTGCAGCAGCCAGCGATACTCGCGCAGCTCCGGCCAGCGCGGATCGTCCGGGCTCATCGATTCGGCGAGTGCCGCGGCGCGGGCCTCGCGAGAGCGCACGTCCGAAGCGAGGCGGCGGTCCTTCTCGACCTGCGGGTTGCCGCCGAGGCGCGCGCGAGCGAGGCGGCGATCCAGCGCGCGGAGGTACCGCGGGTACTGACTGAACCAGCGCAGGGGCGTGGAGACGAGGAAGCCCTGGCGGATCAGGGCCAGGAGTTGGCCCAGCGCGTCTTCCTTCACGGGCGCGAGGAAGGCCTCGTCCATCGTGCTTAGCGCCATCGCGACGCGCTGCCGCTCGGTCAGCACCTCGCTGAAGAGCTCCGCGGTCACCTTGATCTGGTCGTCGATCCACGGCTCGGCGGGCTTCAGGCGACGCCGGAACTCCGCCTGTGTTCGCACCATCGCGCCATCGCGCACGAACGTCAGCTCGCAGGCGCGCTCGGCGATCGCGTCGCGCAGTTGCTCCGGCGTTCCCAGTGGCGAGTGCAGAAGCGAGAGCTGCCCGAAGCCCTTAATCGATGAGAGGTACTTGCGAAGCTCCTGCGCGATCGCGAGTCGAAACAGGCGAACTTGTCCCAGGCGATGCGCCTCGCTCGCCTCGGCCTGACTCGCGAGCAATCGGAGCGAGGCGGTGCCGTCGGCGCTCGCCCAGAGCGCCGGATACGCCGAGACGCGCACGCCGCCGTCGAGTGTGACCTCGACGCGCTCGGGCAGGTCGTCGAAAGTCCAATCGCTGAGGCTGTCGATCTGGAATTTGGGGTTCGGCGCGCTCTCGATCGCTCGCGTGAGCTTGCGGTGCAGGTGCGCGCGAAGGTCGCCGATCTCGCGTCCCTGCGCCAGCGCTCGCCCGGCGCGATCCTCCACGAGATAGTTCATGCGCAGGTGCGGATCGAGCACGGCGCTGGCGAACTCCTGCGGGTAGATCTCCGTCTTGGCCATCTCGCTGAGTCGCTGCGCCAGCGACTCAATCAGCGGGCGGCTGGTGCCGCTGCGCGCGATCGCGTTCGGGCCGAGCACGAGCTCGCGAGCCACGGGCTCCACAGGGCTGAACGCCGCCCGCAATCGCTTGGGCAGCGAGCGGATCAACACCTCGACCTTCTCAACAAGCATGCCGGGCACGAGCCACTGGCCGGGCCGGTTGTCCAGGCCGGGCAGATCGTCAATGGAAACGACCGCCGTCACGCCGTCATCGTCTGCGCCCGGTGCGTAGTTGTATCGCAGCGGGGCAGTGTGCCGCCCGAGCTCGATCATGTCCGGGTAGATCGCGTCGAGGTCCGTATCGTCCGGCAGCGCGACGACATCCGAGCGCGTCATGAAGAGCAGACGCGGATTGTCGCGCTCTGAGGGGACG